>CAVCPW010000203.1:0-4825 GCA_963604075.1 Anaerovoracaceae bacterium | reverse complement strand
GCATAGAGACAGGCCTTGTCACCTTGTTATCTGATTTTGATGGTGTTCCTGTTACATATGCTGGCGGCGTTCACAGTTGGGAAGACATTGAACTTCTTAAAAAGCTTGGAAAAGGAAAGATTGACATGACAATTGGCAGTGCGCTTGATCTGTTTGGCGGAACAATGTCTTATGCGCGTCTTGCCACCATGCATCTTTAAACAAAAAAGTTTAATTATTTGAAGCAGAAAAAATTGACATGAGAAGGAGAAAAAATGGACAACGCAAATATTCTTTATGGAAAGAAGTGGGCTGTTTGTGGGGATAGCTTTACAAATGGGGATTTTTCAGGCGGTTATAGCGAGAGTTTTAAAGATGGACCATTTGCCGGAAAATATAAGACATATGGCTATTTGATTGCAGAACGCAATCACATGACTGTGCAGCATTTGGCAGTCGGTGGACAGACAATGGCGATGCCGCCTGTTCCGGGTACATTCTCTAATTCTTTTTCCAATGGAATTTATAAGACGATTGATGAGGATGTCGATTATATTACGCTGTACTACGGAATTAACGACTCTCACCACAGACCATCCTCAACTGGAAGTGATGGAGAGGATCAGACCGGAATTATCCATCTGGGGACTATCGACGATACCGATAATACAACTTTTTATGGTGCATGGAATGTTGTATTGGAATATCTGATCGAGAAGCATCCATATGCACATATCGGTATCCTGGTGTCAAATGGCTGCGAGACAGATGATTATCGTCTGGCTACCATCGCGATTGCAAAGAAGTGGGGCATCCCGTATATTGATTTGAATGGAGATGAGCGCACACCGATGATGCATCGTTCCACAAATCCTGCGCATTGCGCTCGTACAAAGGAACTTCGCATGGAAGCGTTTAAAGTAGGAGGAAGAAATTCACATCCGAATATCAAGGCTCATCTGTATGAGAGTTGGTTTATCGAGGATTTCCTGCGTACATTGTAATAGTGTGTAAGGATGCAAATGTAGAAACACAACACAATCAGGGAAAGCTGAAATCACGGAAAATATATTATACAAAAAGATGACAGAAAAATAAGGACTAGTTGTACATGGAAGCATTTCGTGAATTAACATTAGTTGCCATTATTGGCAGAGTGATTTTGTCAATGGCAATCGGAGGCATCATTGGTTATGAGCGCCTCACAAAGAATCAGCCAGCAGGTTCGAGAACATACATGCTTGTGTGTTTGGGTGCCTGCCTGGTTATGATGACAAATCAATACATTTCTCAGATGTTTCAGACAGGGGATCCGTCCCGTCTGGGCGCACAGGTTATCAGCGGCATCGGTTTTTTAGGCGCAGGTACGATTCTTGTGACAAGAAGCAACCAAGTCAAAGGTTTGACAACCGCAGCAGGACTTTGGTCATCTGCCTGTATCGGTTTGGCAATCGGTATCGGTTTTTATGAGGGTGCGATTGCAGTTGGTGTGGCATTGTTTTTAATTATGACCGTATTTAGACGTATGGATCTCAGGGTAAAGGGAAACTCCAAGTATTTGTGTCTGAATCTGATGTTTGAAAATAATGAAGCACTTAGCCATTTTATTGAAGACTGCGGTAAAGAGCATGTCCGTCTGGAGGATTTACAGATCACAAAGCCAGGCAAAAAGAGCGAGAATGTGATTATAATTTTAACGCTTCATTTTGAGAAAAAGGTAAATCATTCCAAGGCAATAAGCTACATTTCAAGCTTAAGTGGTGTAAGCTTTGTAGAAGAGCTCTAATTCGGAATATGAGATGATTCAGGCGAGTCAGTCTCACAGGATATGAATTCGCAACATTAAAACTAATAAAAAAGTGTTCATAAGCAAAATTACTTTACTTATGAACACTTTATTTTTGATGCCGGTGGCCGGACTCGAACCGGCACGGATCGCTCCGCGTGATTTTGAGTCACGTGCGTCTGCCATTCCGCCACACCGGCCTGCAACACTTAAATAATAACATAGATTCCTAAAAAAATCAAGCATTTTTTTAAAAATAGTTGAAGATTATTTAAAAAAATGATATGATAGCCAAAGAAATATGAGATGTAACCATTCAGTGAAGGTATTGAATAGTTACTACGAGACAAAGCTCAGAAAGGAAAACACATGTATAAAGAGTATAGTAATGTATATGTAAACAGCCATCCGCTGGTACAGCATAAGATTTCCATGCTTAGAAATAAGAATACTGGAACAAATGAGTTTCGCAAGCTGATTGAGGAGATTGCGATGCTGATGGGTTATGAGGCATTGAGTGATTTGCCACTTGAGGATGTTGAGATTGAAACACCGATTGAGAGCTGCAAGACACCAATGATTGCAGGAAAGAAGCTGGCAATTGTTCCGGTTTTAAGAGCAGGACTTGGAATGGTAAGCGGTATGACTGCACTTGTTCCGAGTGCAAAGATTGGACATATCGGTTTGTATCGTGATGAAGTGACACATGAGCCGCATGAGTACTATTGCAAGCTGCCGTCTCCAATCGAGTTGAGAACAATCATTGTATTAGATCCGATGTTGGCAACTGGCGGATCAGCAGTAGAGGCAGTGAACTTTATCAAGCAGCACGGCGGAAAGAAAATTAAGTTCATGTGTATTATAGCAGCACCGGAAGGTATCGACAGACTGATGAAGGCTCATCCGGACATTCAATTGTATGTTGGACATGTTGACCGCGAACTGAATGAGAATGCGTACATCTGCCCGGGTCTTGGTGATGCAGGAGATCGTATTTTCGGAACAAAATAAGTAAGCTTTTGAGTAAGCTTTGAGCCGGAGTGATCCGGCTCTTTTTACACAGAATTGAAGTGCCCAACTTCTAAGGCAGTCGAACTATTTTGATATCTCAGACTCTGTGAAAATACCGACTGTGAGTTGAAATAAAGTTAGAAAGAAGGAATAAAAATAGATCTTATGCGCAGAAAAATTAGACGGCTGTTTGGTCTGCTCGCCGGAATGATTATCTTGCTGGCAGCAGCAGTGGCAGTGATCAATGTCTATATGGTATGGGGGACGAGAGGGCGTATTTTAAAAAAGGATCAATGGGCAAATTTTAAAGCAGATGGTGTTGTTGTGCTTGGCTGTTCAGTTCGGGCGAATGGAGAGGCCAGTCAGATGCTAAAGGATCGAATGCAGACGGCGGTTGCTTTTTATAAGGAAGCGTCTGTTTCAAAAATGCTTGTTAGCGGGGACAATCAAAACGAAGATTATAATGAAGTGGCGGTTATGAAGTCACTTGCTGTGGAAGATGGAGTTGCAGAGGATGAGGTGTATATGGATCATATGGGATTAAATACCTATGATACGATTGTACACAGTAAGGAATTCTTCGGAGATGGAGCTACTATTGTAATTGTGACTCAGAGTTACCATTTGTATCGGGCAATGTACCTGGCGCAGCAGATGGGGCTAAAGGCATATGGTGTGTCAGCCGATGCAGATGGTATTTATGATGGACAATTGTATCGGGAGCTTCGTGAGATTGCTGCAAGGTTGAAGGATTTCTGGTATGCATGGAGAAAACCAGAACTTCCTGAGTTGGAGAAGGGAATCATCACTTGCAAATCGAAAAAGATTGACGTATACTATTATGCGTAAAATGTAGCAATTTTGGGAGGTCGATTTTATGAATTTTATTTTTATATCTCCTCAGTTTCCGACTAATTATTACCATTTTTGTGCGGAACTGAAAAATAATGGAGTAAATGTTTTGGGAATCGGCGATAGTGCTTATGATTCTCTTCCATATAGCTTGAAGAATGTACTTACCGAATACTATAAGGTAGAGTCCATGGAAAATTATGATCAGATGATGCGTGCAGTCGCATATTTTACCTTTAAGTATGGTCGTATTGACTGGCTTGAGAGTAACAACGAGTATTGGCTGACACAGGATGCCAGACTGCGTACGGATTTTCATATCACAAGCGGATTTCAATTAAATGAGATTGAGACTTTTAAATCAAAGGAACACATGAAGGAGTTTTACAAAAAGGCAGGTGTTCCGGCAGTGGATTGCTATCGCATCGGTTCACGCGAGGGTTGCTTTGCATTTGCGGCAAAGTATGGTTATCCGATTGTTGTAAAGCCTGATAACGGTGTTGGTGCGCAGAGTACATATCGCATTTCAAGTGATCAGGAGCTTGATGCGTTCTTTGCAGGCGAAAACAGAGAAGGATTTCTTGCAGAGCCGTATGTGGATGGCATGATTTGCTCATACGATGCGATCATAAACAGCAGGGGAGAAGTGTTGTTTGAGTCTGGAAATGTGACTCCGGTTTCAATCATGGATATCGTAAACGACAAGACAGATGCTTATTTTTATATAGAAAAGCAGCTGCCGGATGATGTGCGCGATGCGGGAAGACGATGCGTAAAGGCATTTGGTGTAAAGAGCCGTTTCATCCATTTTGAGTTTTTCCGTCTGAATAAGGATATGCCGGGTGTGGCAGGCAAGGGGCAGGTGATTGCACTTGAGGTTAATATGCGTCCGAGCGGAGGTTTCACACCGGATATGTTAAACTATGCAAACAGCACAAATGTGTATAAGATCTGGGCGGATATGATTGCATTTGACCGCTGCACACTGTCTGAGTATGCCGATAAGTTTTATTGTATTTATGTTGGCAGACGCGACTGCAATGCGCACAAGAATGGTCACAATGAAATTCTCTCCCATTATCGTGCCAACATCACGATGAGTGATCGTATGCCGGCTGTACTGGCGCAGGGCATGGGTGATCAGATGTATATCGCCAAGTTTAGCCGGAAGGAAGAGATGGAAGAGTTTTTGCAGTA
>CAVCPW010000202.1:0-2679 GCA_963604075.1 Anaerovoracaceae bacterium | reverse complement strand
CTTGCTCGTCTGCCTCAAAAATGGATGCTGTTGCTCCCATTTCCGCGCCCATGTTTGCAATGGTAGCACGCTGAGGTATCTCAAGACTGGCTGCTCCCGGTCCCTGATACTCATAAATTCGACCTAGACCGCCTCGTATGGATTCTCTTCGCAGCATTTCCAAAATGATATCTTTTGCATTCACACCGGGACGCAGATGTCCTTCGAGACGTACCTTCACAATTTGTGGCATTTTCATATGAAGTGGGACACCTGCCATAGCGCTTGCCACATCCATACCACCAACACCAATGCTAAGCATTCCGATTGCACCAGAATGAGGAGTGTGACTGTCTCCACCCACACATACTTCTCCCGGAATTGCAAAACGTGACACATGAACGGTATGACAGATTCCATTTCCCGGTCTGGATACCCAAACGCCAAACTTTTTCGCTGAGGATTGCAGATAAATATGATCATCCGGAGTTTTGTAATCCGCATAGAGCAAGTTATGATCCAGATAACTGACACTACACTTTGTCCTCACACGGTCAATGCCCAGTGCTTCAAATGCCAAATATGTCATTACTGCATTGATATCATGAGTTAATGTCTGATCAACGCGAATATCAATCTCATTTCCTGCAGTCGGCACACCTGATACCAGATGTGCTTCTATAATTTTCTCAGTAATCGTCTTTCCTTTGCTTATCTGTCCTCGATTTTCTATACGTTTCTCCATGTTTTTTTATCTCCATGTTTTTATAGTAATGTGATTACTTCCATCTCAGTACACATGATTAAAAATGCACCCACACCATGCAAATCATTTAAGTACGTTGGACGTTCGCTACTGCCTCAAAGTTTGTGACAATCATTGAATTGTTGCTCCTTTCCGTTTTCGATGTTTCCTGTTTTGTGGTATCACATTGTAAATTTTGTTGTTTATCTTGCTCATTTACCTTTCGTTGTGTGATTGTATGATCTGCTGCATATATACCGATTATCGTTCCTGTAAAGCAGCGATTTTCAATCTCAGTGCACAAAAAGCGTACCGAATAGGTTCCGGCATCTTCAAGTGGTCCACCTTCTGTTTTCCAGGTAATGTGATAGCCAGACGCTGAAGCATCGATAAAAATTATAATTGGTGTTTCTGTGTTCTCACCTAATTCTTTTATATAATCGATGGCTTCCACATCGTCTAATTTGCGAATTACAGCAAGCTGTGTCTTTCCAGCATACTTTCTCTTGCAAATTCGATAGTAAAAATTTGTGCTTAAATAGAGTAATATTCCACCTTCTTCGTCCTCTTTTGGATCAAAGGTAAATGTCGTCTGAAAATGGCAGTCAATATCAGGTTGACATATGCCTATGAAGCATGGCTGTGCTGGCGCTTCAAAATCAAAAGCGGACGGATGAAGAATCAATGCGTTTGATGTTCGCTCATATAAGGTGGTATTGGGTTCCCGAAGCCAGAGCCACTGTGGTTCCCATGAAGAATTGGAAAGATTGGGCTTAAAATGGAAACTGTTTCCTATAGGAATGTTTCTTTCCGTTTGGGTCTCTCCATATGCATTTTTACTTTGTACATTTTTTTCTTGAATTCTGCATACAGTTCTATCTAACTCGTTTTCCAACTTTGCACGTCTATTAATTGCGACTGGCCAGCCTTCTTTCCACTCGACTGGCGTCAGAAATGTCTCTCTTCCAAGCGGTGTCTTGTTTTTTAATACGGATCGCGTTCCCAAATGAACCATCCACCAGTTTCCGTTTTCATCGTCTACCAGATCAGCATGACCTGCACACTGAACTTGCTTTGTTGTATCATTTTTATTAGTCAGGATTGGATTGTATGGACAGTTTTCATATGGACCATAAATGTTTTTGCTACGCGCTGCTGTTTCCATATGTGTATAATTTGTTCCACCCTCTGCCGCAAGAATATAATAATACTCTCCGATATGGTAAACATGAGGACTTTCCAGCCAGCCTCCGCCTGTGCCATTCCAGATTTCGTGACGTTCTTCTTTACGTATGCCTGTGTCCGGGTCAATCTTTGCCAGCACGATTGCCTCATGACCACTTGTAAAATCATTTGTGCAATAATATGCTTCATCTCCATCAAAGCAAATTGATGGGTCAATACCGCCAAAATCAGTCCACACCGGATCAGACCATTCACCATTTATGTCATCTGTGTGCATGATCATACTTCCCATGCCATCAATCGCAGCAGTCACATAGAAGCGCCCCTTATAGTAACGGATTGTCGGTGCCCACACACCTCCAGAATCCTTAAATTTCGAATAATCGAGCTGCCCCGGTCTGGTAATGCAGTTTCCGATCTGCCCCCAGCTTACCAGATCACGACTGTGAAATAAGGCAATTCCCGGAAAATATTCAAATGTGCTTGTCACCAGATAATAATCACTGCCCACGCGACAAATACTCGGATCTGGATGGAAACCTCGAATAATAGGGTTTTGATACTTCATGATATGATTCCTGCCTTTCTTATTTTACGCACCATTGCAGACGCTTTGCAAAGTCTGCCTGATACTCCACTCTCCACTTTGCGATTGTATCTGCATATTTCTCGATTTCATTTGCATCGTTTGATGGCTGCCACCCTTCTCTTACGGCAACAGCCAAAAGTCTTTGCGAACATAACAGACTGTTCAGTTGTAGGATATAATC
>CAVCPW010000201.1:0-2019 GCA_963604075.1 Anaerovoracaceae bacterium | reverse complement strand
TTTTTATTTCTCTAATTTCCTTATTTAAGATAACACGATACTTTGAAATGCGCAATATAGTGCTACTTTTTGCTATCATTTTTCAAGTATTTTTATTGGATTTCTTGTATCATAAAAGCATACATAAAAAGCATCAATATAACATCAACAAAATAGCAATACAATAACACTATAACATCCAACGCCAATAATCGGCAGAAAGGTGGTTCTTATGAACACAATGCATCAGGAGGGCAATGCCCTCATCTATGAAAATGACGGAGAACTCTTGCGTCTGGAACCGTGGGGCGAAAACAGTTTGCGTGTACGCTCTGTTATGCAGGGAACAATCTGTGACACGGACTATGCGTTACTTCCTCTTTCCGAAGACGATAAGGCGATTCTGCCTTCAATCTCCATTTCTGAATATGAGGCAAGTATTACAAATGGAAAGATCACAGCGCGCATTGAAGTAAGCAGTTGGAATCACAAATGCATTCTTTCTTATTATAATCAGAACGGAAAGCTGTTGCTTCGTGAAACAGGTGACGGTGGCGCACTGAATAAAGACAGCAGACGTTTCCATGGAATTACTGGTGGCGCATACAGCCTTCATGTCTCCTTCTGCTCTGCTCAAAACGAAAAACTATTTGGAATGGGCCAGTATCAACAGGATGATCTGGACCTAAAATACACGACACTCGAACTAGCACACCGCAACTCTCAGGCAAGTGTTCCATTTGTTCTCTCTAGTCTTGGTTACGGTTTTTTATGGCACAATCCAGCTGTCGGTCAGGTCACATTTGGAAAAAATGTCACGGACTGGTACGCAGCAAGTACAAAGCAGATGGATTATTGGATTACAGCTGGCGATACACCAGATGAAATTGAGCAGGCATATGGTCATGCTGTCGGCACAGCTCCGATGATGCCAGAATATGGTCTTGGTTTCTGGCAATGCAAGCTTCGTTATTGGAATCAGGAGCAGTTACTCCGCGTTGCAAGAACGTATCATGAGAAAAAAATTCCAGTTGATGTAATCGTATGTGATTTCTTCCACTGGCCTAAGATGGGTGATTTTCGTTTCGAGGAAGAATTTTTCCCGGATCCGGAGGCCATGGTGAAGGAATTAAAAAACATGGGTATGGAGCTGATGGTTTCTGTATGGCCACAAATTGATACCGAGAGCGAAAATTATCCAGAAATGAAGCAAAAAGGATTGCTTGTAAAGACTGATCACGGTGTTGAAATCTGCATGCGCTTCGGTGGTGAAAGCGTTTTCTTTGATCCGACAAATCCGGCTGCACGCAGCTATGTATGGGAGAAATGCCGCCAAAATTATTACGACAAGGGAATCCGTGTCTTCTGGCTGGATGAAGCGGAACCAGAATATCTTGGCTACGATTACGACAATTATCGCTATTATCTCGGGCCAGACAATCAGATTGGAAATATATACCCACAATATTTTTCACGTACATTCTATGACGGTTTAAAGGAACAAGGTGAGGAATCAGTTGTTAATCTCGTCCGCTGTGCATGGGCTGGCAGTCAGCGCTACGGTGCGCTTGTATGGTCAGGCGATATTCACAGTGATTGGTCAACCTTCCGCCGCCAGCTAAGTGCCGGATTAAATATGGGTATTGCCGGAATTCCATGGTGGACAACGGATATTGGAGGCTTCTCCGGTGGACGCCCGGAAGATACGCGTTTCCAACAGCTTCTTGTCCGTTGGTTTGAGTGGGGATGCTTCTGCCCTGTCATGCGTCTGCACGGAGATCGTGAATGTGATGACAGACGCGTACTTCATGCAGATGGCCGTCCGGCACTCTTTACTGGCGGCAACAATGAGATATGGAGCTTTGGCAAAGAAAATGAAAAGATTTTAACCAGCTATATTTTCTTAAGAGAACTTATGCGCCCGTACACCAGAAAATTGATGGAAGAAGCTCACCTTTACGGCAAGCCTGTTATGCGTCCGATGTTCTATGATTTTCCTGAACAGGATGTTTGCTGGACATTAAAGGAGCAATATATGTT
>CAVCPW010000200.1:0-7635 GCA_963604075.1 Anaerovoracaceae bacterium | reverse complement strand
AATGACAGTCGTGTTGCTGATATCAAGGGCATCGAGGATGCACTTCAGGAAGCATATCCGGATTGGTCTGTAAGACGTGCATTTACTGCACAGATTATCATCAATCACATAGAGGCTCGTGATGGCGAGTGTATCGACAATGTTGAGCAGGCACTTGAGCGTGCTGTTGACAATGGCGTAAAGAATCTTGTAATTCAGCCAACACATCTGATGCACGGTGCTGAGTATGATGAGCTGATGGATACTGTAAGCGAGTACGAGGATAAGTTTGAGTCTGTAAAGGTTGCCGAGCCACTGTTAGGTGAGGTTGGAGATGATGCTACCGTCGTAAATGATGACAAGAAGGCAGTCGCAGAGATTCTGACTGCAGAGGCAGTTGACAAGGCTGGATATGAAAGCTTAGATGCAGCAAAGGAAGATGGTGTTGCATTCGTATTCATGGGTCACGGAACTTCTCATACTGCAAAGGTGTCCTACAGCCAGATGCAGACACAGATGGATGATCTTGGATATGACAACGTATTCATCGGAACCGTAGAGGGTGAACCGGAGGAGACCTCTTGTGAGAATGTTATTAAGGCAGTAGCAGAGGCAGGTTACACAAAGGTTGTTCTTCGTCCGTTAATGGTTGTTGCAGGTGATCATGCAAACAACGATATGGCAGGCGACGATGAGGATTCATGGTTGAGTCAGTTTGAGGTATCTGGTAAATTTGAAAGTGTTGATACTCAGATCTATGGTCTTGGTGAAATCGAGGGTATCCAGCAGATTTATGTAGATCATACTGCAAATGTAATGGAGCAGGAATAATTCAGTTGAAAAACGGAATGTCATATATTCCATAAATGCAAAAAAGCAAAAAACAGAAAAATAAAAGCAGAAAAGTAAAAAAGCGAAGGGCATAACAATTATATGAGAAGAAAGAATATCGTTGTAGTTGGTATGCTGTTAGTGACCTGTCTGGCATCCGTTGGATGCGGACAGAAAAATGATAAACAGGAGTCTTCGACAACAACGGGGGCTTCTGCTTTCGAGACAGCATCCGAGGCACAGACAGAAGAAAAGACAGAAAAAGAAACAAGTAAAGAGACAAGCAAAGAAACCGAAACAGATACAGAAAAAGAGACAAAAATCAAAACCGAAGAGGCAACCGAGGCACAGACAGAGAGTGAAACTGAAACGCAGATTGATAGCGAAACTAAAGCCGATACAAAGAATGTTGCTTCAGAAGAACTGGCAGATGGTGTTTACACAGCTGAGTTTAATACGGACAGCAGCATGTTTCATGTAAATGAAGCATACGATGGAAAGGGTACGCTGACGGTAAAGGATGGAGAGATGACCATCCACATTTCACTGCCATCCAAGAAGATTTTAAATCTGTATTGTGGTTTGGCTGAGGATGCAGCAAAGGACGGAGCCGAGCTTCTAGATCCGACAACAGACAGTGTAAACTACAGCGATGGCACGACCGAAGAGGTCTATGGCTTTGATATTCCGGTTTCGGCACTGGATGAGGAGTTTGATGTCGCACTGATCGGAACAAAGGGAACCTGGTATGATCACAAGGTAAGCGTATCGAATCCAGAGCCTAAAGAGGACGATACACAGAGCACTGTTGATCTTGAGGACGGCACATATACTGCAGAGGTAACATTGGAGGGTGGAAGCGGCAAGGCAACCATCGAATCTCCGTCAACACTTACAGTAAAGGACGGAGAGATAACTGCTTCAATCGTATGGAGCAGCCCTAACTACGATTATATGATTGTAGATGATAAGAAATATCTTCCGGTAAATACAGAAGGAAATTCAGTTTTTGAGATTCCGGTTGCTTCACTTGAAAATCCGCTTGAGGTGGTTGCTGATACTGTGGCAATGAGCAAGCCGCATGAAATTGAGTATACAATCACATTTGATGCATCTACGGTGAAGGCAGAGTAATCCGGTGATAAGAAGACATTTTATAGTGACCGCAGGTTGTGCATTGTTTCTTGGACTGACTGGGGTTTGTGGCTGCGGTCAGTCTTCTAATGCAAAACAGAATTCTGCGAGTACGACAAAAGAAGTTAATTCATCTGAAACTTCATCAAATGCTAATACAGCTAACATCGATGCACTCGGAGAGCCGACAGGTCATTTACAGTTAGAATATGCCGAGAATTTTTCAGTGGACTATTATGATGGCGGCTATAAGCTTCTTACGATAAAGGATGGTACGCAGATTTTAATTGTTCCGGAGGGAAAAGAAACACCAGATACACTTGATGAGTCTGTAATTGTGCTGCAGCAGCCGATGGACAACATTTATCTTGTCTCGTCAGCTGTTATGGATATGTTTCGGGAGTTGGATGCACTTGACACCATTGGCTTTTCAGCTCAGAAGGCGGAGAATTGGTACATAGATGAGGCGAAGACTGCAATGGAAAATGGTAACATTTTGTACGCAGGCAAATACAGCAGCCCTGATTACGAGTTGCTAGTCTCAAAAAAGTGTTCGCTTGCGATTGAAAACAGCATGATTCTTCATTCACCTGAGGTTAAGGAAATGCTGGAGGATTTTAACATTCCGGTCATGATCGAGTATTCAAGTTATGAATCTCATCCACTCGGCCGTGTGGAGTGGATTAAATTCTTTGGTGCGCTGCTTGGAAAGGAAGAGGAGGCAGAGGAGGCCTTTGAAAAGCAGACAGAGATTGTAGATCGTGTCACGGCAAAGGAAAAAACTGATAAGACTGTTGCATTTTTCTACATTACATCAAATGGTTTGGTGCAGGTGCGTCAGAGTAATGATTATATTCCGAAGATGATTGAACTTGCCGGAGGTCGCTATATATTTGAAGACCTGGGAGACGATTCAAAACGCTCCACAATGAATATGCAGGTTGAGGAATTTTATAATGGTGCGAAAGATGCTGATTACCTAATCTATAATAGTACCATTGACGGTGGTGTACAGACGATAGATGAGCTGATTGAAAAATGCTCGGTTTTAAGGGATTTCAAGGCTGTGCAAAATGGTGATGTCTGGTGTACACAAAGGGATATTTATCAGCAATCTATGTCGATTGGCTTTCTAATTGAAGACATTTATAATATGATTCATGGTGCGGACGATACCGAAATGAATTATTTATATCGTTTGGATTGATGAATATGGTTTTGATATGTATATAGCGCTGCAGGTTTGCGGAAAGGAGATCACCTTACGATGGAACAGAAACGAAAAATAAGATATATCATTGTGTTTCTCTTTTTGGGAGGCTGTGTGGTGCTGTTTGGCATATTAAATATCTGCATTGGAAGTGTTTCAATTCCGGTAGCTGATATTGTGGCATCTATTCAGGGAAAATCCGTCGAAAATGCCAGAATTTTGTGGGATATTCGTATGCCAAGAATGCTTGCAGCTTTAATTCTTGGCGGTGCACTTGGTCTGGCTGGTTATCTATTACAAACATTTTTTCATAATCCTATTGCGGGTCCGTTTGTGCTTGGTATTTCCTCAGGTGCAAAGATGACTGTATCTGTTGTTATGGTATTTTTGATGGGACAGGCCATCAGCGTAAGCTCTGGAATGATGATTCTTGCTGCATTTATCGGTGCGATGATATCCATGGTTTTTGTGCTTCTGGTGTCGCGAAAGGTAGACAGTATGTCGATGCTTGTCGTTGCCGGCGTGATGATTGGATACATTTGCTCAGCAATAACAGAACTTATAGTGACTTTTGCAGATGATGCTCAGATTGTAAATTTGCACAACTGGTCAAGAGGCAGCTTTTCAGGTACAACATGGGATAATGTGGCCGTGATGGCAGTCACGGTGGCAGCGACATCGGCAGTCGTGTTTTGTCTGTCAAAGCCACTTAGCGCATATCAGTTAGGCGAATCCTATGCGAAAAATCTCGGAGTAAATGTCAAAGCACTTCGCAGTGCAATGGTGATTCTTTCAAGCATTCTTTCTGCATGTATCGTGGCATTTGCGGGACCGATTTCATTTGTGGGTATTGCAGTACCGCATTTGGCAAAGCAGTTTCTTTCTAGTACAAAGCCAATTTTGATGATTCCGGCATGCTTTTTGAGTGGAAGCGTATTCTGCCTGTTTTGTGATCTGTTAGCCAGAAACGTGATGGCACCGACCGAGCTCAGTATCAGCACCGTTACAGCTATTTTCGGTGCGCCAATAGTGCTATGGATTATGATTCGCAGAAACAAAGAGAGGACAGCAGAATGAGCGGATGCAATAAAAAAGATGGAAACAATGGATACTTTCGGACAGAAAACTTAAGAGTCGGTTATCAGAAGCACATTGTGGTAGAAAATATTGAAATTGCACTCCAAAAAGGTGAAATCCTTACACTCATTGGCCCGAATGGTGCAGGAAAATCTACTGTGTTAAAGAGCATTGCAAAACAGCTTGAACTGCTCGGTGGAAGTATTTATCTAGACCAGACAGAATTATCGAGAATGTCTGGGAGGCAGCTGTCCCAGAGTATGGCAGTCGTAATGACGCAGAAGCTTCGTGCTGAAAAAATGACCTGTGAAGATGTAGTTGCGACAGGGCGTTATCCGTATACGGGACGCTTTGGAGTTCTATCATCTTCTGATCGACAGGCTGTAAAGGAAGCAATGGAGTTAGTGCAGGTAATGCCCATTAAAACAATGGATTTTAACAGAATCAGCGATGGACAACGTCAGCGAGTTATGCTTGCGCGTGCGATCTGCCAGAAACCACAGATTTTGATTCTGGATGAGCCAACCTCATATCTGGACGTTAAATATAAGCTCGAATTTCTGTCAATTTTGCAAGAGATGAAACGTCAGAAAAAGCTGACGGTTATTATGTCACTTCATGAGTTAGATCTCGCCGAGCGCATTTCCGACAGGATTCTTTGCGTAAATGGAACCACTCCAGAGCGTTTCGGAAGACCACAGGAGATTTTTACGAAAGGGTATATATCAGAGCTGTTTGGCATTGCGTCAGGTAGTTTTGATGAAGAGACTATGAGCGCAGAACTGCCAAAACCTAATGGAGTGCCATCTGTTTTTGTCATCGCCGGGGACGGGACCGGGCGAAGCATCTACAGACAGCTCCAGCGAAGCAACATCTCATTTGCCACCGGTATTCTTTTTGAAAACGATCTCGATTATCCAGTGGCAAAGGCACTTGCTGCCAAGGTAATCACATCCGACAGCTTCGAGCCTATCTCTAACGAGACGTTAGAGAACGCGAAGTCCAGGTTAAAAATGTGCAATCGCGTAATCTGCTGTCGTTCGCATTTTGGCACCTTTGAGAAGGCCAATGAGGAGCTTCTTGCTTGCGCAGAGCGATGGGGAAAGTCGATACAGAGAGTAATCATAACATAGATTAGTGATGAGATGAGTTGTCCCATGATAAACCTATTGACATGGTAGTTTTTCAATGCTAAGATACCAGAGGCAAAGAAAGATAGAGAAACATGCAAAAGGAAAAGGCAGGAAAGAAATGTTAAATCAGTTTTCGAGAACTCAGCTTTTATTGGGAAAAGAGGGAATGGATGTGCTTGCAGGAGCAAAGGTAGCCATTTTTGGCATCGGCGGCGTTGGTGGCTATGTAGTAGAAGCACTTGCAAGGAGCGGCATCGGTTCCTTTGTACTTGTAGATGACGATAAGGTATGCTTAACAAATATCAACCGCCAGATTATCGCAACGAGGAAAACAATCGGAAAATATAAGGTAGAGGTCATGAGAGATCGTATTCTGGAGATCAATCCAGATGCGCAGGTAGAGATGCGACAGTGCTTTTATCTGCCGGAAAATGCTCACGAATTTGATTTCTCTGAGTATTCTTACGTGGTCGATGCGGTCGATACAGTTACTGCAAAAATCGAGATTATCATGCGTGCACAGGCAGCAGGAGTTCCGGTAATTAGCTGTATGGGTGCAGGAAACAAGCTTGATCCGACTCAGTTTCATGTCGCTGATATTTATAAGACAACGATGTGTCCGCTAGCAAAGGTTATGCGCCATGAGTTAAAAAAGCGCGGTGTTAAGAAATTAAAGGTTGTTTATTCAACTGAGAAGCCAGTGCGTCCATTAGAGGATATGAGCATCAGTTGTCGTTCACACTGTGTATGCCCACCGGGGACTGCACATAAGTGTACTGAGAGAAGAGACATTCCAGGAAGCGTAGCATTTGTTCCACCAGTAGCAGGACTGATTCTGGCAGGAGAGGTCATTAAAGATCTTGCCAATCCGCAGGCACTTCATCAGAATAAAAACTAACAAATAATTAAACAATGTAACGATTCAGAGCCAAAACCCGTCAGCTTTATTTGCTGACGGGTTTTGTATTAAATAGAGGTAACAGAAGCAGAATTGTTAGCGAAAAAGGGAAAAGTTCTAACTGGCTGTTAGGTGTCTTAATCCCTACAATTTATATTTTATGAGGAGATTTCTATGAAAACAGAATTTGTACTTCCGGGTGAGATCGAAAAGCGAAGTTTTGAAATCATTGCATCGGAATTAAAGGGGCGAAATATTGTCTTAGACAATGAGAAGGCACCTGTTATCTGCCGAGCCATTCACACGACAGCTGATTTTGATTATGCATATACGCTTACATTTTCAGATGGCGCACTTGACAGGCTAAAAGAATTGATACGAAATGGTGCCGGGATCGTGACTGATACTAATATGGCCCTATCAGGCATCAGCAAGAAAACATTGGCTGCTTTTGGCGGTGAAGCAACGTGCTTGATGGCAGATGAAACAGTCGCAAAGCTTGCTAAGGAGCAGGGAACCACACGCGCTGCTGTCAGCATGGAGATTGCTGCATCGTGGAATAAGCCAACCATCTTCGTGGTGGGAAATGCACCGACGGCTTTGATGAAGCTGTATGAAATGTACGAGGAAGGACGATATAAGCCGGCCTTTATCATTGGCGTTCCAGTCGGTTTTGTAAATGTGGTAGAAGCAAAGGAAGAAATCATGGAGACTGACATTCCTTACATTATTAATAGGGGAAGAAAAGGCGGAAGCAACGTTGCCGCAGCCATTTGCAATGCGGTTCTTTATGAATTATCAGGCAGGAAGTGCGTATGAGATATGGATTTACAACAGGAAGCTGTGCAGCGGCAGCATCAAAGGCTGCGACATATATGCTGTTAACCGGAAAGAAAAAGGAGACAATCTCCATTCTAACACCAAAAGGCATCGTGTTTGAGGCAAAGCTGCTGGAGATTACCAGAAAAGAGAGAAGCGTAAGCTGTGCAGTTGAAAAGGATGGCGGGGATGACCCGGATATTACGACAGGGGCACTTGTCTATGCAGAAGTATCATACGAAGAAAGTGCCAAGACAATACGTGAAGATGATATATCTTGTGAAGTTGAGAATGAAAAGAAAGAGCCAGAAGAAAATGCGATAAAATCGTCATTTTTAGAAAAAACACATGCCACCGTCGAGATTGATGGAGGAATTGGTGTCGGTCGTGTAACAAGACCTGGTATGGATCAGCCCGTTGGAAATGCAGCAATTAACCATGTTCCGCGTCAGATGATCGAGTCTGAAGTGCTAGAAGTCTGCCGGATGGCAGATTACAAGGGCAGCTTGAAGGTTATTATTTCAATTCCCAAGGGAGTCGAGCTGGCAGAAAAG
>CAVCPW010000199.1:0-6893 GCA_963604075.1 Anaerovoracaceae bacterium | reverse complement strand
GAAACCCCTTTTTTCGATATCAGCGATGTTTGCAAAGTTCATCAAGCATACGCTCCAGATATTCTCACCGTAGTCTTGATCTCTCAGACGCTTTTCAGTCTTCGCAGACTCAATCGGATCCACGTCAAGCGAATACAGATGGCCTTCTCCCTTTAAGCAATCCAAAATTTTCTGCGTGTGTCCACCGTAGCCTAATGTGGCATCCACGCCAATTTGTCCCGGCTGTACATCCAAGAATGAGAGAATCTCCTCGACACAAATCGGACGATGCGTTCCCGCCGGTGTATTTCCCTTCTGAATGATATGTTCAGCGGTATCTTTATATTTTTCTGGCTGAAGTTCTTTATATTTTTCCTCAAATTTTTTCGGATATTTTCCTTTATAGCGCACACGCCTTTTATGCTCGGTCTGTGCGGTGTTTTCTAATTGCATTTTTTGATTTTTTTCTTTATTTTCCATAGGTGATACCTTCCTACTTTTGTTTTAACTGAAAGCCAAAGATTATCTACTGCCAAAACCTCCCAGTCAAGCGGATATTCACAATCCGCTTCGCCACTTGTTCATAACCTTTGGTTGAGTCAACGCTCTTTATAGTATCACACAATTGTATTTGTGTAAAGAATTCAAAGTCAATGATATTCACAATCCGCTTCGCTACTTGCTCATATAAAAGTGGCACATTCCTCTCCCAACGTTGTATGGAGATTCCTGCTTAGGATTTCATTGAAGCAGGGATTGTTTTTATAGGCAACAATTAAAGGCTCAGACCGGATTTCCGGCTGAGCCTACAATTTGTTTTTATTCTATTTTTATCGTTTTTCAGACTCGTTCCTCTCGGGAAAGTTACTTTCTGTAAAGATAAAAAACACTTCTGAAAAATCCCATGATCACGGCACTGTAACCTGTGATTAAAAATGTCAAAAAACGCCATCCTGCATCGAAAGATCCGTAAACTGCACCGCCTGCCAGACACAGGATAAATGCGATTGCTGCCCACACGAAAACATTAATACCAACAAATAATTCATTCTTCGTTGAATTTTTCATATCTGCACTATTGATTACGTACCACATTGATGTCATTTTCATAACTTGCCTCTCATTCCGGCTTTCGCCTATGAACACGGCTGCTGCCCTTGCATTAATTGCATGTTTCACATGTTACAATTCTTACACTTGCAGTTGTCGCTGTTGTTCACTGCTATTTGTCTTTCTTTCTAACATCAATATACTTCGTGTGCGTATACGCTGCTATCGCATCGTTGTAAATCAAATGTAAAATTCGTGTCAAATCAATTTAAATCGGTATTCTGTTCCTGTGTTTCCTCTGCATCAATCTCCGCAATAATATCTGCGGTACCTTCCTCGCCAGTTGTCTCCTCATCTGCATCCGCCGCAAGATTATTTTTATTTGATGACTCCTGCACTGCGGCTGTATCCTGTAATTGTGCCTGATCTTGTTTGTGTACCTCTGCCTGTATCTGTACTTCGCTGTGCTTATGTGGCTCCTTATGTTCTACTGCCTCATGTGCTTCAGATGTCTGATTATTTTCTTCTTTCTCATCCTCTGACAAATTCACAAATGCGATGTGGTCTAGAGTCTCCTCTGCGATACTTACACAGTTATCCACAATTCTATCCAGACTATACATGATTGCGGAATAATCTTCAGTCATAGATGCGTCGCAAAGACCCTCGTTGACACGTGCAAGATGTGCACGTTTTAACTGCTTTTGCGCTTTACGCATCTTATTCTTTTTCTTAACAACAGTGCGGGCACGATCCAGATCACCATCCTTTACGGAACGGATTGCGCGGTCAAACAGTTTTCTGGAAATTTCAATACAATCCTGCAGCTCATTCGTCGCTGCATCTGAAAAGTTTCGATTGTCCATCAGAATCTTATCGTGTACGTCAGCAATTTCCTCACAGCGATCTGCGATACGTCCGATATTATTTGACACATATAAAAGTCCTGCTGCCTGACCTGACTGCTGCTGTGTCAGATTTCCACTTGAAAGCATCTTTGTTACATAAGTGGAAAGACCACTCTCCATCTGTGCTGCTTGTCTGCGGTACTTTTTATATTGCTCTTTTGCCTTCTCACTCTCTTCCTTGTCTGCACCGAAGCTCTCCTTAAGTGAAGTTAAAAGGCTGCTGCCCACGTCTGACATATGCTCAAGTTCTTCCGAAACCAGATAGAGCGCTGCTGCCGGCTGTGCGATTACACTGTCCTCTAGCACACTCACCAAGCCATCATTTGTCTTTCTGTCGTCTCCGCTTATAATAGTCGTAACAATTTTTACCATGACAGGAATCAGAGGAAGCCAAATCAGCGTACATACTACGTTAAATGTCGTATGCGCATTCGCGATCTGTCTGGAAATGACATCGACTTCGTTTCCTTTTGGCGAAATAAACTGCACAAAACGTGTCAGAAGCGGAAGCGCAAACAAGAATACAATACTACCTGTTATGTTGAAAATACTATGCGCCACAGCAGTTCTCTTTGCATTTTTTGACTGTCCAATGGAAGCTAACAATGCAGTAATGGTAGTTCCGATGTTATCACCAAGAAGAATCGGGATGGCACCTGCCAATCCTATTACGCTCGTCACTCCGTCCGGTCCTGCCTGTGAAGCAAAATTTTGAAGAACTGCAATTGTTGCCGAGCTACTCTGTACTACAAGTGTCATGATTGTTCCAAGTGCCACGCCAAGTATCGGCATTTCTTTTACTTTTGCCATCAAATCAACAAAGATTGCGCTTGTCGCAAGCGGCTTCATAACGCTTCCCATGATTTCTATTCCTTCAAACAGAAGGCCGAATGAGAATATTACAAGACCAATGTTTTTAAGCTGCTCCTTTTTACAGGCAAAATTCATGATAAAGCCAATAAAAATGATCGGATAGATGTAGTCGCTGATCTTAAATGCCATCAGCTGTGCAGTCATTGTCGTTCCGATATTTGCTCCGAAGATAACAGAAATCGCCTGCGGCAAATTCATAAAACCTGCACTTACAAAACCAATAACCATAACGGTAGTGGCCGAACTGCTTTGCAGCACTGCTGTTACTAGCATACCTGCCAATGCACCCATAACAGGATTTTTTGTAAGAAAGCTTAAGATCTTCTTCATCCTGTCTCCGGCCGTCTTTTGCAATGCGTCGCTCATGCCGTTCATGCCATACAAAAACAGCGCCAGACCTCCCAAAAGACCAAACACAACCTTCACGTTTTCATTCATGATTTTCCTCCCCCGGTTTTACCGGATGCGTATTACGGTCTTAGCTTTTGCTGAAATTTACTTGTGCTTTCTTTGAGCCTTGTTTGACCGTAATCAATTATCGTTAATGTCAAAATAGGAAGTGTGTCGCAGTCCTGCTCCACCCTTCCTATTCAATGTAACCTGACAAAAGGAATCATGCTATCAGCTCTATGTCAGTTTTATGTAAAGTCTATGTAAAGTCTTTTTATCTGTTCTTTATCTAATCTTTATTTATGTTTTACATATCTGCAATCTGTTTCTATTCCCGGCTCCTCAATTTCTTCACAATCGATATTTATCTGTGCCCTGCATATGTCTTCTTATTGATTTATTTTCTCTTTATGCCAAGGAATACTGTTCGTTCTACTGGCGTGAGTGCATTGCAAAAAATAGTATATCCACCTGCATTTGTCTCCTCACCAGAGTAATGACCCTGAAACTCATGCTCACCGAAACACGGGCCGAAGGTTAAAATCTTCTCGCCCTGTGCCAGCTCTACATTTCCACTCCTTACAATCATGCCTTGACCTGCTTCTGTCTTCAACCAAAATGCATCGTTTCGAACAACGGAACCTGCCGGAATGCAAAGTTGCAAACGTAACGGAAGCTTCTCCAAACCTTCTGTGTGAAGTTTAATCTCCAAACCGTCCTCATGCTCATGTACCGTCACCTTTGTGGTCAATATGCGCGGAATTTTCAGCTTTCTCTTTTTCTGATCCATCTGCCACCAGTCACTTGTCGTTTGCTTTTCATCCCACGGCTCATAGTACCATACATTTGCAGTCGCCATCATCTCACAACCATCTGCTGTCTGAATGAGCTGCTGTGGAATAAAGTTTCGTACCTCACAGAAACTCTCTCCTAATTTAAAGCAAACCTCATAGCCACCCACATTGACATATAAAAAGGCTGACTTGCCCTTTAATGCAGTATATGCATAATTTTTCTTTGCCACGCGCAGAACACCGGAATCTTTAAAAAGCTTTCGATACTCGGTCACAAAACCGCTGCCTGTAAAGATGCACTGTGCCATTTCCTCATGCAGCATTAAAAGATACAGGCAATCTGGTGCATCGTCCCCTCTTGCAATACAGCTTCTGATGATCTGATGAGCAGCCTTTAAAAATTCATCCTTTCGCTCGTCAGACAAATTTGCTTTTGCTGACATATACAGATATTGATGGAAATACAAATCTGGCCATACTTTTTTACCTCGATCCTGTCTGGTAGAGTTCTGTGTAAATATTGTGCCATCCGGATCAAAATACAGCTCCATCATATGAAGATTGCGCTCCGGGTATGCCAGATAAGATGCGTCTTTTGTCATCTCATAGAGGTTAATCATCGCATCGTTTACAACACAATTGTAGCCTCCTGTGGAACGCTCTGCATACTCACCGTCCTCATTTCCATCAATTCCTTCATTTAAATACTTTTCGGTGCGCACTTTGCAGCTTGCCGCAAATGCCTCATCGGCTGCAAATACATCAGCTGCCTCCATCAATGCCGCGCAGATGGCCCAGCGGTGATTTGGTGTGTGGAAACCACCATCGCGAATTGCTGCGGCTGCTTTTTTCATAATCGCAAGATATTTTTCCTGAAGAGATGAAGTATTCATGTCCGTTTCAAATTTCTTCATCAGACGATATGTCTTGTCCATTGCATGATAGCAAAATGCTGTATCCGGTGCAGAATGGAAATTGCATACGGTATAATCAAAGCTTCCATCTGCGTTCTGATTACTTGCAATGAAATCTGCTGCCTGCTCCATTGCGGTGCGAAGCGTATCATCCTTATAAAAACGGCTCTGTGGATACAAATAAACCGACATTGCCGCACGCATCGCAAACACTGTTGGCTTTACATCTACCACTAGCCCTTCCATACCGCCGTCTGCCGGTGTTCCCTGCTCATGTACCTGTACCTTTAAGAAATGCTCAGTAATCTTTTCTGCTGAGACAAGAATATGTGCCATATAGCGTTTCATGTTTGCTGTTCTCCTTTGCTGTCTTCTTTTGTTCTCTTTCTTTGCTGCTTTTCTGTGTTTTACATCGAGCTGTATACCGCATGGGCGTTCAGACTTAATTTACACTTTCTATGTCTTTTCCATCTGTCCATCCATTGGCTCTTAGACGCAGACAAATTGAGTATATCACATGAGCATATGTTTGCAAGCATACATTCGCTGAAAAAAAACTTTGCATTTTGTCAAGCGGATATTCGCAATCCGCTCCGCTACTTGATTTGGTTAAATCATCACAAAAATTTGGAGGCAAACCAAATCCCAGTCTGCCCCCCACTCTTCAATACGATTATGTCTCTGAATCTATTTTTCGATCAGAACATTGTTAAACTTTATGAACTTTGTTCCGTGACGAATTACTTTTTATCATGCTTAGATCGCGCATAAATATATAAAATATGCCGCATATCCCAACAGCATCAAAATTCCACAAGGCTTTCTCAGCTCTTTCTTCTTAACGGTTCCACCCCAAAGCAATAATCCACTGAAAATTGCAATAATCGTATCAATTATAAACTTACGTTCAAATGGAACTGAACAAATAAGAGCAGTTGTTCCAATGACAAACAAAATATTAAAAATATTGCTTCCTACTATATTTCCAATCGCGATTCCAGCATTTCCTTTTCTTGCTGCCGTAACCGATGTTACAAGCTCTGGAAGTGACGTTCCAAATGCGACAATTGTAAGACCAATAAATCGTTCGCTCATTCCAAAAAATCTTGCAATTTCAGAAGCACCACTGACAGCAAAATCACTTCCCTTTACTACCATAATTCCACCAAGTATCATCAAAAGAATGCATTTCCACACTGGTATCTCTTTTGCACTCTCTTCTTCCTGTTCTGCACCTTTTTTGGACATTCGATAAAGATATCCCAGATAGATCAGAAATAAAATCCAGAAAATTACGCCTTCTAGGAATGTTATTTGAGAACCTGTAATTCCAAAGATCATCATCAACACTGTAATTCCAATCATAAATGGTATTTCATAATATAATGTTGATTTCTGAATCGAAACATTTGTAATGACTGCCGTAACTCCAAGGATAACCAAGATGTTAAGAATATTGCTTCCTACTATATTTCCAATTGTGATTCCTGCATTTTTATCCAACGCTGCCGTAATGCTGACAGCTGCCTCTGGCATACTCGTTCCCATTGCTACAATCGTAAGTCCTATTACAAGCTGCGGAATTCCTAACTTTTTTGCAATACTTGCTGCACCCTCCACAAACCAATCTGCACCTTTTACCAAAAGCACAAAACCTGCCAACAAAATAAAAATTTGTACCATCATGCTACCTACCTCTTTCTTATTTTTTAATTTGCAGTAGGCATAAAAAAAAGAGACTCCTACTGCATTTGCAATAAAAGTCTCGCTGTTTCATCACTTTCCGAGTTATTACCTCCAATAACTGTATTGACGAAGAAGTGAACCTATTTCGGTCAGCTACTCCCTTTTATGAAGCTCATTTTACCAGATTCATTTTTAAAAGTCAATTCTTTTTATTCTTTAACACGCCGTGAGCAAGAAATCCCCCCCTCTATAGGTGGCGGGATGAATTGCGTTTGACACGGCGTTTCTTGACTTCTGTA
>CAVCPW010000198.1:0-3735 GCA_963604075.1 Anaerovoracaceae bacterium | reverse complement strand
GCCATAAGTGAAGACTGGCTCTGCGCTTACTTCACCAATAACTTCACATGGAACCTCTAATTCTGCGATATACTCTGCCGGAACTTCCGCAATAATATTTCCATACAGTGGAGCAAAGAGGAGATTCTTATCAAGCTGCGCATTGATGACAGCGCCAAGACCATTACCGAATGCCATTTTGCTGACTGCCTCAGCGATACCGCCTGCTCCGATTGCATAAGCAGATGCAATCTGTCCCTTGCAAACAGCCTCATGAATCTGACCATACAAAGCCTTTACCTGCTCGTACTTTGGAAGCTCATATTCATCTTTCTCGATGGAGAAGAGGACTAATTTATTTCCTGCCTTTTTCAATTCTGGTGTCACAACGTCGTTTTCAGATGCTACGTCTACTGCAAAGGAGACAAGTGTCGGCGGAACATTTAATTCATCGAAGCTTCCGGACATGGAATCCTTACCACCGATGGAAGGAAGACCAAATCCCATCTGAGCTGCATATGCACCAAGTAATGATGCAAATGGAAGTCCCCAGGTATGAGAATCCTCAGTCATTCTGCGGAAATATTCCTGGAATGTCATACGAACCTTGCTGTAGTCACCGCCTGCTGCAGTAATCTTTGCAATGGACTCGGTTACAGCATAAACAGAACCGTGATATGGACTCCAGGAAGATAAGTATGGATTAAAACCGTAGCTCATCATGGTAACAGCATCAGTATTTCCCTTTGCAACCGGAACCTTAGCTACCATTGTCTGAACCTCGGTCAGCTGATTCTTTCCACCATATGGCATAACAACACTGCCTGCACCAATGGAGCTGTCGAACATCTCAACAAGACCCTTCTGAGAGCAAACATTCAAGTCCGCCAGCATAGAAAGCCACTTTTCCTTCACATCAGTGGTTTCCTTTGCACTAAAGAAGCTTTCTTCCTTCTTTGGCATGCTTACGGTAACATCTGTCTCCTGATGAGCACCATTTGTATCAAGGAATGCACGGCTGATATTTACGATATCCTTTCCTCTCCAGCGAAGTACCAGTCTCGGCTCCTCACTAACAACAGCAACCTTTGTTGCCTCAAGGTTTTCCTCTGCTGCATAGGCAAGGAACTGATCAGCATCCTTTGGATCTACAACTACTGCCATACGCTCCTGAGATTCCGAAATTGCAATCTCAGTGCCATCCAGGCCTGCATACTTCTTTGGCACCTTGTCCAGTTCAACAACAAGACCATCTGCCAACTCGCCGATTGCTACGGATACACCACCCGCACCAAAGTCGTTACACTTCTTAATCAGGTGGCTAACTTCCTCACGACGGAATAAGCGCTGTAACTTTCTCTCTGTAGGTGCATTACCCTTCTGAACCTCTGCACCGCAAGTTTCGATAGAGGACTGTGTGTGAGCCTTAGAAGAACCGGTTGCACCACCACAGCCATCTCTTCCGGTACGTCCGCCAAGTAAAATAATAATATCACCCGGATCAGAATTCTTACGAACAACGGCACGTCTCGGAGCTGCAGCCATAACTGCACCGATTTCCATACGCTTTGCTACATAGTTCGGATGATAAATTTCTTTTACATAACCGGTAGCAAGACCAATCTGGTTTCCGTAAGAACTATATCCTGCTGCTGCCGTGCGAACCAACTTCTTCTGTGGAAGCTTACCTGGAAGTGTCTCTGAAAGCGGTCTGGTCGGATCAGCAGCACCAGTCACACGCATTGCCTGATATACATAGGTACGTCCAGACAGCGGGTCACGAATTGCACCTCCAAGACAGGTCGCAGCACCACCAAATGGCTCAATCTCGGTCGGATGGTTATGTGTCTCATTCTTAAAGTTGATCAGCCACTCTTCCTCTTTGCCATCTACCTTGATTGGGACAACGATAGAACATGCATTAATCTCATCGCTCTCCTCCTGATCCTGAAGCTTACCTTCCTTCTTTAACTGGCGCATACCCATCAATGCCAAATCCATCAGACTGATGAACTTGTCGTCTCTGCCTGCAAACAACTGCTTATGAGCATCTTCATACTCGTCATAAGTCTTCTCGATGACTGGACGATAATATCCATCCTCAAAGGTGACGTTCTTTAACTCAGTCTGGAATGTAGTATGGCGGCAATGATCAGACCAATATGTATCCAGAACACGAATCTCTGTCATGGATGGATCACGTTTTTCCTCATTGTAAAAATACTTCTGAATATGTAAAAAATCTTTGAACGTCATAGCAAGACCGAAGGAATCGTAGAGTGCTTTAAGATTCTTCTCATTCATGGTAGAAAAACCATCGAGGATTTTCACGTCAGCTGGTTCCGGATGTACCATGTTCAATGTCTGAGGAATCTCTTCCGATGCTTCCCTAGAATCCACTGGATTAATGCAGTGATTTTTAAGTTTTGCAATCTCATCACTGCTAAGTGCACCACTAATCACATATGTGGTAGCGGAACGGATAATCGGCTGTTCATCTTCCTTTAACAGCTTTACACACTGCTCTGCCGAGTCTGCTCTCTGATCAAACTGTCCCGGAAGATACTCTACTGAAAAGATAATGTCATCCTTCTCATGAGGGAATGTACCCTCGTAAAGATCATCAACCGGCGGCTCCGAAAAAATAGTTCCCTTACTCTTCTCATAAGTCTCATCCGAAAGATTTTCAACATCATATCGGATCAGCACACGCACCTTCTTGGCATCGTGAATGTCAAGATAGCTGCTCATTTCTTCCATAAGCTCCTGTGCCTTAACTGCATAAGGTTCCTTCTTCTCCGCGAAGATTCTTCTGACGCTCATATTATTCTCCTTTTGAATTGTAGTTACCATTACTAAATAAAAATGTTAACCGTAAGTGTATACAATAAAAGTATATCATAGCAAGGGTTTTGAAATCAACCTTTTATATTCCACAAATAATAAAAAAATTCAGATAGAAAGTAGGTAACTTTTACAAAGAAATGACAAATAAAAAAGGAGAGCCGAAGCTCTCCCAATCTATTCGTATGTATATACAACACTTTTCCGTATAAAACCACAAATAAAGCAATTTTCTAAGCTTATCGCTTATAATTAAGCAAGCTTGCTCTTTGCAGTCTCAGCCAGCTTTGCGAATCCAGCCGGATCATTAACAGCCATGTCAGCCAGAATCTTTCTGTCTAACTGGATGTCAGCGCTCTTTAAGCCATACATAAACTTGCTGTAAGACAGACCGTTCATTCTAGCTGCTGCATTGATACGGGTGATCCACAGCTGTCTGAACTGTCTCTTTCTCTGCTTTCTTCCTGCATAAGAGCTAGTTAATGCTCTCATAACAGACTGCTTTGCTACTCTATACTGCTTAGATCTGGCTCCTCTGTAACCCTTTGCCAGCTTTAACACTTTGTTGTGCTTTCTCTTAGCGTTCATACCGCCCTTAATTCTTGCCATATCTATCTCCTCCTAAACCTATGAGGACTCTCGCGAATCCTGTGCAGAAATTTTTCCCAAACTTACCTATAAAATCGTAAAATTATAAATAAGGTAAAATCTTCTTCATGTTCTTTACGTTGGTACTATCTGTCATAGCAGCCTTTCTAAGATTTCTCTTTCTCTTAGTAGACTTCTTAGTTAAGATATGACTCTTGTAAGCCTTCATTCTCTTTAACTCGCCTGTACCTGTCTTCTTAAAACGCTTTGCAGCTGCTCTGCTTGTTTTTACCTTTGGCATTATAATTTCCTCCTGTCAATCAC
>CAVCPW010000197.1:0-4142 GCA_963604075.1 Anaerovoracaceae bacterium | reverse complement strand
TTGTAAGCAGATGGTTGAGGTCACAACCGATAAATTAAATGTCAGAAGCGGCCCTGGCTTGGAATACGACGTTTGGACGACATTGAATGCAAATGAGAAGCAGGTCGTAGAGGAAACAGACGGTGATTGGTTAAAAATTGCTTTCAATAGTACATATGGCTACATTAATGCAGAGTATGTAAAGACGGGCTATTATCTGGTTGAAGCCATTCCGTGGAGTAGCATTTCCGATTGTTCCCCGACGCGCCAGCAGATCTTACTGTTTGGTGAACAGTATTTGGGAACTCCATATGTGTACGGCGGAACCAGTCTGACAGATGGTATCGATTGCTCTAGCTTTGTTCAGCAGTGCTACGCAAGTGCAGGCATTTCACTTCCGAGAACATCGCGTGAGCAGGCAAATGTAGGCACGCAGATTACTCTTGACGAGGCAAAGCCGGGCGATCTGTTATTCTACGCAGATGCGACTGGTACTATCGATCATGTTGTTATGTATCTTGGCGATGGCAAGATCCTTCATGCGGCGTTGTCATTCGGACAGGTTACAATCAGTAAGTACAATTATAGTACTGAGCCTGTGCGTGTGGTAAATATAATCGGAGATTAAAAAATGCATTCAGCTGTATCGGCAATCTACTACCTTTAGGTGGGTAGTTGACGATTGCGTGTGTCAAAAAAATTACTTGACCTTTTGCAAAATGTATGATATAAAAGTAAATATAGGTTTTTATGGTAAAAGAGTGGGCTTGCGAGTCCACTCTTTCTATGTAAATACCCACACTAAGAAATATAACTATTCAGAGCTGCATCTCGATTTCAGCTTCGCTACATCTCGTTGTGGCTTCTCGCTATATGAAATTGTATGAAAAAATACTTACTCGTGCAAGTATGATTCGTACTTTTCTGCATAATTTCGCGTTGCTCTGAATAGTTACAAACAGGCAGATACGCTGCAGCAAATGACAAACCTGCTGGCGGCGGGAAAGGGCAGGAGTATGAGAAGAAAAGAAGAGATTGAAGCATATGCAGAAAATCTATTTTTGCCGATCACACAGAAGCATGGATTTGAACTGGTTGATGTGGAGTACGTCAAGGAGGCAGGAAGCTGGTATCTGCGTGTCTACATTGACAAAGAAGGCGGCATCGCAGTTGATGACTGTGAGGTAGTGAGTAAAGAAGCAGATCCGATTCTGGATGCAGATGACTGCATTGAGGAAAGCTACATCTTAGAGGTCAGTTCCCCGGGACTGGGAAGACCATTAAAGAAGGATAAGGATTTTGCAAGAAGTATCGGTGAGGAGGTTGAGGTTCGACTGTTCCGTGCAGTAAATGGCTGTAAGGAATATACCGGACTGCTTGAGGCATATGATAAGGCAACTGTCACATTGACACTGGAGAATGAAGAGACGATTGAGCTTGAGAGAACAAATATTGCACTGATTCGCCTTGCACTTGATTTTTAACAATTAGTTTGGATTACATTCACCTGATTGGCAAAACTGGAACGGTAGAGCGGCAAATGGGTGGATAAGGAAATAGAGAAAGGAAAGAGATAAGAATGAATACGGAATTAATGGAAGCATTAAATGTCCTTGAAAAAGAAAAAAATATTAGAAAGGAAGTTGTCTTAAAGGCAATTGAGGAATCTTTGATTCAGGCATGTAAGCATCATTTCGGAAAGAGCGATAACATCACCGTAACGATGGATTACAGCACTGGAGAGTATGAGATCAACATGGCAAAGGAAGTTGTTGAGAATGTAGAGGATCAGCAGACACAGATCAGTCTTCCGAATGCAAAGATTCTGGACAAGAGGGCTGTTTATGGTTCCACCGTGTATGTAAAGGTAAATTCCAAGGAGTTCGGCCGTATTGCAGCACAGATCGCAAA
The DNA here is from genome assembly GCA_963604075.1 of Anaerovoracaceae bacterium. Lineage (GTDB taxonomy): Bacteria > Bacillota > Clostridia > Lachnospirales > Lachnospiraceae > Anthropogastromicrobium. The sequence goes on along the minus strand of CAVCPW010000197.1, from coordinate 2,252 downwards.
GGCAATTATCCTTCAGAAGCTGCGTGAGGAGGAGAACCGTGCCGTATATGAGCGCTATAAGCTGATGGAGAAGGATCTGGTAAGTGGTGTGATTTCCAGACATTTCGAGCGCAAGGGTGAGGATGGAAAGTCATCCACTATGAATGTCAGCGTAAACCTTGGAAAGGCAGAGGCTACTTTAATGGCAGGCGAGCAGATCAAGGGTGAGAAGTATGATGTCAATACCCGTATGAAGTTCTATGTTGTTGAAGTAAAGGATTTGCCGAAGGGACCGAAGATTCTCCTTTCCCGTTCTCGTCCGGAGCTTGTAAAGAGACTGTTCGAGGCAGAGGTTGCTGAGATTAAGGACGGCACTGTAGAGATTAAGGCAATCAGCAGAGAGGCTGGTTCTAGAACAAAGATGGCTGTTTGTTCTCATGATGAGAATGTTGACGCAGTCGGCGCATGTGTCGGCGTTAACAGTTCACGTGTAAATGCAGTTGTAGATGAACTTGGCGGTGAAAAGATCGACATCGTAAACTGGGATGAGAATGCAGCACAGTTCATCGAGAATGCATTGAGCCCATCAAAGGTTATCTTTGTTGCTGTTGATGATGAGGAGCGTGCCGCACTCGTTGTTGTACCGGATAGCCAGCTGTCACTGGCAATTGGCAAGGCAGGACAGAACGCACGTCTGACTGCAAAGCTGACCGGATACAAGATTGATATCAAGAGCGAGAGTCAGGCAGAGGAAGAAGGTCTGTTTGATGAGATTGATTTCAGCAATGCCGAGGAGACTGAGCAGAAAATTGCAGCACAGCCGGCAATGGCCGCAGAGGAGGCAGAAGAGTCCGAAAAGGCAGTTGTAACAGCTGAAAACGAGAACCAGGAATAAGAGGTGATATAGTGGCCGCTGTAAAGAAAATCCCGATGCGCCAGTGTGTAGGGTGCGGGGAAAAGAAAAGCAAAAAGGAACTCATCCGTATTGTCTGCTCACCAAATGAAGATTTGGAGGGTGTGACGATTGGATTTGATCTGACCGGCAAGAAAAATGGACGAGGCGCATATATATGCAGTAACGTGGCTTGTCTGGAGCAGGCCAGAAAGAAGAAAGCTCTGGAACGGGCTTTAAAGACAGAGGTTTCGCAGCAATGCTACGATGTTCTGAAAAAGGAGTTGGAGCAGATTGAACGATAAAGTAATATCCCTTTTGGGGCTGGCAGAGCGCGCAGGCAAGATTGCAAGCGGTGAGTTCGCAGCTGAAAAGGCAGTGAAGACAGGAAAAGCACATCTGGTCGTTGTTGCAGATGATGCTTCCGATAACACAAAAAAGAAGTTTCGTGACATGTGCAAGTATTATCAGGTACCTTTGGCATGTTACGCGCATAAGGAAGTGCTTGGTCACGGAATTGGCAAGGAATTTCGTGCATCGTTAGCGGTTCTTGACAGTGGTTTTGCGAAAGCAATAGAGAAACAGTTGGACAACAAGTAAAGAAAAGGGTCGGTGATACATTTATGGCAAAACTCAATATTCACGATTTAGCCAAGGAATTAAAGAGAGAAGAAAGTGAAATTATTAGCTTATGCTCTAGTAAGGGTATGAGTGGTGTAACAAGAGCAACTATGCTTCAGGATACCATGGTAGAGGAAGTAAGAAAGGCATTCAAAAAGCCGATGGATTCCTCTGATAAGGAGACTGGTTCTGACAAGGATGGTGCTGCTCCAAAGAAGAAGCTTCGTCTGCTTTTCCATCCGGAAAACAGCTCAAAGCCAATTTCTAAGAAGAAGCGCCAGGACGGTGCAAAGAAGCCGGAGGGTGAGAAGGCAGAAAAGTCTGCTGAAAAGCAGGAGAAGGCAGAAAATGCAAAGCCTGCAGAGAAGACACCAGAGAATACAAAGGCAGAGGCATCAAAGGAAGCTCCAGTAAAGGAGAATGCACCAAGAGACAACGCAAAGAACGATCGAAATGAGTCCAGATCTGCTAACGACGGTAATGAAAATGGAAATAGAAGAGATAACAGTTCCAGACGCGAAGGCAGAGATGGTGCAAGACGTGAAGGCGGAAACGGCAATGGCCAGAGACGCGAAGGCAGAGACGGTCAGAGACGTGAAGGTGGAAATGGTCAGGGTAATGGCCAAAGACGCGAAGGCGGCTATGGCTCCAGAGATGGCGCAAGACGTGAAGGCGGAAACGGCAATGGCCAGAGACGCGAAGGCGGTTATGGAAATGGCCAGGGCGGCGCAAGACGCGAGGGCGGCTACGGCTCTAGAGA
>CAVCPW010000196.1:0-3244 GCA_963604075.1 Anaerovoracaceae bacterium | reverse complement strand
GTTCATATGTCATATCTTCTGCTCTCCTTCCTGATATCAAATATCGGCTTTACAGATATATTATATTAAATATATTCGTTTTACAAGTGGTATTGAAAATGATATATTGAAATCACAAAAGAACCGGTTCTCAACACAAGATAACAACAGACAAGAGATTACACAAGGAGGATTTTTACTATGGAACAGAAAGAATTAATCGCGGCTATCAAAAAAATGGATACAGCAAGCATCTCCGATGCAATGGATAAACTCGGAATCTCATGCGGATTACTTGGAATCCAAGCCGTTATCAGAGGAAATAAGATCTGCGGAGAAGCATTTACCGTTCATTATATCCCATGCGGTGTGGAAAAAGGAACTGTCGGAGATTTTATCGATGATGTAGAACCAGGACAGGTTGTCGTAATCGACAATGGCGGAAGAACATACTGCACTGTATGGGGCGATATCATGACATTTACCGCAAAAGCAAAAGGAATCGAAGGAACCCTGATCGATGGTGTGTGCCGTGATGTAAACGGAATCGAAGAACTTGGCTACGGAATTTACACAAAAGGCACCTATATGGTGACAGGAAAAGAACGTGTTACTGTAGATGCAGTCAATGTTCCGGTTGCTGTTTCAGGTGTTCAGGTTTGCCCTGGAGATATTATCCTCGGTGATGACTCCGGTGCCCTTGTTATTCCGAAAGAACGTGCCGAAGAAGTTCTTAATATTGCTCAGCACATCGAGAAAGTAGAACAGCAGATCATTGCTGAAGTAAAAAAAGGAAGCTCTCTGAAAGATGCCAGAAAGAAACTCGGCTATCATAAACTCCAGTCTAAACCAGAAGAAGCATAGGAGGCAATTCCATGAAAGCAAAAACGAACAAGAATAAATTCGTAGCTATCTTTTCACTCTCTGCGATTATGTACAGCGCATATGTCGGACCTGGATTTGCATCCGGTACCCAGACTGTGTCTTATTTTAATAACAAAGGATGGATCGGTGTTTTCCTCGGCCCTGCAGTAGCCGGGCTTCTGTGTTTCATTTTTAACCTGCTGCTTTTTGAGATCAACAGGATTTATAAACCAGACTCTTACCGTGAAGCTTATAATACCATTTATCGTCCAAAAGGACTTCAGTTATTCTTCGGAACCTTTAAAGAAATCCAGGTAATCGTTGTAGTTCTGATCGCATTATCTGCACAGATCTCTACAACAGCAGTTCTGCTCAACCAGTTATTCGGATTTCCGAAAATTGTCGGAACTGTCGGCTTCTGTCTGCTTGTGTTACTGTTTGCACTCTGGGGTGCCGGTGTTCTCAGAAAAGTAGGTACCATCCTTGGTCTTGCGATCCTGCTCATCTGCGCCTATGTCGCAGCCGTATGCCTCGGAAGTGCAATCCCTGCTGCTTCCGAATATTTGTCACAGCGTATTTCTTACTCTGCATATGGATTTTCCGCTCCGCAGGCATGGTTTTCCATGTTAATGATCGTTGTATTCTTTATGAATGGATACGAAGCCTGTGTCCCTGCATCCCAGGGAATCATTGAAACTCGAAAAGACGTATTTACAGAGTCACTGATGACAGCTTTACTCTGTGCAGCTTCAACCATGATCTTTACTTTTATTTTTGCAGCCGGTATGCCTGATATCATGAATGAGGAAATCCCGACCCTCTGGGCAATCAATAATCTCTCAAGCTCCGGATGGATTTCCAAGATCCTGTACGTGGTATTTGCGACCGCAGCAATGCTTTCCAGTTCTGTTGCATTTATTTTCACTGTATGCAACCGTTTTGAACCACTCATCCGGAAGAAATGGACCAGCAGTACAGAATTATCCCGTAAATTTGTGATCGCGATTGTCTTTATCCTGATATGTACATTCGGATCCAGCTTCGGACTTCTTAATATTATTAAATACGGATATGGAACATTTACGATTATCGTAGGTCCTGTCATGCTTCTTCCACTGATCATAAGTGTACCTTACAGATTATGGAAAGACAAGAAAGACGGTATTCTGGACCAGAATTATAACCTTAAAAAATAACAGTTATAGCAGAACATTATTCAGAAAGGCAGATCAGCTATGCAATTAACAGAGAATTTTAAAAAAGAACTATTAAAATTACCAACCGGAAATATCGCAGACAATAATAATTCTGCTGCAAATCAGGGAGTTATGGACACTGCGATCAAGCCTGTAGGTTCCGATATGAAAATGATCGGAAGAGCTTTCACCGCTCAGTGTTTCCCAGGTGACAATCTGGCACTTCATCAGGCAATTTATGCAGCCAAACCGGGAGATGTGCTGATTCTTGATGTTCACGGATATTCAAATGCAGGACATTTCGGTGATATCATGGCAACTGCCTGCAAGGTATACGGACTTGCAGGTGTCGTAATCGACGGAAGCTGCCGTGACGCAGAGGATATCAAAAAATTGGGCTTTCCTGTATTCGTAAGAGCCTTTAATCCATCCGGAACAGTCAAAGAAAGTCTCGCCAGATTAAATGTACCAGTCCACTGCGGTGGCATCCAGGTACGTCCCGGAGACATTGTATTCGGTGACTGCGATGGAGTTGTTGTGATCCCACAGGAGCATGAAGACGAAGTATTCCAGAAAGCTCTGGCCAAATATGACCATGAGCAGGAAATCATCAAAGAACTGGAAGCCGGAAAAACAACTCTGGAAATATATGGATTTGATAAAATTATCGAGAAGAAAAAATGTAGTTAATATACCAAAGCGCGTTTGAAAAAGGATTTCTGACAAAGGGGCTGTCGCACTAAGTAATTAGTGCGACAGCCCCTCTTCTTGCTGGAAAAGGATAAAAATTTAAGTGTTTTTTCATGATTGCTGTATGGTCAATTACTCCCGCCCCTAAAGGGAGTGTGGCTTGCTAAGGGTCCCGTTACCCGATAGGTATGATATGACGCGGGGTCATATCAGATGTTTGTATCTCGCCCATCTGGTCCTTGCATCATCCAATGGATGCTCCCAAACTGCGCTTTTGCTCGCGTCCTCAGGTACATGCGATTGCGGATACATCACCGGGCGATTGACAACGCCCGTTTTTTTCTTCTGCCAGAATAGACAGAAACATGTTTAGTTCACTTTTCTTACTCCAAATCGTGGATTTGTAGTGGTCAAGCTTTTTTGTAACACTTTGTTCGATAAATACCTATCTGTAACGAGACTCCATTGGTGTTAAATAATTGTTGTATGAGTGAGGGCGAACATAGTTGTACCAG
>CAVCPW010000195.1:0-8263 GCA_963604075.1 Anaerovoracaceae bacterium | reverse complement strand
TAGCCAATGCAGTAGTGGTTGAAGCAGGAAGCTCCGACTTCTATAAATCGGAGTAGTTCACATTAATATAACCATCTTTCTCATAAGTCCACAAGAAAACTTTTTTGCTGCTCTTAACTCGCACCAACTGCCAATTTGGATCATGAAACGGCGCATCCTGACAGGTATCCGGATAGGACAGGCCAAAAGCCAAAGCTTCTTCTCTCGTCGTCATACTCTTCACTCCAATCTTTCGCAAATGAAATTATTTTGCCCATTTTGCTATTATTGGAATGATAACACACTTATGTTTACAAATCAAGCGCCCCACTTCACAGCATAGTACAGCGCCCAATCCTGATCATTTGCCCATGGATCGTAGTAATGCGCTTTTTTGCCATTTACCGTATCCGGATATACCATCGCACATGATGCCATGCCATTTGCAAAGAACAGGTTCAAGCAACCACGAATTGAAGCTTTTGCCAATTCTCCGTAGGTACGATCTCCTGTAATCTTTGCATATAGCGCATAAACATCTCCAGTTAACGTACTCCAATAATGTGGGAATGTATCACCGTAGCACTCATATTTTCCAAACCAATATCCATCCCAGTGGCGAATCGCATTCTCAAACTGATGATAATCGGCCTGTTTTCCATTAAACAGCTCTAACAGTGCCAGCTGTGCCTTTGCCGCATCAAGATACTTCACTTCTTCTGTGATCTGGTATGCCTGAAGCAGATAGCTGACCGCTGGAGCCACAATGCTCTGCTCATACTTAACCTCAGATGCTGGATAATAAACACCAGTCTTTACAATCTGATCTGCATGTTTCAAAAAAGCTTGTGTGAACACTTCTGATTGTGCTGCAAATCCTGCCTCGTCTAAAAGTGTCTTTAATTCATATGCTTCGATTCCGATTGCATAGAATTTTTCTCCACCAATCTTATAATAGCCCATCATTGTGTGGTACGCATTTAATAAATAACGTGTATTTTTTTTCAGGCGATACAGCTCAATTTGGAAATCAGCCATCCACGGATAATTATATAGGCGATGCCAGTCATTGTTTCGATTGATATCATTATATACCACGCCCGTATTTTCATCATACAATTCACGATACACATATCGCTCATACGCATTCAAACTTTCCATGCACTTGGTATCCTCAGGATGAAGCTGCAAATACTGTGCCATGATTGTGCCCATTGCCAGACGCTCACGACCACCATTATGATCAGCTCTATGGCTGTAGTAGAGCGCATCCTCTTCATCATCATAAATCAGATATGCGCCATTTAACGCACTGCCTTCCTTTTTATATTGCTGCTTTTCAGCAAGAAAACGACTGCGTCTCGTTAAAAGTGTCTCAACAGGTGCACTACAATAAAAGAGCGCGTGTGTATGTGACTCGCCAGACTGAATTTCAAAACGATAGGCACCTTCTGTTTCTGCCTGATACTGATAGCAAACCGAAAAAACGAGCTGTGTATCAGTGGCCATATTTTCCTCATCAATACGAACAGGCTTTACTTCATCTCCGGCGCATTTTACAGAAAGAGTCTGTGCCATTTTCCTGTCTTTTGTACGAACACAAAATTCAAAAATCTCTCCTTGAATACAAGTCATCTGCTTTGCCTGCACAAGCAAGAATCCATTCTCTTTTAGAAGTCTATTATAAAAATCGTCCTTGCCCTGGTGCCAGAAAAGCTTCCAGCGAACCTCTTTCTTTTCGCCCGGCTCAAATGCACCAAGCGCCGGATAAAAGAGAAAATCACCTCTATCCTCGCTCCTTGCTGAAAAATCACGTTCCACACCGTAACCTGTAATGCTACCCTTCGTTAAGGCGAGTCCCAAATGTGGTCCTCTGCCGCCCTGGCGAAGTGCCATCACGTAAGAGAAATTTTCTCCGACAAACAAGTGCGCATTACAGCGCTTTTCCAATCCGATTTCTGCCTTCTCGTAACTGTCATTAAACGGAATGTAAATCCATGCATCCTTTTCCTTTACGAAAAGAGGAGCATCGGACGTATTTTCAAACGTATAAATTTCTTCGATTTCGCCATTTTCAAAAACATGGATCATTCTCTCTACTGCAAGTGCCTTAGGTGCCTTTACTGTGCCCCAGCAGGTTTCTCCCTCGACCCAATTCATCTGCACCGGATCATCTTTATGGCTTAAAAACCACAAACCGCGCTCATCGTTTCCGATAATTGACTCGCCTACACAGCCAACTGTTGGCATATTCATTTTATTTTCCTCCATTCCCAATATGATACATACTTTTTTAGTAGATGTGAACAAGCACTACATCTATAGGCATTGTACAACACACAAATGTGGAAACTCCATTATTTCTCGAACACTTCAACAACCGCCTGTGCCTGCCGCAGTCCATTTCCGAATGCACACACACAGACTCGTCCCGGCTTGCCATCAAGCTCAACAATCACGCTTGCGCAGCCATGATACAGATGAATGCTCTCCTCCTGGTACGGCTCATTGCAGCAAATATCGCCGTTGTCCACTCCAACAATTTTTGCTGCTCCTTCCACCGCAAAATGAACTTTGGCACTCTCCCGAAAACACGGATTGCCATTCTCATCCACAGCACGAACCGTCAAAAGCAAATTATGTTTTTTCTCTAGCTCACCCAATTTCACTGCACCTACACGTTTTTCCTGATTCTTTTCCTGATCGTTTTTATAATAATTATTCTTCTCCTGATCATTATCCTGATCGAACGACAGTGCAACTGCCATACCCGGTGTCACTATCTCATGACGACAAACCTCTTTGCCATTTTGATAACCGATGACAGTAACAGTCCCTGGCTGCCATGGCAAAAATCCTGTGATAATGCCATTCTTGCACTCAGATGGACGTGGAATAAAAAATTGCTTTCCATTTAAGAACAAATGCACCTCGTCACAATTGGATGCAATCATATATGGAATGAGCGTCTTTCTGAATTGTGGAAAATGCCAATGATCCGCATAAATCGGGCTATCCCAATGCTCCTTTACGCCTTCATCGTCAAGCGAATAGTCCATAACAGAAAAATGAACAACAGGCTCGCTGCTCCAAATGCTCTTTAATATATACGCAATCGGACGATATTCATTGTTTGTATGAATCAGCGCACCACTCCAACCTTTCGCCGGATATCCCATTGATTCACCTAGATAATCATATCCAGTCCAGATAAAGCTTCCAATGCAGTAATTTGACTCAAACGGAACTGCTGACGGAATCTTCTCTGTAAAATTTTGCATCTGCTCATAATGTCCGCAGAAATATTCATAGACTTCAGTTCCTAAAATCAATTTATTTGGAATAGACTCGTGAATGAGCTCATACCACTGCTCCTGATAATTACAGGAAATCAAATCGACAATCTCAGCAATTTTTGCAATGCGGCCAACACGCTCTCTCGCATCATAAATCTCTGTATCACTAACTTCATCGACAAATTGCTGAATATCCTTGATTTTACTCAAATCGACATTGCTCTCACGTTTAAAATGAGGATTCATCGCATAGGTAATCGGACGCGACGTATCAAAGTCTTTTACCTTGTCCGACAGTTGCTTTAAAATGGCAAGCATGGAATCCTGTCCCTGGTTTTCAACCTCATTTCCAACACCCCAGATCACGATGCACGCTCTATTGCGATCACGCTTTACCATCGCCTCAACGTCTGCTTCCCAATTTTCATCAAAATAGCGTCCATACAATCCGCCCTTCCATTTATCGAAGCATTCCTCGTACACATAGAAGCCCATCTCATCGCACAGATCAAGAAATTCCTCTGAGTAAGTGTGATGTGCCGCACGAATGGCATTGCATCCAAGATTCTTCAAGTGTCCAAGACGTTCTTGCCAGATCTCTTTGGTCACGGCTGTTCCAAGGCAGCCTGCCTCCTGATGCAGACACACACCCTTTAGTTTGGTTGGAACGCCATTCACAAACATCCCTTTTTGTGCATCAAACTTCACATCACGAAGTCCAATTGAAAGCGACACGCTGTCGTTTTCCGTAGAAACCGTCAGACGATACAACTGCGGATGCTCAGCTGACCAAAGCTTTGCATCTCTTATATGGAAGGTAAGTATTCCATTTGTTCCCTCTGCGATAAATACTTCACTATCCGGTGACTTATCTTCCTTACTTTGAATTAATCGTAAAATCCCCTGAACTGCACCGCTTTGCCCAGTCTTAACTTCAATACAGGCACTTAATCTGGCAATACGCTCTGTTTCTTTCATTTTATTTGTGCATTTCATTTCTTCTATTTTTGCGTTTTCTTCAATTTTTTCATTAATTTTTTCAATTTTTTTATCGTCTTCTCCAGCTTTTTCTTCGTTTTCTTCGATTCCGCCTATTTTTGTATGTACCTGAATATTCCACGGATCAAGATGATTTTTAGGAACAACCTGAAGTATCACATCGCGATAGATTCCACATCCGCTATACCAACGATCTGCCGGAGCAACAGAATTATCTACGCGCATTAAAAGTACATTGTCCCCACTCTGCACTGCATCTGTGATATCCATTTTGAATGAACTGTAGCCATATTTGTGACTGCCAATACACACACCATTTACCCAAAGTACAGCATTTTCATATACACCGCCAAAGTACAGAAAATATCGTTTTTCTTTCTTCTTTTCCTCAATATGAAGTATTTTTTTATACCAGCCGATGCCCCAGCGATCGCGAAAGCCTTGCGCACCACCCTCATTCATCGCTTTATTGAACGGTCTGCTTACTGCCCAGTCATGAGGAAGGTCAACCTCAATAAAATGAAGATCTTCCAACTCGGTACGAACATCCTCCCCGGACTTTTTTCTTTCTGCTTCTCTTTTTTTTGCTGTTTTTGCGTCAATCGGTGTACATGGCATCAGCGCAAACTGCCAACCACGGTTGATCAGTCTTTCCTCTCGCATAATCTTCTCCTTTCGAAACCTTACCACCAACTATCTATTTATCGCTGTTATTTTGAACAACTCTGCCCGACTTGTCGAACAAGATTTTCCTTGCAGCCGTCAGAATTTCTCACATTGGGCTGTTTATAAATTGACTGACACATCTTCACATCGCTTAATTGAAATATGCCCAACGGTATCCGCTCCCTCTTTTCCAAAATGAATATTAGAGAACTTTACATGCTTTATTTCATGCCCCGGCTTATTAAAACCGCACAACTCAATCGCGTCACACTCATGCCATGCTGCTTCGTGATCCTGATATGTCCCAGTCAATCGAAGGTTGTCAAATGTGCAATTGCTAAAATACGGCTGATCCGGTCCCGCGATGCCATCATCGTTATAGCCTACGCTATGCATCTGCACACGTGGAAATACGCTGTCATACACATGAATTTCCTTTACATAGCCGCCGCGCTTTGCCGTACCCTTGATCTCAAAGCCACAAAGTGCAGCCTCCATGTCGCAGTCCCAAATCTTTACATCCTCTACACCACCGGACATTTCACTTCCAATCGTAATGCCATGCCCCATCGTACAGCGACAGTCAAATACACGAACACCTTTTGTTGGAATGTTGACTTTATTTCCCTGCGGATTCTTACCCGACTTTATTGAAACAGAATCATCACCTGTGTTAAACAGACATCCGAAGATCACACAATCCAAAGATGAATCCGGATCCCAGCCATCTCCGTTCCATATACCATGCGAATAAAACGTACAGTCGTGTGTGACTACATGATCGCAATAAATCATATGAATGTTCCAGCATGCACCGTCACGAAGTGTAACACCAGCCAATTCTACATTCTGGCAATTGCTCATATTGATTAGACGCGGGCGCACTCTTGCCGGAATCGTCTCTGGCTTCTCACACTCTTTGATCTTATCGCCAAGAGATAACAGATAATACTTTAGATTTTCCGTCTCTAAAGCAATAATACGCTCTGCTAACACGCGGCCGCCGCTTGCAATCGTTCCCCTTCCACGAATCGATACATTTTTACAGGCAAATGTACTGTCATAATCAGCACGATGCTTTCCACTCGGATCAAGTGCACCTATGTTTAACAAGCTACTGTAGCATTCCATCTCGGTTCCCTCAAAGCGACTCCAGATTCGCGGAAGATAATCTTCGGGCTTATCTGTTCCCTGAAGGATTGCACCTTCTGCTAAATACAATTCCATATCACTATGAAGATGCAGCGCTCCTGTCTTGAAAATTCCACGCGGAATCCACACACAGCCGCCAGCCGGGCAATCATCAATTGCTGTCTGAATTTTCTTTGTGTTAAGTGTCTTTCCATCTCCAATCGCGTTGTATGGTTCATTTGTAATATCAATTATAACATTTCTGATGGATGTATGTACTGTAATCACATCTTCATGAATAACTGATTTATAAGTGCCTTTTACGGCAATTTCATATTCAGTATCAGCACTCAGACTCTCAATCGTAAAATGTGTTCTCTGCGTTGTACCGACCAGTGCAAAGCCTTCCTTTGTCTGGCTTACGTTTTTCACACCTTTCGTATTTTCCACGTTACTCTTCACAGCTGTTACTTCTTTTGCACCTTTTACTTCTTTAAAAAAAATCTCATATGTTGTTCCTGATCTTCCCTGTGAGCGCTCCCAATAAAGAGTAATGCTGTCTGCTGCTGCCTCTGCGCGCAGCACTGAAAAGTTCTTTTCCATGTTTGTCCAATCCGCCTTTCTCACCATGATAGCTTTATTATATGGAAATTATTACAATATTTCTATAGTCAAAATTTTATATACTGTGCAATTTTAACCATTACAGCTCACTTCTTTAGAAATTTATAAGTTAGAGCGTAAAACCCACTACCTTTAGGTGGTGGGATGTAAGCGTCCAAAAATATATTTTTACTTACAGTATTGTGTTTGGGTAAAACATGCAGTATAATAGATACATAGGGAAATTCTCTAAATCTAACGAAAGGAGAAAAAGTATATGTATCTTACTGTAAAGCAACAGGTTAAACATCTATCTAAGGAAGACTATAAAACAATTAAGGAGCTTTGCCATATAGCCAAAAACCTTGCTAATGAAGCTATATATAATATCCGACAGTATTACTTTACTGAGGGTAAGTTCTTGAAGTATGAGAAGAACTATACCCTTCTTAAGAACAGTCCTAACTACAAAGCATTAAATTCCAATATGGCTCAGCAGATACTTAAAGAGGTTGATGGCAGTTTCAAATCATTCTTCGGTTTGATAAAGCTTGCTAAACAAGGCAAATACGCCTTTAAAGATTGTAAACTGCCACAGTATCTTCCCAAAGACGGATATACCACGCTTGTTATAGGCTTTGTACGACTTAATGCGAATAAGTTGATACTTCCATTTTCAAACAGCTTTAAGAAGACACATAAGGCTGTGGAGATAACCATTCCCCCTGTATTGCTTGATAAAAAAGTTAAAGAAATACGCATCCTGCCAAAGGGAAAAGCAAGGTTCTTTGAGATTCAATATATATATGAAGCTGAATGTATCCAAAGAAATCTAAACACACAAAATGCACTTGCATTAGACTTTGGTATAAATAATCTTATAACGGCAGTATCAAGCACAGGTAAGTCATTCATTGTCGATGGAAGAAAGCTTAAGTCCATAAACCAGTGGTTTAACAAAGAAAATGCCCGTTTGCAATCGATTAAGGATAAGCAACACTTCGGCAAAAAAACTACGAACCGACAAAAAGCTATAACTCGTGATCGCAATAATAAAGTCAATGACTATATGAACAAAACAGCGCGTATAATTATAGATTACTGTGTTGCCAATGATATAGGCACTCTTATAGCGGGTTACAATGTAACCTTCCAAAAAAGCAGTCATATCGGTAAGCAGAATAACCAGAACTTTGTAAATATACCATATGGTCACCTTAGAGATAAGCTGGATTATATGTGCGAACTTAATGGCATCACTTATGTAGAACAGGAAGAATCCTATACTTCAAAAGCAAGTTTTTGGGATAAAGATGAGATTCCTGTCTATAACAACGATAATCCAAAAGAATATCAGTTTAGTGGTAATCGGGTGCATCGTGGATTATACAAAACAGCAAATGGAAAAACGGTCAATGCTGATATAAATGGTGCGTTAAATATTATGCGTAAAAGTAGCGTTGTGGATATGACTATCCTATACGGTAGAGGCGAAGTGGACACGCCTGTAAGAATAAGGATTGCCTAATTACTTAGGTGGAAACTTAAATATCAAACTTCTTAAATAGGGGCGTAGCCCCTTAGAAGCC
>CAVCPW010000194.1:0-22211 GCA_963604075.1 Anaerovoracaceae bacterium | reverse complement strand
GCCTTCCTGCTGGCGGCTGCATTTTCTTTGCCCGGCTCCAGCCATTTTCCTCGGATGGTTCTTTTTCCATTTCAGCAAGTTTTTCTGCCAGACACGCATCGTAATCCTCACCACCATACCAGTTTTGAAAAACTGTCGGTCCATTGGTCCACAGCCAGTTTTCATCGGATGCGCAGACAGCCTTTCTTGTTCCATCCTTCAGTGTCAACTCCACCTGCGCTATCAGCTTCTTTCTGCCACAAATTCCCGGCTTTACAAAGCAACTGTCATTTTTCTGATAACGTCCAAATTTTGTCTTTGTTCCATCTGGATGTACCATGACCGGATCGATTGTATATCCGGTGTATTGACCATTTCCCAGTGTCACAGTAACAAAATTTGTGCCCGAAACCAACTGATTTGTGATATCATAAGTTGCATAGTAAACTGTCTTTGTCGCATCCGACTCGCCTGGCTCAAAAAAGGCAGCGGATAACCTCTGTCCATTCACATCAGCTATAAATATACCAAGTCCACTTATGTAGGCTCGTGCATATGCTACTTGCTCTGGATCTGCCACTCCAAACTCACCTGCAAAAATAGGAGCTGCCTCTTGATTTTCATATTCCTCGCCCTGTCCAATCCAAGTACCTTTCCAGTCATCACGCTCAAGTAGGCCTGTCTCAAATGATGCCGTTTCACTCCACTCGGATGCTTGATTTTGTCCATCCCACACCATCACCTTCCAATAAGCCTTCTGTGCAGAATGCAATTTTTTGCCTTGATACAAAATTCCAAAGCAACGACTCTCTTCTATAACACCACTGTCCCATAACATAGCTGTCTCATTTACAAGTGATGCCTCACTTTCTGACACCAGAATTCGATATGCAGTCTGTCTCTCATTTTTTTCGTTTTTTTTATCCGATACCAGTTGCCAAGAAAAAACCGGATTTTCGTTTATTCCAAGCGGATTTTTCAGTGCCTGTACCCTCAAATCCTTAGCTCTCATTATTCAAACCTCCCTCATCTTTCGTCTTTATCATTTCATTTTCTTTATCTTTTTATAAAACCTACAGTTATGTATCACCCTCGATGATACACTCTTATTCTTCAGCGACTGGTGATCCAATACTCTTTATAATAGAGTCTGCAATCTGTTCTGCTGACTCCTTTTTTCCGTCCTGCTCCCACTTTAAGAAAACATTTAATAACGCACCACCGTAAAAATACAGTTCATATTCTGGAATCTTGTACTTTGGCATGATGCGTTTGCTCATATAGTCATTCATCGCATTCCACAAAATATATTGCAGCTTTGCCTGCACAAGCTTTCCAATAAAGATTTCATACTGATCAAAATATGTTAGCGCATGCACGATACTGCTGCGATCATGAAAACGACCTATCTTCTCGGTTCTACATTCACGGATGTAACCCGCAACAATCTCATGAAAATAATCAGAAAGTGCATCTTCCTTCGTCTCATAATAATGGTAGAATGTCATTCGCGATACACCTGCCGTTTTTACGATATCCGAAATTTTGATTTTTTCATATTCTTTTTTATCCATTAAAACGAACACAGCTTCCCCGATGCACATCCTGGTAAACCGTGTTCGTTTGTTATGCTCTCTTGAAAATAAATTGATCAATCAAATATACCTCCGCAAACATACTGTATCTGTATCTCTATCAAATCTGGCAGAGTACCACGTCCATAGGAGCGATGCACCGCATGGGCGTGGAGACTTCATTCTACATTATCCTACAACTAATATTTTACTTTGTCTTCAGTGTATGTCAAGCAAAAGAAAAGTTACTTTTATCCCCGCAGCAAGCTACGAAGATTCCCGCGTCAGATTCCTAATTTATAACATATTTTTGCTTTGTGAAAGCAATGATTCTATGACTTCATCTACATACTCAAGATGATCACATCGCCATGCATCCGCACCACAAAATACAAGGCCATTGTCCACATCACCTGTTACAGACGTAATCAATGCATTTGTAATACAATACGGAATCACATCCATTTTACAATTTTTCAGACATCCCCGACAGCGCGTTGGCACAATGCGTCCGCCAGACATGATATGATCCGAAAATGTATTTTTTATAGCACGTCCTGGAAGACCAACAGGACTTTTGACTAGAATAATATCCTCCTTTGAAGCATTCAGGTAAGCTTCCTTAAAAGCATCTGATGCATCACACTCATAGGTCGTGACAAATCGAGTTGCCGCCTGAATGGCATCCGCACCTAATAAAAAAGCATGATCTGCCGCTTCTTTTGTACTAATCCCGCCCGCGAGTACAACTGGAATCTTTTTTTCAAAACGTGTCGCGTACTCACGACAAACAGCAATAATTCGCCGTACTTCTTCATCGTAGGCATCTGTTCCATATATAGCCAGTTGCTCTTTCGTAAATCCAAGATGACCGCCCGCAAGCGGTCCTTCGACAATTACAAAGTCTGGAGCACAGTGATGCTTTTTCTCCCAGTAACGAAAAATGACGTGCGCCGATTTTTCAGTGGAAACAACCGGAGCAAGCGCCGGTTGATACCCGGGATGTCCAAACTCTGCCAATGCCTCTTTTACAATTTGTGGAAGATCGACTGGAAGACCTGCACCACACACAAGAAAATCTGTCCCTGCCTGCACCGCAGCCTTTACATAATCTTCATAATGACGCATTGCAACCATAATATTAAATCCAATGATACCATCTGGACTGACCATTCTTGCCTTTTGAAATTCACTTTTGATTGCACGAAGATTCGCCTGAAATGGATCTGTATCAAAATCAGGATCCCGAAATCCAATCTGAGCCGCTGAGATTGTTCCAGCTCCTCCTGCCTTTGCGACTGCTCCAGCCAGTCCAGACAGACTGACGCCAACACCCATTCCCCCCTGAAAGATTAGTCGTTTTAGTTCTTTTCCATTTATTTTTATCATCGTTTGCGTCATCTCTTACAATCACCTCTCTAATCTTTCTTGCAGTCACTTTTCTAATCTTTTTCACAGTTCGCTTCATTGATCATTTTTACAGTCAATTCACTCTCATCATCACTTTATCAATAATCTTTGCAGTCGTTTTTTACAAATTCAAAATTTGCGAAACCGCTGATAGCGATGCTCACACAGCGCCGCTAACTCCATTGTGCCGTATTTTTCCAGAAATAGATCAATCTGAGTAGCAATTTTCTTTGCAACCGGTGCCAGCTGTTCCTTTGTAAATTGTTCTGGCTCATCAAATACCTGCTCCACAATTCCAGCCGCCTTTAAATCTGCTGCCGTCAGTTTCATACAGTCTGCCGCCTCCTTTGCTCGCTTGCTATCCTTCCAGAGAATACTTGAAAAGCCTTCCGGTGAAAGAATGGAATATATGGCATTTTCCATCATCCAGACTTCATCTGCTATGGCAAGTGCAAGCGCACCGCCACTGCCGCCTTCTCCAATTAATATAGAAAGAATCGGTGTTTTTAAAGTGGACATTTCATAGAGATTTCTCGCAATTGCCTCACCTTGTCCATGCTCCTCTGCCTCGATTCCACACGCTGCACCCGGTGTATCCACAAAACAGATGATTGGACGATGAAATTTCTCGGCCTGCGCCATTATTCTAAGTGCCTTTCGATAGCCTTGCGGAGAGCACATTCCGAAATTTTTCTTTTTATCCTGTGCAATTACAGTTACTGGCTGACCGTGAAAAAGACCAACACCCGCGATAACGGCCTTATCGTCACTCATCATTCGATCACCATGAAATTCATAAAAAGAATCAAATAGCGCTGCAATATAATCTGATCCGACCGGACGGTTCTTATCTCTTGAAAGACAAACGCGATCCCAGGCAGAGCTAACCGATGAATTATCTTGTTTTTTCTTTTTGAAAATTTTGCTTTCCTGCATGACTGTCGTCTGCTGATTTGAAGATGCGACTGCTTTTTGATTTTCACTTTGATTCTCATCTTTATCTGCTTCTGTCTCATGAATACTCATGGTTGACTGTATGTGATGAAGCTTTACTACTGACTGTACATGATGAAGCCGCAACAGATCTGTCAGCACCTGCTTTTGCTCATTACGCTCGACAATTCGATCAACAAATCCATGCTCCAGTAAAAACTCAGCACGCTGAAAGCCTGCCGGAAGACGCTGTCCTGTCGTCTGTTCAATAACACGTGGGCCTGCAAAGCCAATGAGTGCCTTTGGCTCTGATAGGATAATATCCCCCTCCATCGCGAAGCTCGCCGTCACGCCACCTGTCGTCGGATCGGTCAGCACACTAATATAAAGAAGACCTGCATCACTATGACGCTTGAGTGCAGCAGATGTCTTTGCCATCTGCATCAATGATATAATGCCTTCCTGCATACGTGCTCCACCAGAACAGGTAAAAATGATAATCGGAAACTTTTCCTTTGTTGCACGTTCTGCTGCCCTCGTAATCTTTTCACCGACGGCCTCACCCATGCTTCCCATCATAAATCGTCCATCCATTACACAGAGCACGCACGTCTCTTTGCCGATTGTACACTGCCCGGTGACAACAGCCTCCTTTAATCGTGTTTTTAATCGCGCAGCCGCGATTTTTTCCTCGTACCCGTCAAAGCCCATCGAGTTGCCACCCTCAAGATCCTTATCCCACTCGATAAAGCTTCCCTCATCCGCAATTCGCGCAATACGTTCCTGGGCACGGACACGAAAATAGCCGTTACAGTTTGGGCAAACATAGAAATTTTTTCGGACATCCTCTGCCACAACCGCCTTTTTGCACATGCTGCACTTACATAAAAGGCCTTCTGGAACCTCTGGCTTCTTGCGGATTCCAGCAAACGGCCGAACCAGTGTCTTTTTAAATACATGATCAAGATTCATAATGCTATTTCCTCACTTTGTTTCCCTGCTATCTTTGTCTTTCTGCTATCTTTGTTTCCCTACAGTCTTCACTTTCCTACAGACTTCGCTTCACTGCTGGCTTACTCTGCCTTGTTGTTTTTTTGTGCTGCTTCCTATTTTTGAAGTCTATCAATAAATTCAATATCAATATTTCCCGCAAGAAAATCAGGGTTATTTAACAATGCATACTGGTAATTGACATTCGTGTCAACTCCTTCAATGATCACTTCTCCTAACGCACTTTGCATTTTTCGGATTGCTTCCTTTCGATTCTTTGCCCACACGCTAATTTTTGCAATCATGGAATCATAATATGGTGGAATTGTATAACCGCTATAAATTGCAGAATCAATTCGCACACCTTTTCCACCTGGTAGATGAAGGCCGGTGATCGTTCCCGGACATGGCAAAAAATTTTCTTGGGGGCGCTCGGCATTGATACGCACCTCAATTGCATGACCGGTAATCGTCACCTGATCCTGCGCATATGATAGCCTCTTTCCATCTGCGATGCGAATCTGCTCCTTGATCAGATCAATTCCTGTAATCCATTCGGTAATCGGATGCTCGACCTGAATTCTTGTATTCATTTCCATAAAATAAAATCGGCCATTATTTTCCAGTAAAAACTCAATTGTTCCGGCATTGACATACCCGGCAGCCTTCGCTGCACACACCGCCGTCTCACCCATCTTCTTGCGAAGTGCCGGTGAAAGTGCGATACTTGGTGCCTCCTCGATCATCTTCTGATGATTTCGCTGAATGGAACAGTCACGCTCGCCAAGGTGAATCACATTTCCATAAGAATCTGCTAAAATCTGAAACTCGATGTGTCGCGGTCTTGTAATGAAATGTTCGATATACATTGCATCATCGCCAAAGGTCTGCCTGGCCTCTGCCTGCGCAATTGCAAAGTTTTTTATAAACTCTTCTGAATCCTTTGCCGTACGCATACCTTTACCTCCACCACCAAGAACAGCCTTGATCATAACAGGATATCCCACTTTTTCTGCAGTTTCCAACGCATCCGCTTCATCATACACGGCATGATCACCTCCCGGAATTACCGGAATACCTGCATGAATCATCGTCTCGCGCGCTGCCTGTTTATCGCCAAGGCGACGAATCACATCCGAGTTTGGGCCTATGAAGGTAATATTACATTCCTCGCATAACCTTGCAAAACGACTGTTTTCTGAGAGAAAACCAAAGCCCGGATGAATTGCCTCAGCACCAGAAACGATTGTTGCGCTGATAATACGCTCCATTGACAGATAGCTCTCGCTAAGCTTTGCAGGTCCGATGCAAATTGCCTCATCCGCAAGCTTTGCATGAAGTGCATCTTTGTCTGCCTCTGAATAAACGGCTACCGTTTCGATTCCCATCTCACGGCAGGCACGAATAATGCGCACTGCGATCTCCCCCCGATTTGCTACAAGCACTTTTCTGATCATGAATTCCTTTTGCTCCTTTTCTCTCTCCTGTGATCCCTATATTGCTTCACAGCAAATGTCACAATCACCCTATCATAAATGTCAGTTCTGTGCGGACAACGACCTTGCCATCCACACTCGCAATCGCTTCTCCGATTCCAACCGGGCCTTTTGTCCTGATAATCTTTGTCTCAAGACGCACCTTGTCGCCCGGCACGACTTTTCCACGGAAGCGGCACTTGTCAATTCCTCCAAAGTAAGCGATCTTTCCCTTATTTTCCGGAAGTGAAAGAATGGCAACTGCACCTGTCTGTGCAAGCGCTTCGATGGTCAGCACTCCCGGCATGACAGGCTCCTGTGGAAAATGACCTGCGAAAAACTCTTCTCGATAAGATACACATTTGTAGCCAACCGCATATTCACCCGGCACATAGTCTTCGATGTAGTCAATCATAAGAAATGGGTGACGGTGCGGAATAATCTCTTTGATCTGGTTAATATTTAAATGATTCATGCTTTTTCTCACCTTTACTGAATTACTCCAATGCGATCACGAATAGTGCCTGTCCATACTCAACAGCATCGCCATTTTTTGCACAAATTTCTTTTATCACACCAGTTTCCTCACATGTAATCTCGTGCATCAGCTTCATCGCTTCTACAATTCCGAGTGTCTGCCCCTTCTTTACATGATCACCAACACGCACAAACGGCTCCTGTCCTTCACCCGGTGATGTATAAAAGATACCGACAAGTGGGGAGTCAATATGTTTGTCATGTGATGTTTCCTCTGATTTTTTTTCTATTTCCGCATTCATAGCAGCCGTACAATTTCCACCAATAGTGAATTCTGGTGTCGTGTTTTGTCCCGCTTTCTGCTGAACAAGGATCCCATTTGCTGCATTTTTCTTTAGGCGAAGTTTTATCTCTCCTGTCTCACAGCAGAAATCATCTAGTTTCGATGACGATACGTGATCGATCAGCTTTAAAAGATCATCTAGTTCCATCTTTTCTCCTCCTGTTCTGCTTTTGATGTCGTTGAACTGTTAATATCATTGACTTTTTCATGCTTCTCTATATTTCTTTATTTCATAGTTCTTTGCATTTCTTTTTATGGTTCTCTATGTTTCTTTATTTCACAGTTCTTTGCATTTCTTATTTTATGCTTCTTCGTATTTTTTTATTAAAATCGATGCATTGTGTCCGCCAAATCCGAGTGAATTGCTCATTGCATATGAAATATTCATTGTCTTTGGAGCGCCAATCGTGTAATCAAGATTGCACTCTTCATCAGTCTCTTTTGTACCCACCGTCTGATGAATATAGCCTTCCTCGATGGATTTTGCACAGACAACGAATTCAACACCACCAGCTGCACCTAGCAGATGCCCGGTCATAGATTTGGTAGAATTGATGCAGACATTCGCTGCTGCCTTTCCAAATGCCTGCTTTATTGCACGTGTCTCAAAGAGATCATTATGATGAGTCCCTGTTCCATGTGCGTTGATATAGGTAATGTCCTCTGGCGCAGCATTTGCCTCTATCATGGCAAGCTCCATAGCCTTTGCAGCTCCGCTTCCATCCTCACACGGAGATGTGATATGATAGGCATCTGCTGTCGCACCATATCCGACTACTTCTGCGTAGATATGAGCGCCACGTGCTTTTGCATGCTCCAGCTCCTCAAGCACAACAATGCCTGAACCCTCTCCCAGAACAAAGCCTTTTCTATTTTTATCAAATGGAATAGATGCATAAAGCGGATCTGTTGCAGTAGAAAGTGCGGTAAGCGACTGAAAACCTGCGATTCCAGTTGGACAGATGCAGCTCTCGGCTCCACCTGCAAACATGATATCGGCATCATCGTACTGAATGGCACGAAACGCGTCTCCGATGCAATGCGTACCGGATGCACAAGCCGTCACAACATTAGTACATTTTCCGCGAAGCCCAAGCTGAATAGAAACATTGCCTGCTGCCATATTGGAAATCATGCGTGGAACCATTAGCGGATTAACACGATTTACCTGCCCCTTTAAGATTTTTTCATATTCGGACTCAATCATCTCAAGAGATCCTATTCCAGAGCCAATCACAACACCGGCTCGAAATGCATCTTCCTTTGACAATTCAAGACCAGAATCTTCGAGTGCTTCCTTTGCAGCTGCCACTGCATATTGTGAAAAACAGTCCATTCTCTTTGCCGCCTTAAAATCCATGCGATCCGATGCATTAAAATCTTTTACCTCTGCCGCCAGTGTAACCTTATATCCTGTCGTATCAAAACGGGTAATCGGTCCGATTCCGACCTTTCCCAGGCGGATTCCCTGCCAGAACTCGTCTACTGTATTTCCAATCGGTGTCACGGCTCCAAGGCCGGTCACAACTACTCTTCTTTTCATTAAATTATCCATGCCTTTCTGTTCTGCTATGCTATGTTATTATTCACGGGCGCTAGTTTTGCGAAAATCCACTCGATAAAATGACCGTCAATGATATTCGCAATCTGCTTCGCTACTTGCTCATATAAACAATATTACATTCCACCGTCTACCTGTATGACCTGCCCGGTGATGTAAGACGCATCGTCTGATGCCAGAAAGGCTACTGTTTTTGCAACATCCTCCGGCTGCCCAAAGTTACCGGCAGGAATCTGGCTTAGGATCTGTTTTCTCACCGATTCACTTAATTTTTTCGTCATATCTGTCTCAATAAATCCAGGTGCTACTGCATTTACAGTAATGCCACGCGAAGCCAATTCTTTTGACGCTGATTTTGTCATCCCAATGACTCCAGCCTTTGACGCTGCATAATTTACCTGTCCTGCGTTTCCAAAAATGCCAACTACAGAAGAAATGTTGATGATTCGACCGCTTTTCTGACGCAGCATCGAGCGTGCCACATAATGCATTGTCAGGAATGTTCCTTTTAAATTTGTGTCAATAACTGCATCAAAATCAGCCTCTGATATACGCATCAAAAGATTATCACGCACGATTCCGGCATTATTGACTAAAATGTCAATATGACCATATTTACTGATAATGTTATTTATAAAAGTCTCGCACTCGGCTGCGTCTGCCACATTGCACTGAATGCTTACGGCGTTGCCGCCCACCTGCGCGATTTCGGATACAGTTTCATCCGCTGCCTGTCTTGAACCGTTGTAATTAACAATCACAAATGCCCCCCGCATCGCAAGTTCCTTTGCGATAGCTCTTCCAATTCCACGGGAAGCCCCTGTTACAACTGCAATCTTTTCTTTTTCTATACTGCTCATACTTCACCTCATAATGCCTGTTTTGACAACTGCCTGAAACTGCTTTTCTGCATTTTCATTTTTTTGGATGTATTTTCTTACCAGTCATTTTCATTTCTTCAGTTTTATTTTCTCACAAGTCATTTCATTTCTTCCGGTGTACCTTCTCGCAAACCATTTTTATTTGACATTTTTTCTTCAAGTACCGCAACATCTTCCCATGAGGATACATTATATACCGTCGCCTGTGGTGCAATTTTTCTCATAAAACCTGCGAGTGTCTTGCCCGGCCCAATCTCAATAAACGTATCAATGCCATTTTCAAGCATTAATTCAATACTCTGCTGCCAACGCACAGAAGATGAAACTCCTTTTGCAAAGAGCGATTTAATCTGTGTGCTGTCTGTCACAAGCTTGGCCGTTGCATTTGCCACATATGGAATGGTTAATTGAGAGAATGAAATTGATTCCATCTCTTTAAGCAATTCTTCTCCCGCTGATTTTAGAAGCGGCGAATGGAATGGTCCGCTGACTTTCAGCGGTACTACACGTTTTGCGCCAGATGCTTTTAAGGCAGTTCCTGCTTCTTGCACATCTTCCGTCAAGCCAGTGATGACGATCTGACCCGGACAGTTATAATTTGCAATCCACACATGTTCAAAACGTGTCAGGATTTCTTCTATTTTTTCTGCATCTAAACCGAGAACGGCTGCCATCGCTCCCTCGCCTGCTGGAATGGTATTCTGCATCAAAATTCCCCTGCGGCGCACCAGCTTTATAGCATCTAACATTTGCATGCCGCCTGCTGTAGCAACTGCTGCATACTCGCCAAGGCTTAATCCTGCTGTCATATCCGGATAGATGCCGCGCTTTTCAAGTTCCTGCACAATCACAAGGCAAACACTTACCATGCACGGCTGTGTATACTCTGTCATATTCAACGCGTCCAATTCACCAAAGCACATTTCTTTTAAATCAAAGTCGAGCATGCTTTGCAGCTGATTGAAAAGCTCTCTTGAAGTTTCACTATTTTCATAGAAGTCTTTTCCCATTCCAGCCTTCTGCGCACCTTGTCCCGGAAAAAGAAATGCGATTTTTTCACCTGAATGTTTCGTACCTGTATTCTGTATATTTATATATTTCACATCTGCATGCTCCTTAGCTATACCATTTTCTCTTTCCATTTTTCTCATTTTACTTTTCTCTTGAGCTGCCTCTATTTAACAGGTGTTCTGCCTCGCTTACGATACGCTCAATGACCTCACGACAAGTCAACTCATCCTGAATCATTCCCGCGATTTGACCGGACATGACACTTCCCATCTTGACGTCACCATCGACAACAGCTTTTCGAAGACCGCCTAATGTCAGATATTCAAGTTCTTCAAAAGATGCTCCCTGCTTTTCCAACTCAAGATACTGCTTTGTCATTTCATTTCGAAGTGCACGAACCGGATGTCCGGTACTTCTTCCTGTTACCTTAGTATCAATATCCTTTGCCTTTAAAATTTTATTTTTATAATTCTGATGAACCTGACATTCCTTTGTTGCAACAAAACGGGTACCCATTTGCACGCCACATGCACCGAGCATAAACACCGCTGCCATACCTCTGCCATCTGCAATACCGCCTGCCGCAATGACTGGAATCTTTACTGCATCTGCCACTTGCGGAACAAGTGTCATTGTAGTACTCTCTCCAATATGACCGCCAGACTCACAGCCTTCTGCAACGACTGCATCAGCTCCTTCGCGTTCCATTCGCTTTGCCAGTGCTACTGATGCAATAACCGGGATCACCTTGATTCCCTTTGATTTCCAAAGCTCCATATAGCGTTCAGGATTTCCGGCACCCGTTGTCACTACACTGACGCCTTCCTCTGCAATCACCTGTGCCACCTCTGTTGCATACGGACTCATCAACATTACATTGACACCAAATGGCTTGTCTGTCAGCTGCTTTGTCAGACGGATTTGATTTCTGACCCACTCAGCCGGTGCATTTGCGGCGCCGATAATCCCCAGACCACCAGCCTCAGATACGGCTGCTGCAAGCGTATGTTCCGCCACCCATGCCATTCCTCCCTGAATGATTGGTGCCTGTATTCCCAGCAATCTGGTTAATTCTGTCTGCATCCTTTTTCCTGCCTTTTCTTTCTGATTCCTTATAATACATATCATGCGTTCTTTCACCGCATACTCATCACAATTTCTGATCAAATAGCTTTTTTACAAAACATTACTCTTTATGATTTTCGATATAATCAATTACATCAGCAACCGTCTCAAACTGGCCCAGATCATCAGTCGGAATCTCGATTCCGTAAGTCTCCTCAAGTGCCATTACCATTTCAAACAGGTCAAGAGAATCGGCTTTTAAATCATCCTTAAAGGAAGATTCCATAGTAATCTCATTTTCTTCTACTCCCAGATTTTCTGCTACGATGGTTCTAATTTCTTCAAACATGTTTTGTCTCTCCTTTATACTAGTACTATATTTTTAGTCTTTTCCGTTTTTTGTTTCTTTGTTTTTTGTTTCTTATTTTTTCTGTTTACATTTTTGTCCAGATAAGCACATCTGCTCCCCAGGTCAGACCTCCGCCAAAGCCTGCTATGACGATCTTGTCGCCCGCATGAAAACAATGCTTCTGGTTCATCTCATGAAGAAGGAGCGGAATGGATGCAGATGATGTATTTCCATATTCATCTAAATTAATCGGGAATTTTTTGATTGGCTCCTCCATACGCTTTGCCACTGCCTCTATGATACGACGATTTGCCTGATGAAGAACATAGAATGTTATATCTTCTTTTTTCAAGCTGTTTTTTTTAAGAAGCTCTCCAATTACCTCAGGCACCTTGCGAACCGCGAATTGAAAAACAGCTCTGCCATCCATGCCAATAAAATAATCGTGCTGACACCTGTCTGGATGCGGCTTTTCAAACAACCCATTTGCATCATGACGGCTCTTTAATGTAAGTGCATGAGACTGACTTCCATCTGCATGAAGAACCGGAATCCATGAACTACACACATCATCGTTTAAACCAACTGATTCATTTACCGATTCAGATGTACCAGGAACCGGTCCTAACACAACAGCTCCTGCACCATCGCCAAACAGGACACAGCTGCCACGGTCACTCCAGTCTACCACATTGGACAACACCTCACTGCCAATAACAAGCGCATAGCGAACCATTTTGCTTGTCAGATAAGCGCGGGCAGTAGCAAATGCACTCACAAAGCCGCTACATGCCGCATTTAGATCAAAGCAAATCGCATTAGTAGCATGTAATGCCTCCTGCACAAGACATGCTGTACAGGGCATGATGCTCTCTGGCGTCATCGTGGACACAATGATCAGCCCAACCTCATCAGCCGGAATATCAGCATCCCGAAGTGCCTCCTTCGCTGCTTCTATCGCCAGCGAGGAAACGGTCTCTTTTTCTGCGATATGTCTGCGTTTGATGCCTGTGCGTTCGGTAATCCACGCATCACTCGTATCTACAAGCTGCGCCAAATCATCATTTTCCATCACATGCGATGCACTGCAGGCACCTGTTCCTATGATTGTTCCCGTCATATTCATCCTCTGCTCTTTCTTACCATTCCATTCATGATTCCCATTGTTGCCTAAATGGCATCGAGATAGAATCATGAACTGTAATTATTTTACCAGAACCCCACTCAAATACAATTTACAAAAAAGCTCAAAGTGTAAGAAAACATCATAGCATTTCAAAAAAAGTTCTGGTAAAATAAAAAACAGAAGATTTGTTTGTTCCTGCCGAGAAGATACTCTTTTGCAGTGGACGGAAAGGAATGGAATTTTTATGTCTGTTACGGTTAGCATTATTGTGCCTGTATACAATGCGGCAAAAACACTTCGCCGCTGTGCAGACAGCATTTTAAATCAGGATTTTACTGATTATGAACTTTTTCTTGTTGACGATGGGAGCACTGATGGCTCTGGCGCAATCTGCGATGAATATGCCGCCCTTGATGCACGTGTCCATGTCATTCACAAAAACAACAGCGGTGTCTCAGACACCAGAAATACAGCACTCAATCTGGCACATGGAACATATATCCAATTTCTGGACAGTGACGACTGGATCACGCCTGATTCAACAAAACTTCTCGTGCGCACTGCCGAGCAGAATAATTGTGATCTTGTAATTGCCGATTTTTACCGGGTAAATGGGGAGCGTGTCTCTCAGAAAGGAGATATTGACGAGGATGCGGTACTTACAAAGGAAGAATTTTCCCGCCATATGATGGAGAATCCCGCAGACTTTTACTACGGTGTGATTTGGAACAAGTTATATCGCCGCGATATTATTGAAGCACATGCACTTCGTATGAATGCTGAAATCAGCTGGTGCGAGGATTTTATGTTTAATCTGGAGTATATTCGATATGCTGAGCGATTTATCGCCTTGAAGGTTCCGATCTATTATTACGTCAAGACGAAGGGTTCTCTTGTGAGCCAGGGTGCAACTATCTCCAATACAGTTAAGATGAAACTGGGAATTTTTGAATATTACAATAATTTTTATAAGCATACCTTTGATGAGGATTATTATGAAAAGAATCGCCTGCGCATCTACCGCTTCCTTGTCGATACTGCAAAAGATGGTTTTGTAATGCCGTCCATTCTTCCCGGCTCCAAAAAGCTAGGCAGTGAGCGCACAAGTGTCACTCCAGAAGCATTAAACGGACGCGGCTTTCTTCTTGATGCCTATCGCAGCAAAATGTTATTTTACCGCTATATTGAATCCGCTGCGATTAAGCACAATCTGACACTTGATGATGCACGTCTTTTGCTGGCATTGGAAAATCCGATTCCATTTACAACAAAAAAAGAGCTTGCAAATTATGCACAGCTTCCTCTTCACGTCCTCTCGCTGTCACTTTCACATCTTTCAACACGCGGCTTTATCCAGCCGCTTCCAGTGCGGCGCTTTTCGGTTTGTCTGCTTCCAACCGCTACGCCTGTCATCAACGACATAAAAACTGCCATTGCTGACTTTGAAAATGCTTGTATGCGCGACTTTACAGAAGAAGAAATTTGCCAATACCGGCAGTTTTCAAAACGTATTCATGAAAATGTGTTAGATGGACTCCGATAATCATTATCAAAAAACCATGTGCCGACTAGATACGGTACATGGTTTTTCAATGCAAATTCATCGTGGCTTTTGTGATGAATCAGTGCTGTTTGATATATTCCTCGCATGCCTTTACAAAATGTCTCAAAAGCCTGCGGCTGTTTTCGTCGACATGATACATGCATTCCGGATGCCACTGAACAGCCTGCACAAAATATTTTTCCGGTGCATATACCGACTCGATCAGTCCGTCCTCAGACACTGCCATCACACTTAAATCTTTGCCAAGTGTCTTGATTGCCTGATGGTGGCAGCTGTTGACCATCAGCGTATCAGCACCAATCACCTCACGAATCGGTGTGTCAGCAACAAGTGTTACAAAATGCGTTGGCTTTTCTGATGGTATGGTCTGTCGATGTAATATATTTGACGGATGCTCTGTAGGAAGATCCTGATACAGCGTTCCGCCGAGTACTGTGTTGATCAGCTGAATACCACGACAGATGCCAAAAATTGGTTTATTCTTTTCGTACACAGTATGAAAAAGTGGAATCTCCATCGCATCACGAAGGTCACAGCACACATCGCATGCCTGACGCTTTTTTTCTCCATAGAGGGAAGGCTCAATGTCAGGACCGCCTGTAAAGAGGTATCCGTCCATTTCTTCCGATAGTTGGCAAATTTCATCCAGGGCAGACGTTACAGGAAGCATCACCGGAAGACCACCTGCTTCCTCAATTCCCTTCATATAGCCTGGATGAATCCAGTAACTTTTCTTTTCAAGATCATATAATGGCAAAATGCCGATCAGTGGTTTTCTTTTCATCTATTTATGTCTCCCTTCTTAAGCCATCACCCACAAAAGCAGTATAGCACTTGCAATTAGATGCTACAATCTATTTTTGCCCTGCGCCTGCAAAAAATAAAAATATTATAGTAATCAGTCTTTTCGCATCAACAAAGAAACCGAACTGCGGACGTTTGCCCGAAGTTCGGTTTCTTTTAAAAACATGATATTTTGATGTTTTCTTTTACTTTTTGCCTATACCTGTTTTGCTTTATTCCTGCGTCGTTTCTGCCTTAATCTCATCAGTCTCGATGATAAACTTTACAGAACCGTCCATGTCATCACTTCTGCCACTGTAGGTATCATATGCAACTTCATCTGATGTTAATGCCTTTAAGCGATCAAGGAGAGTCGTAAGATCTTCATCTGCGAGTTTTTTGATCTTGCTGATTCCTTCGTCGTAGAACTCCTGCATACCATCCTTCAGCTCCTCAGAACCATCTTTGAGCTTGCTGATTCCGTCTACTACTTCATCACTTGCGTCAGATAATGTATCTGCGCCATCCTTCAGATCGTCAACACCGTCACTCAGAGTCTTTGTACCGCTCTTTAAATCAACTGTTCCCTGTTTCAAATCATCAGTTCCACTCTTTAAGGTATCTGCACCACTGCTCAGTGAGCTTGTACCTGATTTGAGTGAATCCACACCACTGCTTAAAGTGCCTGCTCCTGTATTTAATGCATCAGTTCCACTCTTTAAGCTGTCTGTTCCACTCTTTAAGGTATCGATACCACTCTTTGCGCTTCCTATACCACTATTCAAGCTATCAGCTCCGCTCTTTAAGCTGTCTGTTCCGCTCTTTAAGCTGTCTGTTCCACTCTTTACAGTATCAATACCGCTCTTTAAGCTTGCTGCTCCGTCACGAAGCGTCTGGCTGTTTGCTGCAAGTTCTCCTGCTCCTGCTGTCAGCTGTGTACTTAACTGATTCAATCCTTCGATTAGCTGAGCTGCACCAGTCTGAAGTGTTGCTGCACCACTTGTAAGAGCTGAGCTACTTGACTTTAACTGTGATGCTCCTGTTGTGAGTGCTTCATTATTTGCATCAAGCTGTGTAAATCCGTCTAACAGAGACTGAATACCATCTGACGACTTTGTATTCAACTCACTTACACTTGAAGAGAGATTTCCCATTGCTGCATTGAAGGTCTGCATACTTGTGTTAAGTGTATCAACACCCTTGCTAAGTGTAGTAATTGCATCTGTCGGGATCTGATCCTTCATAGTAGTGATCGTGCTAATCTTTGTCTGCATATCATTAAGTGATGTCATTAACGTACCAACTGTTGTCTGAATGGTTGTGATCTGATCAGACAATCCTGTAAGTGCTGTATTCATAGCTTCAAGATCATCCTGGCTGAGTGTCGGTACGGTAACGTCTATAGCACTTACTCCAGCTATAGCAGATGTATCTACTCCTGTGATATTAGCTGCTGCTGCCTCAAGAGATGCTGCAAGTTCTTCATTTCCGTTCTCTCTAGCTGTAGATGCCTGACTTAAAAGTGACTGCTTTGTAGCGTCTAACTGTGAGTTTGCCTGAGTAGCTCTGGCTGTAATCTGTTCGTTTGCTGATGCAATCTGTGAATTTGCCGTTGCTACTTCCTGATTGATTGTAGTAACTGCCTGTGACAGACTTGCACCATACTGAGCCAATGTATTAAGCTGTGTCTTTAAACTCTCTGCCTGTGACATCATGCTCTGAACCGGCTCAACGATTTGCTTCTGTAAAGCATCTGACATGCTTTCTGCCTGTGTGATAAGCTCATTTCCTGTAGTAAGCATGTTGTCCAACAGAGTCATAAGCTGTTTTGTTTCCTGTGTTCCTAAGGATGCCTTAAGCTGTGCCGTTCCCTGTGCAAGTGCATTGGATGCTGCCAGAAGATCCTCTGTGGTCTCGCCTTCTCCGTCAAGTGCCGCATATAAAGTGCTTATTGCGCTCTGGATCTGAGTCAAAGACTGTGCTCCCTTTGAAAGCAGCTGTTCACCTGAAATATATGCAGTAACACCGTCTGCTAATGAATCAGTACCTGTGGTGTAACTTGTTATACCTGCGGCAAGTGTGTTGATTCCGGCTGCAAACTGTGACACCTTTGTATTTAACTCGCTGTCACTTGCCAGATTTTTCTGAATACCTGCATTTAACAGATCAACACCTGATGTGTAATTATTTACACCGCTTTGTAATGTACCTGCACCACTCTGCAACTGGCTGGCTCCGCTTTGAAGTGAGCCTGCTCCGCTTTGTAACTGAGTAGCTCCGCTTGCAAGCTGACTGGCTCCACTTTGCAATGCAGCAGCTCCACTCTGCAACTGACTCGCTCCGCTTTGTAACTGACTGGCTCCGCTTGCCACCTGGCTAATACCGTTTACAAGAGTCTTTGTTCCACTTTGCAATGTACCTGCTCCGTTATCAAGTGTCTTTGCTCCGTCTGCAAGCTGACTGGCTCCGCTCTGTAACTGACTGGCTCCATCTACAAGTGAATCTACACCATCCGAAAGATCACCGACACCATCTGAAAGTGTATATGTACCGTCCTTTAATTCCTTAACGCCATCGTCGAACTCACCATATTTCTCATCCAACTCATCAACGCCATCATACAGATCTGAAGTTCCGTCAACCAGCTTTGTAGCTGCCTCGTCGAGATCATCAAGGGCATCCTTGATATCGTCAAGCGCACTGTCATCGTCAAAATCAACATCCTTTAGCAAATCTGACAATGCAACTGTAAGTGTTGCATTCATACTAAAATTAGTAACATCAGCTTCGATTACTACGCTGTCAGGAATGTCGATATCAAGTGTCTTGTCTTCACTGTCGGTATCGTCTTTGCTGTCATCGTCATCATCGGTAGAAAGATCAATCGTATCGAGCTTTAAGCTGTCCTTCAGACCAGGCATACCATATCCTACTACAATACTTCTGCTTCCGTCTGAGATTACTTTTCCGTTGTCGACAGTAACATTTGAAAATGTATCATCCGGAAGAATCATAGCAGTCAGCATAACGAATGGGCTGTAAACAGTCTCTTTCTCTCCATCAACGGTGGCAGTCTTTTCCTCATTGTTGGTATACTGAATCTTGATTTGCAAATGACCACTCTTGCCGGCAAGATCTTCAGGCTGTATCTCCTCACCATCCAATGTATAAGTGAACTTTACAGATACCGGAAGTTCTTTGTCACTCTGACCCTGATAGTAAATATCGCTTCCATCTGTAGTCCAGGTAAGATTATTGCCATCCTCGCTGAAGGTTTCATCTCCCTTTACATTCTTAATATCAGTCAGATCAGACTGATCCTCAACGCTGCTCGTGGAGCCTGCGTTCTTTAACCAGTCAGAAACTGTGATCTGCTCAACATCTCCGGACGCATCAGCATTTACGTAAACTGTTTCTTCCTTTGATACGCTGCTTGATGAATCCGTCTTATCTGTTGTATTGGCAGCCATCGCAACCGGAGCGGTTCCTACTGTTACTGCCATGCCGACTGCAAGTCCGGCTGTCAATTTTCTTCTCAGCATATGATTTCTATTCATAATATTAACACCCTCATTTCTTAATGGTTTCCCTGTATTCACGCATATTTATTTTGCTGCTTTCTGTAATTCACTGCGCTTTCCAAGGAAGTTGATTGATGTCTTACAAATTACCTTATCAAAAATCAGGAACATCGCCGGTAAAACAAGTGCTACAACTACGACACTGATCAAAGCTCCTCTTGAAAGCAATGTACATATAGAACCGATCATATCAACCTTTGAGTAAGCAGATACGCCAAAGGTCGCTGCGAAAAAGCTAAGACCACTTGTAATGATGGATTCAAGACTGGCCTTGTGTGCCGCGCAAACTGCTTCCTTCTTGTTCTTACCCTTACCGCGCTCTCTTTGATAACGGCTTGTCATCAAAATCGCATAGTCTACCGTCGCACCTAACTGAATAGTTCCTACAACGATAGAAGCCACGAACGGAAGGCTTATGTTCTGATAATATGGAACAGCCATGTTGACTGCAATTGCAAACTCGATTACGGCTACCAAGATGATTGGCAGGGAAATCGACTTGAAGATAATCATGATAATCACGAAGATGGCTATCATAGATACTGTATTAACGCTCTGAAGATCGACATTCGTTACATCTTCAAGGTCCTTCATCATAGGTGCTTCACCGATAACCATTGCATTTTCATCATAGCCCTTTACGATATCATTTATCTGAGAGATCTGATTATTGACCTCCTCAGTAGCTGACTCGTACTGTGAGCAAACGAACGCCAGCTCCCAGTTATCACTTTGCAGCATGCTCTTGACATCATCCGGTATCATAGAATCAGGAATGCTAGCTCCAACAAGGGAATTTAAACTTATTGTCCACTTAATGCCGTCCACCTCATCGATAGCGTTCAGCATATCACGCTTATCCTTCGCATCCAGATTTTTATCCATCATAACCAAATGTATGGTGCTCATATTAAAATCTTCTGAAAGCTTTTCATTTGCTACATTACTATCCAGTGTAGAAGGAAGAGACTTTGATATATTGTAATAAATCTTTGTATTGTTATTTCCATAAACTGCCGGAATGACAAGAATAAGGAAGATAACCAGCCAAATCTTGTAGTGCTTTGTAATGAATCCAGACAATCCATCCATGCTCTTAATGAGTGGCTTATGCTTTGTCTTTTCAATCGGCTTATCAAAAATAAGGATCATAGCCGGAAGAACAGTAACACAGCAGATAACTCCAATAACAACACCCTTCGCACTAACAATACCAAGGTCACGACCAAGTGCGAATGTCATAAAGCACAGTGCTGCAAAACCTGCGATGGTGGTAACCGAACTTCCCACAATAGACTTGAATGTATTTGCGATTGCATGACCCATCGCACGCTCTTTTTCACCTGGGAATCGAAGCTTATTCTCCTCATAGCTGCTAAGAAGGAAAATAGAATAATCCATCGTAACACCAAGCTGAAGAACGGCCGTCAATGCCTGTGTGATATAAGAAATCTCACCGAGGAAGATATTCGTTCCCATGTTGTAAAGAATTGAGATTCCGATACTTAACAGGAAGAACAGCGGAACAAGAAATGAATCCGTGAACAGTTCCAGGACAATAAAGCAAAGCAGCGCGGCGATTACAACATATGCAGGCATCTCTTCAAGTGCCAGATTCTTAATATCGGTAACAATACCGGTCATACCGCTTATGAAACACTGCTCGTTGCTGATCTTTCTCATCTCGGTTACTGCTTCCATTGCTTCATCTGATGATGTTGTATTATCAAACAGCACCAGCATCATGGTCGCATCGCCCTTTATGAACGCTTCTCTTAAGTCTGTAGGTATCATCTCGACAGG
Organism: Anaerovoracaceae bacterium; assembly: GCA_963604075.1. Classification (GTDB taxonomy): domain Bacteria; phylum Bacillota; class Clostridia; order Lachnospirales; family Lachnospiraceae; genus Anthropogastromicrobium. Next base: position 1,306 of record CAVCPW010000194.1, on the reverse strand, counting down.
AAGACTTATATCCGCAACATCGTCATACCAAAGAACATCCTTTACATGCTCTATCTGGCTGTAAGCTTCTTCGAGTTTCTGTACATCCTTTAGTTCCATATTTTCCACGACAACCATGGAAAATGCACCCATTCCGTATTCATCGACCATGATATCCTGACCCTTAATTGTCTCAAGTGTGTCTGGCAGGTAACTTAAGATATCATAATTAACTCTTGTCTTTGCCATACCGATTACGGAAGGGATTATCAACAAAAAGCTGATCAGTAAGATCAGATATTTGTGTTTTGCAATCCATTTTCCTACTTTAACCATAGCAAACATCTCCTATCTTTTTTTTCACATTACGCATTATATGCAAAAACTGACTTTTGGTCAATATTTAAAATGGCTGAAAAAGGCATTACAATAAAATGAATTTTGGTCAGTTTCAATAATTGACTTTTGGTCAGTTTCGTATAATAATAATTCTAAGATTCAAAATTTCAAACATTTACATTTTTATTGCTATGTGATACATTGTTAATATACTATTACAGGAGGTTTTCTCGGATGGGAAAAGTGGATATCAATAAGAAGCAAAAGAAAAACGCTTTATTGCAGACGGCATTTGACCTGTTCCGCGATAAAGGCTTTGCTAAGACAACAATCTCTGATATTGTTTCTGATGCCGGTCTGGCAAAGGGAACTTTCTATTTATATTTTAAGGATAAATATGATTTGAGAGATAAATTAATTGCTCACAAGGCAGGACAACTGTTTTCTGATGCGCATCAGGCACTGATCGATCAGAATTTTAACAGCTTTGAAGATCAAATCTTGGCAGTTACTGACTATATCATCGGTCGATTGAGTGCCGATCACGGTCTTTTAACTTTTATTTCCAAAAATTTATCATGGGGAATTTTTAAAACTGCCTTTGAGAACACACTGCCGGATGCAGCACAGCAATTTTATGAGTACATCTTTGAACAGATGAAAAAAAACTCCTATGTCTGTCCGGAGCCGGAATTAATGCTCTTTACAATTATCGAACTGGTAGGTTCGACCTGCCACAGCTGTATTCTGTATAGTCAGCCAGTTTCAGTGGAGGAATATCTCCCCTATCTTCATACAGCAATCCGTCAGATTCTGTCAGGATTTACATTTCAACAGCCGGCACTTATTGGAACTAATAGGTGATAAATAGCTTCTCCCTATTACGTATATTATCCATTACATATGTTATTCATAACTTATATCATTCACAACTTATATTATTCATAACTTATCATTTCTACCATTTTTTCGTTATTTTCCATACATA
>CAVCPW010000193.1:0-14770 GCA_963604075.1 Anaerovoracaceae bacterium | reverse complement strand
ACCATATGCCAAAGCTGCTGCGGTAGGCTCGTTGATGATACGCTTTACATCAAGACCTGCAATCTTACCGGCATCCTTAGTTGCCTGACGCTGTGCATCGTTGAAATATGCCGGAACGGTGATAACTGCCTCAGTTACTTTCTCACCCAGATAAGCCTCTGCATCCGCCTTTAACTTCTGAAGAATCATTGCAGAAATCTCCTGAGGAGTATATCTCTTATCGTCAATGGTAACCTTATAATCGGTACCCATATGTCTCTTGATAGAAGAAATGGTGTGATCTGCATTGGTAACTGCCTGACGCTTTGCCGGCTCACCTACCAGACGCTCGCCAGTCTTTGTGAATGCAACAACTGACGGTGTAGTACGAACACCCTCTGTATTTGTAACAACTACCGGCTTTCCACCTTCCATAACTGCTACACAAGAATTCGTAGTACCTAAATCAATACCAATAATCTTTCCCATAATCTAATTTCCTCCTAGATTGATTTTTTAATGTTTTGTAATCAAATCTTTCTTTATCAAATATGCAGCTTTTACTGCGTCTAATATACTTAATTTAAACATGCTTGTTCTTTATTGGCTTTCCTGCCAATCTCGAACTTAATTTGCAACCTGTACCATGGAATGTCTTACGACGGTTCCGTGATATAAATAGCCTTTCTGAAACTCCTGAGCTACTGTATTCTCACCAAGATTTTCATCATCAATGTGCATTACTGCATTGTGCAGGTTTGGATCAAATGGCTTACCAACTGCTTCAATCGGCTCGACACCCATATCGGTAAGTGCTTTTTGCATCTGCTTGTAGACCATATCCATGCCGCTTACAAATGGATCGCTCATCTGCTCTTCGCTTATGCCAGCGAATCCACGCTCGAAGTTATCTATAATCGGAAGAAGCTTCTCAATAACTGACTTCGCACCCATATCAAACATACTGGATTTTTCTTTCTCGCTTCTCTTGCGGAAGTTTTCAAACTCTGCAAGATTGCGCTTTCTTAAATCCTCAAGCTGTGAGGTCAAATCTTCGATCTGCTTATCTTTCTTATCTTTTTTCTTACCAAAGAAACGCTTCTTATCACCCTTATCGTCGGTCTGCGCATCCTTGTCTTCCGGCTGTTCCTCAGAAACCTCTGCTTCAGTCTGCTCGCTGATATCCTCAGCTGCCTCCTGCTCAGTCTCCTCAAGAATTTCATCCGTAACTGTTTCTTTCTCCATATCTGTCACGATATATCCGCCTTTCTATCTCCTGATTAAGTTTCTTACTGTTTTCTCTCAGGATCATTACTCAGGTTCAACCTAAGGTTCATTCTTTTTATAAATCGCATCCAGCTGATCTCTCAAGTTTTTCAGTGTGCCTACGACCTTTTCGTAATCCATACGCTTCGGTCCAACCACACCGAGAGTTCCCTGAACACCATCACCCAGATCATATTTGGCTGTTACAACGCTGCAGTCCTTCATGTCCTGCATACCATTTTCCTCGCCAATATAAATCTGAATCCCCGAATCACTCTCCAAACCGTTCTTTGAAGTATTCTCTGAATTTTCCTCAAGAAGCTTCGCCAGCTCTTCTTTCTCTTCAAAAGTAGAGATAAGCCGCTGTGCATTCTTCTCATCTGAAAGCTCCGGGTAACGGAATATATTGTTGGCTCCGCTAGTGTAGATCACCGGCGCTGACTCGTGCTTGATTGCCTCTGCAACCGCTTCGAGCACACTTCCTACAACACAACTGTAATCACCTGCCTGCTCTTTTAACTGAGTGATGATACCAAGATTAATCTGGTCAATTGTCAGACCGTTCAGAGCGCTGTTGATGAGAACATTCAACTTCAAAAGTTCTTCTTCGCTGATATCGGTGTCGATGTTTAAAATCGTATTTTTCACAAGATTTCCTTCAACTACAATAACCGCTAACAGCTTTCCTGACTCGATACGTGAAAGTTGCAAAAACTTTAGCTTGTTTGCGCCAACCTGCGGCCCTGTAATCATCGTCGCATAGTTAGTATTTGCTGCAAGAACCTTGACCATTTGCTTTAATAAAAGCTCAAGCCGGTCAACTTTCTTAACCACTACCTCCTGAAGTTCGCTTTTTTCCTTTTCACGTGTCTTCATCAAATGATCCACATACAGGCGATATCCCTTATCCGACGGAATTCGTCCGGCAGAGGTATGTGGCTGAATGATCAGTCCCATCTCCTCGAGATCCGCCATCTCATTTCGAATGGTAGCGGAGCTTAAGTTCAAATCGGTGTACTTGGAAATCGTGCGTGAGCCTACCGGTTCGCCGGTCTCCAGATAATTTTTAATAATAGCTGTAAAAATCTTCCATTTTCTGTCATCCAGTTCCAAAAGCTCACTTCCTTTTCCTTGGTTTCTATTAGCACTCATCATTCCTGAGTGCTAACGATTATAAAATAGCACTATCGTGGCGTATTGTCAATACGTTTTGTCAAAAAAAATTGTGAATATTTTTTGATAGGGAAGAAACGCTGCCTGAAAGACCTACACAATAGCGCCTTGACAAAGCTTCTGCTAAAAGTATATCTGAAAAAGAAAAAGCGTCTATCCCTTCTGAGGATAAACGCTTAACACTTATAAAATCAGCACTGAAAATTGTCAAAAAATCAAATTTTCACGATACATCTTACATCACTTTCATGACTGCCTGAACAATCCACATAATACCGACCACTGTAACAGCTCCAAACATCACCCAAACTGTGCGAAGTGGCATTGCAGTTCTCCACAGATGTTTTTCGTCAATGATATCGGTAATAAACTTCATCTCGCTTTCGGAAAGCTTTGACTTGTCGAGCGTCATGATCTGCTCATCCTTCTTGGTACACAAAACAACCTCATCCTTGCGGTTATATGCACCAAGCACCTGTGACCACTCATATTTACGCTCATCCTGCGCCTCAATGCGGTAGTTTACAATCTGCTCTTTTGTGATGCGAATATGCTTTCCCGTTTTCTTTAACCACTCCTCGTTCTGAGCAGCCTTTTTAAAACGGCTGATATGGTTGATATTCATGTAGATAACAAGGACAAACAGAATAAAGCCCATGCCTCCATTTATGATCGCGGTGTTGCTAGTTCCCGCTAAAATCTGCGGAAGTGCTGATGACATCATTAATAAGGAAAATGCATACATAAGCACGTTCAGCATAACATAACTTTTCTTTCTGCAGTACATATTCCAGATGGACATCTCATAAAATTTTTTTCCGTCCAGCAAAACGGAACAATCGACCTGATACATCTTTTCCTCTTTTCCGTGTTGCTGTCAACACTGCAACACTGTGTAATAACATGCGGTAACGGTTCAGAGCCATGTAAAATTACTTGCATCCAAACGAACCAATCGGAAGTAAATCCGTTGTGGAAGATTCATGGCATGTAAATTACTTGCATCCGAACATAGCATAGCAATTTTGGTGTTAACATCTTACCCGCAAAAATCAGCCATGATCCAGTTTGCGACCTCCATGCCATTAAGCGTGAGCGCCACATGTGTATCATCGGCATGCATCATCCCCATCGCGGTATACTTCTTAATCACATTCCCATACACTTCGTCAAAATTCTTGCCAAAGCGCGTGTAAAAGTCTGCCAGCCGTACACCTTCTTTTGTGCGAAGACCTAAGAATGCCATTTCTTCCATTTCATCCTGACGCGTGAGTGCTTCACACTCAAGAAAACAGGAGGCGATAGCTGTCGGCGATTCCCAGTCTATTTCTGAAAATTTTGTTGTATCGTTAAGAATCTTCAAGCGAAGGAAGTCACCGGGCATTTCGTCTGATGGCAGCGCTGTTTGTGACAGTACGTTTGCTTCTGATGCGGCTGTTTTGGGAAGCACCAAACCACTATCACTTCTTATATAAGAGGCGGCACCTGTCCCAACTCCAAGATACTCACCGCAGTGCCAATATTTTAAGTTGTGCCTGCACTGCCTACCCTGAAGCGCATAATTTGAAATTTCGTAATGCTCGTAGCCTGCCTGCGCAAGGAGTTTCCATGTAAGCTCGTCCATCTGAACAACTTCGTCCTCGGATGGGAGGGATTTTTTACGTGTTGAAGCCTTTGAATCGTCACCCTTTGAGACATCACCCACCGAGTCGACTTTGCCTAAACAGCTTTGACTCTCCCCAAAGCAGGCACGGCATGCATCTTCGTCACCGTAATCATCAAAAAACGGGGTGCCCTTCTCGATGATAAGACTATATGCGGATATATGCTCCGGGTGAAGTGCGAGTACGTTCTCAAGTGTCTTCTGATAGGATGCTGGTGTTTGCCCCGGAAGTGAACCCATCACATCGATATTAATATTATCAAAGCCAACACGACGGGCACATTTGAAGGTTTCCAAAAAATCTTCCCATGTGTGAATACGTCCAAGCAGCGCCAGCTCTTCGTTGTCAGATGACTGAAGACCGATGCTTAGTCGGTTGATTCCTGCGCTTTTATAAGCACGAAGCTTTTCCTCATTTACTGTACCTGGATTGCACTCTGCTGTAATCTCGACGTCAGATGATAAAATAAATGATTCCCGCACGGTATTCATTAATTCGATCATCTGAGCAGATGACAGTAACGACGGTGTACCGCCTCCGATAAAAATGCTGTCAACAACATATCCTGACACAGTATTTCTATTTGAACTCGTATTTGCTTTTACACTTGCACTTACATTTGCACTTACGCTCGTATTTGCTTTTGCACTTACACTTGCATTTGCACCTATATTTAAGTTTTTTTCGCTGGTGTTAGAATCAGAAGTTGCCTGCAAACTTCTTCCGAAGGCTCGTATCTGTCCGTTTAAACTGCGAATATATGCTGCCCGAACCTCATCAGAAGCCGGTGCAGACAAAAAGTCACAGTAGCGGCACTTTCTCACACAAAACGGGATGTGAATATAGAGACCAAGAGGCACTCCTTGTGCTAATGATTGTTCAGGCAGTGGCTGCTCTAGCAATGGCTGTTCTTCTGATGATACGCTTTGTGTCTGCACTAAATTACTCCTCGTCGAGCTTGAGCACGCTCATGAATGCCTTCTGTGGAATCTCTACGTTTCCGACCATGCGCATACGCTTCTTTCCTTCCTTCTGCTTTTCAAGAAGCTTCTTTTTACGGCTGATATCACCGCCATAACATTTTGCAAGGACATCCTTGCGCATTGCGCGGACAGTTTCTCTGGCGATGATCTTGCTGCCGATGGCTGCCTGAATCGGAATCTCAAAGAGCTGTCTCGGAATTTCATCCTTGAGCTTCGCGCACATTTTTCTTCCTCTCTCGTAAGCACTGTCTGCAAATACGATGAAAGAAAGAGCATCGACAGTCTCCTTATTTACAAGGATATCTAACTTCACTAACTCGGAACGCATATAGCCCTTGAGCTCATAGTCAAATGATGCGTAGCCTCTCGAGCGTGACTTGAGTGCATCAAAGAAATCGTAGATAATCTCATTTAATGGCAGCTCATACTTTAATACGGCACGATTTTCCTCAATATATTCCATGCCAAGATAGATACCTCTTCGCTCCTGACACAGATCCATGATGGCACCAATATATTCGCTCGTTACCATAATCTCGGCTGAAACGACCGGCTCTTCCATGTGCTCGATGGCAGATGGATCCGGCATGTTGGACGGATTTGTCAGCTCGATCATGGTGCCGTCTGTCTTATAGATGTGGTAAACAACGCCTGGTGCTGTGGTAACAAGGTCAAGGTTATACTCTCTTTCCAGACGTTCCTGAATGATCTCTAAGTGAAGAAGACCTAAGAAACCGCAGCGGAAACCAAAGCCAAGTGCGATGGATGTCTCAGGCTCGTACTGAAGGGAGGCATCATTTAATTGAAGCTTTTCAAGTGCATCGCGAAGATCAGGATACTTGGCACCATCGGCCGGATACAGACCGCAGTATACCATCGGATTGACCTTCTTGTAGCCTGGAAGCGGCTCAGCTGCCGGATTGTCATTGTTTGTGATTGTGTCACCGACGCGTGTTTCACGCACATTTTTGATGCTGGCGGTAATGTAACCAACCATACCGGCGGACAGTTCACTACATGCGATAAACTGACCTGCACCAAAATAACCAACCTCAACAACCTCTTCTACAGCTCCGGTTGCCATCATACGAATCTTATCGCCCTTCTTGACAGTTCCTTCCATGATACGGCAAAAAACGATGACACCACGGTAGGAATCGTACTTGGAGTCAAAGATCAGTGCCTTAAGCGGCGCGTTCGGATCACCCTTTGGTGCCGGAATCTTGTGAACAATCTCCTCTAGAACTGCCTCGATGTTGATTCCATTCTTTGCGGAAATGCGCGGTGCATCCTGCGCCTCAATGCCGATGACATCCTCGATCTCAGCTGCTACGCGATCAGGATCTGCGCTCGGCAGGTCAATCTTATTGATAACTGGAAAAACATCCAGATCGTGGTCTAATGCCAGATAGACATTTGCCAATGTCTGTGCCTCAATACCCTGTGCGGCATCGACTACCAGAATCGCGCCATCACATGCGGCAAGGCTTCGTGATACTTCATAATTAAAATCGACATGTCCAGGAGTATCAATCAGATTGAATATATACTCCTCTCCATCCTGGGCCTTATACATAGTACGCACAGCCTGGGACTTTATGGTTATGCCTCTCTCTCTTTCAAGATCCATATTGTCCAGAACCTGTTCCTGCATCTCTCTGCTGGTCAAAAGGCCTGTTTTTTCAATAATACGGTCCGCCAATGTAGACTTTCCGTGGTCTATATGCGCAATAATACAGAAATTGCGAATCTTGCTCTGTTCTGATAACGACAATTTGTAACCCAACCTTTCATAAAACGTTCATAGAAACAAGCAGCAGCTGCCTTTGCAGCTGCTGCTCTAATGTTTGCTTATTATGTCGGCTTATACCAGCGCAACAGTCTCTCTTGCGATTGCCAGCTCTTCGTTTGTCGGGATAACGGCAACCTTAACCTTAGAAGTCGGAGTGGAGATCATGGTATTTGCTCCTCTCTTCTTGTTTGCCTCATGGTCAATCTCGATACCAAGATAAGTCAGACCGCTCAAGATCTTCTCTCTTGCATTTACATCATTCTCACCAACACCTGCTGTGAAAGCGATAGCATCTACACCATTCATAGCAGCTACATAAGAACCGATATACTTAATTACACGATAAATAAATGCCTCGTTTGCTGCCTTTGCTCTGTCATTTCCTTCTGCCTCAGCCTTCTTGATATCACGGAAGTCGCTGGAAACACCGGAGATACCCAAAACACCAGACTTCTTATTTAAGATGTTCAGGACTTCATCAACAGTTTTGTTCTCCTTGTTGCAAATATACTGAACAACAGCCGGATCAACGTCACCACTTCTGGTACCCATGATCAGACCTTCCAGAGGAGTCAGACCCATACTGGTATCTACACACTTGCCACCGATGGATGCGGAGATACTTGCACCGTTTCCTAAATGGCAAACAATAACCTTGCAGTTTTCCGGATCCAGGTTTGCAAACTTGATAGTCTCCTTGGAAACGAAGCTATGGCTGGTTCCGTGGAAGCCGTAACGACGGATGCCATACTTTTCATAATACTCATATGGAATTGCATACAGATATGCTTTTCTTGGCATGCTCTGTCCAAATGCGGTATCAAATACTGCTACCTGAGGTACGCCCGGCATAGCTGCCTCACATGCCTCAATACCGATCAGGTTTGCCGGATTGTGCAGAGGTCCGAGGTCGAAGCACTCTCTGATAACTCTCTTAACATCCTCATTTACAACGATGGAGTCGCTATATACCTGACCTGCATGCAGAACGCGGTGTCCTACTGCGGAAATCTCCTTGATATCTGCGATTACGCCATGATCCTTATCGGTCAGTGCATCCAGAACCAGCTTTACAGCGATCTGATGATCCTTCATCGGAGACTCAACTACATAGTCATCCTTTCCAGCCGGCTTGTGAGTCAGCATGGAACCGTCAATACCAATTCTCTCGCAAAGTCCCTTTGCCAGTACCTCCTCTGTCTCAGAATCAATCAGCTGATACTTCAGAGAAGAACTGCCGCAGTTAATAACTAATACCTTCATAATTTATCTCCCATCTGCTGCCCCTGCAGCGTTTGTATCGTTGCCGTCCATATGGCAGACTCGCCCTAGACCGCAACAGGCTAATTTTATTTTACCGCTTTTCAAAAAAGTTGTAAAGTACAAAGTTGCCATAAAGTTTACTGAATATTCGGATTTGCATAATAATAATCTGCTATATCCTGCTTCAGCTGGTTCCAGGCATCCTCATGTTCCACATAATAAAGCGGGCAGGCCTTTCCGTCACAGTCATAATGGCGAATGACATGATCAGGGGTCAAGCCTTCCTGCTGTAAAAGCCATGCTGTCAATTTCACAAGTGTATTGTATGTAGTATCTGAAAATTTTCCTGTCTCATCCGGATGACATACCTCAATTGATATTGTATCCGGATTTCTGGAACGAACTGCGTATGCTAATTCATTAAGCGGAAGACACTGTACAACTTCTCCCTCGAGTCCGACGATCAGATGCGCACTTGCCTGTCTACCGGCACCTTCTACTTCCGGATTGTCCAGCGAATCAAAATAGTCGCGATTTGCTTTTGCAGAGCTGCCCGGGTTTGCTACATAATGAATGGCAATATCATTAACGGTACCAAGCGCAATCGCAGGTCTTGAGACCTCATTTACGTGGATTAGGTCAACTGTGATCCAGTCCGGGATCACGATGCCGGATGGGTCAATTACCTTTCCGGTGGCTGCATCCGTGTTTGCGTTTACTGTCTCTGCCACAGACTCTGCTGCCAGACTCGTAGCGGACGTTGTCTGCTCAGCTGCTGTCTGTGCAACGGTTTCTGATGGTGCCTGCTGTGTTGTTTCCGGCTGCTGCACCTGGGTCTGGATTGTTTCCGGCTGTGCCTGATTTTCCTGCTCCTGCTGAGCTGTTGCAACTTCTACCGGTTCATTTGCAGCCTCAATGGATTTTGTCGCACTCTCCTGCGAAGTCTGGGTTGGAAGTGTTCGCTGCGGTCCACTATTCTTTTTACTAATGTAAACTTTAAAAAGAGCGGCAATCGCAATAATAAGAATAACAATAACAACTATAACTGCTGCAAACAACCGCTGCTTCAATGCCCGAATCTGTTTTTTCCTGCGCTGCTCCTCGCGAAGCCTCTTCTCGCGTAAAGCGCGTTGCTCAGCCTCAAAGGTACCATCAGCCATCTTCGCTCGTCGTTCTGCATTTTTTCTCTGATTTTCAAATGCTTTTTTACGTTCTTGTTCCGTCATATCCTAATACCTTTCAATGTCAGTAAAAATGCTACAGTCCACAGACAGCAACCCACATGAACTGTAACTCCAATATCGTTCTATACTCAATACAATAAAGAAAAATATTTACTTTTTTCTCATCCTATATTACAATAAGAATGTTGTGTAGTTTTCACAGTTACGCCGGCCGGACAACCAAACGCACCGCCTATTATACGCGAAATTGAGGCATCTGTAAAGCATTTACCATTACTATTAAGTTAAATATTAAGATTAGGTTAAATATTAAGATTCATTTTCGATTTCCATGTTCTATAAGTTTCTAATTTTTAACTTTTCATTTTTAGCTATTGATGTTTCATTTTCGTTTTTAGTTTTGTTTCTAAATTTAGTTTTTAATTTTCAAAAGGAGCACTATTTATTATGAAAGACAAAATTATGAATTTTCCCCTAGTCCGATGGGCTATCAACCTGCGTATTTGCAAATGGGCTGCAAAAAATCCCTTTTTGTCGCGCTTTTGCAATTATGAAGTGATAAGCTATCTTGTCTGCGGTGTTCTTACCACCGTGATCAGTTATGTTAGCTACTTCGTGATTCGCACGTTTGCGGGGGTGCTTGTCTCCCAGTGTATTTCCTGGGTACTCGCTGTTGCATTTGCCTACGTCACTAACAAAATTTTTGTCTTCCTGTCGGATGACTGGTCCACATCTGTCTTAAAGCAAGAACTGATTTCCTTTATCAGCTGCCGACTCTTTTCATTCTTTACTGACACAGCCTTTATGGAGGTTACAGTTACTTTGCTTGGTTGGAATGAACCGGCTATGAAATTACTTTCCAATGTATTTGTTCTGTTGATCAACTACATCGGAAGCAAGCTTCTTGTCTTTAGGAAAAAGTAAGGAAAGGCTTATAAGAATTGGTCAATTGTCAATATCAGCATACGAGCCTACTCTGTAAAAGATTGCTCAATTCACATAATTGTCAAAAAGCACTGCTATAATATTATAATAATGTGATACATTAAATGACATATTATATAATATATAAGAAAGGATTCGCACGCTATGAATTTGAATTCACTAAAAATTGCGCCGAAAAAGGCACATTCAAAGCGAACGTGGAAGAACTATCTGCCATATCTTCTGGCCTTTTTTATCCCGGTTCTTTCCATGATCATGATTTTCATTGGAAAGGAAATCTACCCGTTTGGCGACCGTTCTTTCCTTCGTACTGATCTCTATCATCAGTACGCACCGTTTTTTCAGGAATTAAAGGATAAGCTCTCTAACGGTGAAAGCCTGTTTTACACATGGGATATCGGTCTTGGAACAAACTTTATGGCAATCTTTGCCTACTATCTTTCCAGCCCGCTGAACTGGTTTTTATTAATTTGTCCAGGCTCACTCGTGATTGAATTTATCACATATGGCATCGTCTTAAAAATGGCTCTTTCCAGCCTTACCATGACCTGGTACTTAAACCGCCACAACCACACAAACAGCATTGCAGCTGCTTTCTTTGGCATCTTCTACGGTTTAAGTGGCTATATGGCAGCTTACAGCTGGAATATCATGTGGCTGGATTGCATGTTCCTGATGCCAGTAATTTTACTTGGTCTAGAGCGCTTAATCAATGAGGACAAATGCTTTCTGTACTGCATCAGTCTTGGTCTCGCAATTCTCTCTAATTATTATATTGCGATCATGATCTGTATCACGCTTGTCATTTACTTTGTAATCTGCATGATCCTGGCGAAGGGAAAAAATTTCAATTATCCAAAGAAGTTTTTGAATTTTAGTTTGTTTTCTTTGCTGGCTGGTGGTCTGGCAGGTGTCGTTCTTCTTCCGGAAATCGCGGCACTCTCCTACACTGCCTCTGGTAATTTCAGTTTTCCAAGTGACTGGTCCTCTTACTTTTCCATGTATGACATGATTGCGCGTCATCTGATCAATGTCGAGGTTGAAATCGGATTAAAACACTGGCCAAACATTTACTGTGGTGTCGGTATTTTATTATTTGTTCCACTGTACTTTATGAACACGAAGATTTCCTTCAAGGAAAAGATTTCCTATCTGTGTCTGATTATCTTTTTCTACCTAAGCTTCAGTACCAACGTTCTGAACTTTATCTGGCACGGATTCCACTATCCGAACTCGCTTCCATGCCGCCAGTCCTTTATCTATATATTGTTTTTGCTGGCAATGGGCTACAAAGGCTTCCTTGGATTAAAGGATCGTCCAAAGAAACAGTATCTTGGCGTGCTGCTCGGTGTTGTCGCTTTTATCATTCTGGCTGAAAAGCTTGAGGACTCCTATACTGGAACCGGTGACGGACAGTATTATCTGTTCTCTTCATTCTATTTAAGTATTCTGTTTGTAATGCTATATGGCATTTTGATTCATCTGTACCGCGCAAAAAGCAAAAACTGGCGTATGCCTCTTGCAGTTGTGACGCTTATCATCATTACCGTTGAGTCTACGATCAATATGTCTTACACTAGCGTTACAACTGTTGGAAGAACGACCTACAAAGAATATGATGACAATGTTCGTACACTGACCTCAGCCGCTGCTGCCGATGATGATACCGTATTCTACCGTACCGAGAAGGTCAATAACCGTACCAAAAACGACGGTGCATGGCTAGACTACCAATCTGCATCTATCTTCTCCTCCACGGCCTATGCACATCTGACTTCCTTCTATAAAAAGATTGGCTTAGAGTCTTCAACAAACGCTTATGGCACCGCTGGTTCTACACCTGCCTCCAACATGCTCCTTGGTATCCGCTACTCGATATACACAGATAACGATTCGAAGCCGGAGGACAGCGAGCTGAGAAGCTTTTATCAAAGTACCGACAACGTAGATCTGTATAAGAATACTTATACGCTGCCGCTCGGTTTCCTCGTTTCTGATTCGCTTGAGTCGGATTGGGATCTGAATTCTGATGATCCCGGCGTTAACTGGAACAATCTGGTACATGCGCTCGGTATTGAAGACGATTTGTTTGTCCCTCTGACTGTGGAAAATAATGGAACTACCAGTGTGAGTGTCACTACAACAGAGGGCGGATACTACAGCTTCTACTCTTCAAAGTCCGGTCCGTCCAAGCTTCGCGTCAGCTATAATAGCACGTCAAAGACGTTTGACAATTTAAGCCGCAGCTACTTTATGTCATTTGATTATCAGACCGATGGCACCACCTTTAGCATTACAAGTGATGATTCATCTAGCACAAGCGTCATAAATCTGTCTGCATACCGTCTAAATGAAGACGTGTTAAAGCAACTCTATGAGACTCTTGATGAGTCTCCGATGGAAGTAACCTCTTACACAAGCACCACTGTAGACGCAACGATCACTGCTTCTTCTGATGGACGTGTTGTTACCACGATTCCGTATGACACTGGCTGGACAGTCACAGTCGATGGAAATACTGTTGATATGACTGGCTTTAAGGATACCTTTGTTTCCTTTGAGTTATCTGAGGGTACACACACCATTCATCTTGAATACACACCTGACGGCTTCTATCTGGGTCTTGCAATCACACTAATCTGCATCATCCTGCTGATCATGATTGCTGCGTTGATCCATTTGTGGAAGAAAAATAAGGCAGATGAAGCAACGCTTAAGGCGAAGGAAGTTTTTGATTCACTTGATGCAGATACCGATGCTGCTTTACTTGAATCAGATACACCAGAGGCTACAGCATCGACTGATGTTAATACGAATGGCGAACTAGCTGATGCCGATGAGATATATGAAGAAACAGGTGAAGGCATCGTGGAAGATAATCTCGATGATTATGATGACGTTAGTTCAGATGATGACGTTAGTGCAGATGATGTCAACAATGAAGACGACTTTTTTGAACCGGTAGCCCAAATCAAAAGGCCTGCTTCTACTAACTCCAACTCAGACAGCATTAAGTTGAATCTGACCCGCAGCCGTCACAATTTACCGAAGAAAAAACAAGAAAAACAAAGGCAGACACTAAAGACTGCCGGAAAAGAGGAATGATTATGAAATTATGGGGTGGACGCTTCACCAAAGAGACAAATGAACTTGTTAACCGCTTTAACGCATCACTTCCGTTTGACTGCCGCTTTTACGCACAGGACATTCGCGGAAGCATCGCTCATGTAACGATGCTTGCAAAGTCTGGCATCTTAACAAATGATGAGCGTGATCAGATTATCAGCGGCTTAAAGAGCATTCTTGCTGATATCGACAATGGCTCACTTACCTTTGATGATGGCAGCGAGGACATCCACAGCTTTGTTGAGGCGCACTTAATCGAACGCATCGGAGAGGCTGGAAAGAAACTACATACCGGACGCAGCAGAAACGATCAAGTAGCGCTGGATATGAAGCTCTACACCAGAGACGAATTGGATGAAACTGATGGCCTGTTAAAGGCGCTCCTTGAGGAACTTCTTACTGTTATGAAAGACAATCTCGATACCTTTATGCCAGGCTTCACTCACCTGCAAAAGGCACAGCCGATCACGCTGGCTCATCATTTTGGTGCTTACTTTGAGATGTTCCGCCGTGACCGCAGCCGTCTGGCTGACATCCGCCGCCGCATGAACACCTGCCCACTCGGCGCTGGTGCTCTCGCTGGAACTACTTATCCGCTTGACCGCGAGTACACTGCTTCTCTTCTGGATTTTGACTGTGCAACTGTTAACAGCATGGATTCTGTTTCCGACCGCGACTATCTGATTGAATATCTGGATGCACTGGCCATCATCATGATGCACCTGTCCCGCTTCTGCGAAGAGATCATTACTTGGAACACGAACGAGTATCAGTTTGTTGACATTGACGATTCCTACAGCACCGGCTCGAGCATCATGCCTCAAAAGAAGAATCCGGATATCGCTGAGCTGATTCGTGGAAAAACAGGACGTGTCTATGGTGCGCTCACATCTCTTCTTACCACTATGAAGGGTCTTCCGCTTGCCTACAATAAGGATATGCAGGAAGACAAGGAAATGGCATTTGACGCATTTGATACCGTTAAGGGCTGCATTGGCCTGTTCACTGGTATGATTGCTTCTATGACTTTCCGCAAGGATCGTATGGAGGCAAGCGCAAAAAATGGCTTCACAAATGCGACCGATGCTGCTGATTATCTGGTAAACCACGGTGTTGCCTTCCGTGACGCACATGGCATTGTCGGACAACTCGTTTTGATGTGCATCGACAAGAACTGTTCTCTCGATGAGCTCTCTCTTGAGGACTATCGCTCCATCAGCCCAGTATTTGACAAGGATATCTATGAGGCAATCAGCATGAAGACCTGTGTAGAGAAGCGTCTGACAAAAGGTGCTCCAAGCCGCACTTCTATGGAAGCACAGATCGCTTTCTGCGAGGATTATCTTAAAAATAACTGATCATTCAAGTATCGCTGTACTATCATTGATTCAATCT
>CAVCPW010000192.1:0-6549 GCA_963604075.1 Anaerovoracaceae bacterium | reverse complement strand
GCGTCCGCAAGGTCAGTATCTGAAGGCCAAAGACGGACAGCTGCACGGCCGTCTGACAATGAACCAAAGAGAAGAAACGGAGCGCGCAGCAATGCATCACGCAGCGATGTAACACGTAATGATGTAGTACGCAGCAGCAATGCAGCAGTACGCAGTAATGCTATACGTAGCAACGCGGATTTTACGTTTGCTGAACCTATCAATCATGAGCAGGAGCGCATCCAGGAATGGCTGAAGCAGGTTCGCTTCAAAAAGAACATCATGGGTGGTGTGAATGAAGCGGATGTGTGGAAGAAAATTTCAGAGTTAAATGCCTTATATGAAGCAGCATTGTCTGCTGAACGAGCCAGATATGACGCGATGCTTGCAGAGCGTATCGGTTCGGATAGGCAGAATGATGTGGAGTATTAAAGGTTTTTTGAAAGATTTAAAGTCTTTTTGAATTTAAAAAAATTAAAGAATTAAAAAATAATTTGAATAATTTAGAGAATTTAAAGGGCTTTAAATGATTTTTATGAAAGGGTTAGTGATGAAAGCTGATGAAAACTATTCGTAATAAGAATAAGCAGGAAACAAACACAAGTATCATCACGAACCGAAGAAACCGTGTGCTGGATCGTCAGGATTTCATCAGTCTGGTGATTAGAGTCCTGTTTCTCGTGCTGGTTGGCTGGATATTACTTACGAAGGTGTTTCTGATCACACAGGTCAGCGGCAACGAGATGTTTCCAGCTTTAAAGGACGGCGATTTGGTTATCGGATATAGGCTTCAGCAGGAATATGCTAAGAACGATGTGGTTGTCTACACTGTAAATGGCGAAACACGTATCGGACGCATAGTAGGCAGAGCCACCGATGTGGTTACGTTAGACGACAGCGGAACAATGCTGTTGAACGGAACCGCACAGTCAGGTGAGATTATCTATCCCACCTACGCAAAGGATGGATTTGAATATCCCTATGAAATACCGGAAGGATATGTATTCATTCTGGGGGATTACCGAACAGAGGCAGAAGACAGCCGCGACTTCGGTGCGATTCCACTGGAGGATGTGAAAGGCAAGGTTATCACAATTCTCCGTAGACGAGGACTGTAAATATAATATGACAGTTCTTCAAACACAGGGCAGTAGCCCACTTAAACATCGATATTATGACTTGTTAGTGCTACAGTCGGGAGTAGCTATCCTGACTGAGCGGTCATTTGACCGGTAACATGTAATTGCGCAATTAGGTAACAAAGTGGCTGAGAACTAAAATTATATATGAAGTCAAAGTTAAGATTCAGCGATATGAAGGAGAGTTACTTTGATATCAAGACAGGAAGATCTTCAGAAAAGACTCTAGAAGAGACTTCAGAAGGTATTTTAGAAAGGTACTTCAGTACTGGTTTTGGTACTGGGGACAGTAACTTTTCAGAATCGTAGTGCGAGACGAAGACATCAGTTCACTGTACTTTATCACGCTGCATCGCATGATTACAGATCATGTGGTGCACGGAATATGTTGCCATTTAACAAGCTGTAATATAAATAACAAGAAAACAGAATTTAACATTTTAGGAGGTATTAAAATGAGAAAGAAATTTATGGCAGGCGCACTTGCAACAGTTCTGGCTATGGGTATGAGCACAGCTGCATTTGCTACCACTACTGATGAGACTACTTATACAGATCAGAGTACAGCTACTTTTAAGAAGACTTATACATTAACAAATCCTGATACTATTAGCCCGTCTGAAACATTTACCTTCAGTGCATTGACCTGTGAGAGCGTAACTGATGCGGCTGATGGTGTGACTAAAGATAATGCTCCTGTTCCGACTATTGGAGATGTAGTTTTTGATAGAGGTAGTGCAGGATTAGATACAAAAAACATTACTGTGACTCTTCCAGAGTACACTTCAGTTGGTATTTATACTTACTCCTTTACAGAGAATGTTGGAGATACCGCAGGTGTTACTTATAGAACTGAGCCTATGAAGTTAGTTGTTACTGTTCTGAATGATGGTGATGGTCTGATTAGAGTTGCAGGTGTTCATGCTGAGACAGCTGATGGTGAGAAGACTGATACATTTGCTGATAACACCTTTTCCGCAGGTTCTCTTTCTGTAACTAAGGATGTTACCGGTAACATGGGTGATAAGACTAAGGAGTTCACTGTTAAGGTTACATTCACTGCTCCAGAAGGTAAGACTGTAAAATCTGAAGTTTCTTACGTTGATGGAACAAATAAAACAATTATCACGCCAAGTGACTGGAAGAATGGACAGGTTACTGAGACTATTACTCTGAAGGATGACGAGACAGTTACCTTTGATAATATCCCTTACGGTGTTACTTACACTGTTGTTGAGGAAGATTACTCAGATGAAGGCTATGATGCGGCTAAGTACACGGTTGTAGATGCTGATGGTACTGAGTATAAGATTGACACTGATAGCGAAGGTGTTCTGATTACAAATAATAAGGATAAGTCCGTTGATACCGGTATCAACCTTGACTCTATGCCATACATCCTTATGATGGGTGTTGCTTGTGCTGGTATGGTAGTATTCTTCGCTAGAAAGCGCGTTGAGAGATAATTTGATTTCGCGGTAGATTTTCTTATGTTAGAATTCTCTCATGCTAGAGTTCTTTCATGGTAGAATTCTTTCAATTAGGTGAGTTGTCATACATCGAATGTTGAATGGCAGCTCACCTGAGAAGACTTACACTACTGAGTTTGACACTTAAAAGGTGTCAGACTCAGCAGAAAAAATATTTTTCAGGGGTTTGAACAATTTGAAGAAGAAGCTTATGTCTCTTGTGCTCACACTAGCTCTGGTGTTGAGCATGTGTACAGTGATTTTTGCAGAAGAGCAGCAAGACACCGAAAGTTACACGGATTCATGGACATTTGAATTAGGGGTGGAATATAAAGTGGTCAACGAGAACACGTATCCACCGGGAGAAAATTTCTATTTTACAATACCTGAATGCGTAGCTGTTTCTGATGCTAAAGAAGGTGTAACTGTTGAGAATGCTCCTAAATTTAAGGATGTGTATCCGGCAGGGTGCCCAGGGGGGAATGTTACGGAATCAAAAGGAAAAGCAACGCTTGTATTGCCATCGTTTGATTCAGTAGGAGTAGGCGTTTATACTTACCAAACAAAAATAAAAGCAGGAAAGACTCCTGGTATAACTTACGATGATGAAGTGTACACATTTACTGTGACTGTTATTAATGACGGTAATGGGGGATTTATCAGAATCCCATCTACGCTTAAGAAGTCAGATGGTACTAAAACCGATGCCGCTGTGAATACGTATTCTGCAGGTTCACTTTCTGTGAAAAAAGAAGTAAAAGGTAACATGGGAGATACTTCAAAAGAGTTTAATGTAACCGTTACTTTAAAATCTTCTGAGAAACTGATGCAAAATATCGGGTACTATATAGGCACCAAGACGTATGTGATAGATTCGTATTATGATTGGAAGGATGGAGTTGCTACTGTAAACTTTACCATAAAAGACGGTGAAACCGTTACTTTTGAGAATATTCCTTATGGTGTTACCTATACAGTGGAAGAAGACAGCTATGAGTCAGCTGGATATGATGCTGCTGCATATGATGAAAATCAGTCAGGAATGATAAACAGTCCGTCCGTGTCTACTACAATCACGAATACAAAGAATGGAGATGTCGATACTGGTATCAATTTGGACTCTGTTCCGTATATTGTAATGTTGACTGCTGTTTGTGCAAGTATGCTTGTATTTGTTGCTAGAAAGCGCATGGCGAGGGAAGATTGATTTAAGTACTTTGAGTTGTTCGGATGATCTGAAGTTAATTTGATTTAATTTGATTTGATTCAATTTGGCATTTGGCTCGAATTAGATCGACTTAATTCGGTTAATTGCAGTCGTCCGTCAAGAACTTTTGAAAGGAGTGCGGCGCATTTTGCCCTGAGAACAAGATGGCGAGTAGAATTTTAAAGGCCGCGGACTCTTTGGTGAATCTGGTTGTTGTCTTGTGCCTGTGTGTAGCAGGTGCTTATGCGGCCTATGCTTTATGGGATAACAACAGGATTTATACCACAGCTAGCGATGTACAGGTGCAGATGGAAGAGATCAAGCCTGTCATTGAAGAAGATGGTGGAGCTTCTTTTGAGGAACTGCTGGCGATCAATCAGGATGTATGTGCCTGGCTGACGCTGGATAATACAGAAATAGATTACCCTGTGCTGCAGGGCAGCACAAACCTGACTTACATCAACAAGGATGTATACGGCAATTTTGCTCTTGCCGGAAGTATATTTTTAGACACACGAAACAATCGTGATTTTTCCGATACATATTCACTGCTTTATGGTCATCATATGGAGAACAGCAGGATGTTCGGAGATTTGGATTTGTATAAGGATCAGACATTCTTTGATGAGAATACCACAGGAACGCTGATTTTACCTGACAGAGCCTATAACCTTGAAATCTTTGCCTGCATGCTGGTGGACGCTGGAGATGATTATATCTTTAACGTGGATCAGTGGCAGACTGATATAGATGGATTGCTTTCTTATGTAAGAAGCAATAGCCTTCATCTGCATGAAGAGACAATCAGTAAGTTGAAACAGATGAATGAGCCAAAGGTTTTGGCTTGTTCGACATGTTCTACAGAATTTACAGATGCAAGAACAATCATTTTGGCTGTAATGGAATCCTACCAGACAGCGGATCAGGAGGAAAACTAATATGAAAAGATGGATGAGTATCATTTTTAGAGCAGTTATGGCAGCTATGTGTATGCTGGCTATGACTGTATCAGCCTTTGCAGCAGAGACACCGGCAGTTACAGTTCCGGTTACAGTTTCTCTGACAGGCACGCTGCCGGAGCCGGCTGAAGAGTATAATGTAGTACTCAAGGCTGAGGATGCAGCTTACCCGATGCCGGAAGGCGCGAAGGATGGCGAGTACGCTTTAACTATCACCGGAGAAGGAACAGAGAATTTTCCGGAGATCACCTACAATCGTGTTGGTATCTACACTTATACGATCGCTCAGGTAGCAGGCTCCAATGAGAAGTGTACTTATGACAAGACCGTTTACACTTTGACAGTGCAGATTACAAATGCTGAGAATGGTGACGGCCTGGAAGCTACAGCAGTGCTGTATGCAGATGAGGATGGCAACAAGAGACCGTGTGCTGAGTTCACAAATGAGTACGAGGTAGAGACAACTGAGGAGGAGACTACAGTAGAAGAAACTACTACAGTAGCGCCGACCACTACCACAGCAGCGCCGACTACCACTGAGGCACCGAAGCAGTCCTCCAATACTAAGGTTCTTGGTATCGAAGATTACAGCACCGTATGGGGACTTCTGATGATCGTTGTAGGTGCATGTGTAATCCTGTTTGCAGCAAAAGAGATTTATTCAAAGAAAAGTAAGTAATAAGCAGTAAAAGCAGTAAGAAAAAGCAATAAATAAAAGCAATAAGTAAGAAGTAATGAGTAAAAGATTGATATCCGTAACTTTGTTGAAGAACAATAAAGTTACGGATATTTTTTGCAGAGTCGATGCAGAGTCGGCAAGGAAAAAACTGTACGTAATGAAATCTATCAAATCTGGCAGAGTACCACGTCCATAGGAGCGATGCACCGCATGGGCGTGGAGACTTCATTGGCAATAATGCTTTTGTGTGCTTCAACTGCAGAAAAGGAGTTGGAGAGAACAAGGCGAAGAATAGTAATGTTTTCAGAAAAACCGTAAGAAAAAAGGATAAAAAAGTAGTTGACAGCTTGCATCTTGTGTGCTATAGTGATACGTGCACTATCATGGACAAAATCGCTTTCTATGCTTTCTGTATAGAAGACAATGGCGTCTGCCAATAGACTTTGGGGCAGTATGCCGCACAGATATGGATAGGATAGAGGCACAAAATATATTTATCAGGGGTGAGCAAACATGGAAAAAAACAGAATTCGACCAGTCAAATCCGGCAGAACATTCCGTATGAGTTATTCCAAGTCTAAAGAAGTTCTTGAAATCCCGAATCTGATTGCGATCCAGAAGGATTCTTACCAGTGGTTCCTTGGCGATGGACTTAGAGAGGTATTTGATGATATTTCTCCTATCGTAGATTTCAGCGGCAATCTGGAGTTGCGTTTTGGCAAATTCCGTCTGTGCCCGGATGAGATTAAGCACACAATCGAGGAATGCAAGGAACGCGATGCAACGTATTCCGCACCGCTTAAGGTAGAGGTCAGACTCCATAATAAGGAAACTGACACCATTAAAGAGCATGAGATTTATATTGGTGATCTTCCGTTGATGACGGATACGGGCTCCTTCGTGATTAACGGAGCTGAGCGTGTTATCGTTAGCCAGTTGGTACGTTCACCTGGTATTTATTTTACTATCGACCATGATAAGACCGGAAAAGAGCTGTACTCTTCTCAGGTTATCCCAAATCGTGGAGCATGGCTTGAGTATGAGACAGATTCTAATGATATTTTCTATGTAAGAGTTGACCGTACACGTAAGATACCGGTAACTGTTCTGATCCTGT
>CAVCPW010000191.1:0-4967 GCA_963604075.1 Anaerovoracaceae bacterium | reverse complement strand
GCATTGGCTCGAAGCTGGCAAATGTCTTCTTTGTAATGGCATTTGGAATCTCATCAAGTGTATAGCCAAGTGCAATCTTTGCAGCCACCTTTGCAATCGGGTATCCGGTTGCCTTAGATGCCAGCGCAGAAGAACGGCTTACACGCGGGTTAACCTCGATTACACAATATTCAAAGCTGTCTGGCTTTAACGCATACTGAACGTTACATCCTCCGGTAATCTTTAACTCGCTGATAATGTTTAATGCAGATGTACGAAGCATCTGATATTCCTTATCACCAAGTGTCTGGGACGGTGCAACTACGATACTGTCTCCGGTATGAACACCGACCGGGTCAATATTTTCCATGTTGCAGACTGTGATTACATTTCCAGCACCATCACGCATTACCTCATACTCGATTTCCTTCCATCCTGCGATGCAGCGCTCAACTAAAACCTCACCAACACGGGAAAGACGAAGACCATTTCCTAAAATCTCCTCCATCTGCTCCGGATTGTATGCGATTCCGCCGCCGCTTCCACCAAGCGTGTATGCCGGACGAAGAACAACCGGGTATCCGATCTCCTCTGCAAATGCAAGTCCATCCGGAATGTTATGAACGACCTTCGATGCCGCACACGGCTCTCCGATCTTCTCCATTGTATCCTTGAACTCCTGACGATCCTCTGCCTTTCGGATGGTCTCCGGCGTAGTTCCGATCAGGCGGCAATTATACTTGTCAAGAATACCTTTCTCTGCAAGTTCCATACCAAGGTTTAATCCGGCCTGACCTCCAAGGGTTGGAAGTACGCTGTCCGGACGCTCCTTTGCAATGATCTGCTCTAAAACTTCTGCTGTTAACGGCTCGATATATACATGATCTGCAATTCTCTTATCTGTCATGATGGTTGCCGGGTTTGAATTTACCAGAACAACCGATACACCTTCCTCTTTTAATGAACGGCAGGCCTGTGTACCCGCGTAATCAAACTCTGCTGCCTGGCCGATGACAATCGGACCTGAACCAATTACAAGAACTTTCTTTATGTTGCTATTCTTTGGCATTGCTGTGTCTCCTCCTGTCGTCTGTTAATTGTTTTTTCCTGCTGCCATCATGTCCAGAAAACGGTCAAACAAATATGCGCTGTCCTGCGGTCCCGGGCAAGCCTCCGGATGGTACTGAACAGTGAAAATATTCTTTCCGGTATATGCTAAGCCCTCATTTGTGCCGTCATTTACGTTAACAAATGCCGGAACAGCAATGGCAGGATCCAAATTATCGGTATCGACTACATATCCATGGTTCTGGGAAGTGATATATACTCTTCCGGTCTTTAAATCCTTTACCGGGTGATTGCCTCCGCGGTGACCGTACTTCATCTTATGAGTATCCAGTCCGTTTGCAAGTGCCATCAGCTGATGTCCAAGACATATTGCAAAAATCGGAACATTAGAGTCATACAACTTCTTGATTTCCTTGATGATCTCGGTACACTCCTTTGGATCTCCAGGACCGTTGGAAAGCATGATGCCATCCGGATTGGTTGCCAAAATCTCTTCTGCCTTTGTATCAGCAGGATAAATAGTAACCTCGCATCCTCTCTTATTTAAGGAAGCTCCGATATTTCTCTTTGCACCCAGATCAAGCAGCGCTACCTTATAACCGTCTCCCGGTAAAACTTCCTTCTCCTTGCAAGTAGTTGCCATTACAACACCTGCCGGAGTATATGCCTTGAGCTTTGGAAGAACCTCCTCCAGATCAAAGTCCTCTCTGCGTGTAATCATGCCATTCATGGTTCCCTTCTCACGCAGCAGCTGAGTCAATGCTCTCGTATCAATTCCACAAATTCCCGGAATACCATTTTTCTCAAGGAACTCCTGAATCGTTCCCTGGCATCTAAAATTACTTGGCATACGAGACAGCTCACGTACAATATAACCGTCAGGCCAAGGTCTCTTAGACTCCATATCCTCATAACAGATTCCGTAGTTGCCGATCAGCGGATATGTCATTACAACTGCCTGACCCGCATAAGAAGGATCTGTGAGCACTTCAAGGTAGCCTGTCATTGAAGTATTGAAGACAATCTCACTAATGATTTCCTTATCTGCTCCAATCGCTGTTCCTGTAAATACATGCCCATCCTCTAAAATCAGAAATGCTTTCATTGGTTCACCCATGCCCTTTCGACAAAAATAAAGACGGTACACATACGTGCACCGTCCACAATTCTCTATCCAGGCGGTACATCGCCTTGATTCTTGTTATCTGAAATATAGTACCATGGATAGATTTATTTTTCAAGTCCCAAAACAAATTTCTGCAAAATTGCAAATTTTTTCGTGTTTGTTGCTTGCGCTGACCGTTAAATTCATACAAATTCGTACAAATAAATTTTTTACAAGTGTCGTGCACGATCTGTGAAATTAGCGAAGCCCATTGAGTCTGCATAATTTGTCAATTATATTCGCAATCCGCTTCGCTACTTGCTCACATAAAAGCGGCACCTCCTCGTGCAAGATCAGCTCTCGAACTCGACGTAAATTTCAAATGTACTTCCCTTTCGTTCCTTGGAAATGACCTTGCCCTCGCGGCTCTTGATACGATCCGCATTTTTGTAGTTTTTGGACATTGCCAATGCCGGAACGATTGTATAGTAATACGAAAATGGGAGCTGCCCCTCGATAATCGTAACATTGTCGCCAATGTTTAAGACATCGCGTTCCATATGAAACAATTCTTTTCTCATCTAAAGACCTCACATTCGTTTATTATATTACAGTTCACAGGAGGCACTTCTGTAAAAGCGATTCGTCTCACTTCTAATTTAAGTTATTACCTGTGAATCCCGTTTACTTTATTACAACCGCATTTAATGGTGCAATATCAACCTCACCTTTTACAGATTCACCTGTCAGAATGTCAGTTCCATCCTTTGCCGGTGTAACTGTCACCGAAGTTGCATTGTAATTGACATAGAAATCAAATGTACTGCCGTCGTCTGCAATACGTGTCAGATATTCAACGCCCTCCGGCAGATCGGTTGCCTGAATGCCGCACTCTGCCCAGATTGGTGCAAAGAAATGAATCAGGTCTTCCTCTTTCATTCTGGTACCCAGATAGTACGCCTTTCCTTTTCCGTAGGAATGAACTGTTACCGCCGGCATACCTGCATAGAAATCGCTCTCATAAGTGCCAAGAACTTCTGCGCCTGTCAATTTAATCAGCTCACAGTAATCCTTTACAACAAACTTTGTTCCATCCTTCATTAAAATGGTATTGAAATCGGATGGATAAAGCGTATCAAGTTCCTCAGCATACAGACCAAATACCTCACCTAATCCTGCACCTGGGAAGCCGCCCAGATAAGCCAGTGTATTTTCATTTACGTAGCCAGTCAAATATGTAGCAACTAATGTTCCACCGTTTCTTACGTATTCCTTTAGCCATGCGCCAGCCTCTTCAGACATTGCATAATACATCGGAATCACAACAAGGCTATATGCAGACAGATCCTCCAGCGGGAATACAATATCCGCATTGATTCCCTTCTTCAAATGAATATTGTAGAACTTTCGCACTTCCTTCTCGTAATTCTTGGTATCGCGCGCCATGCCCTGCATATCCTTGATTGCCCAGCGGTTACTCCAGTCGAACAAAACTGCTGTCTTTGATGTTACTTTTGAACCTGCTGTCGGTGCTAATCTCTTTAAGATATCGCCAACCTCAGATATCTCCTTGAAAACTCTTGTGTCGTCTCTTCCCAGATGATCTACAACAGCACCATGGAACTGTTCGGCTGCACCGCGGCCTTTTCTCCACTGGAAATACTGCACCGTATCACTTCCGCATCCGATTGTCTGGATGCTGCTTGCGCGCAGGATACCCGGACGTTTTAATTTATTAAACGGATGCCAGTTGACAAGGCTCGGTGTGCTTTCCATCAGCATAAATGGCTTATCCTTCTTCAAGCTTCTCATTACCGCATGGTCAAAGCTAAGCTCTGCTGCCGTTTCTGCCGGTGTCTCATAATCGTTATTCCAGCATGGGTAACCATCCCAGGAAATGATATCAATCTCCTTTGCAAAATCAGCATAATCAAACTGCTCAAACATTTTCATAAAGTTCGCAGTTGCTGGGATATCAGGCGTATACTTCTTTAGAATTTTGCGCTCAAATGCAAGATAATCCTTCATATTCCATGAATTAAAACGCTTCCAATCCAGATTCAAGCCTAAGATGGAATGCTCACCGTTGTCATATGGTGGCTCAATCTGCTCAAAATTATTAAAATGCTTGCTCCAGAAAGAAGTCCACCACTGCTTGTTCAGTTCTTCAATGTTGTTATGATACTTTTCACGCAAGAATTCCTGAAAACGCTTCTTACAGTTATCACAGTAACACTCACCGCCCAACTCGTTTGAAATGTGCCACAGAATCAATCCCGGGTGATTGCCAAACTCCTGCGCCAGCTTTGTATCCATCTTCTCTACCTGCGCGCGGTACTCTAAAGAACTCATGCAGTGATTGTGACGGCCACTGTGATGATTTCTTCTTCCATCCTTGTCTACGCGCATAACGGACGGATATTTCTCATCCATCCACGCCGGTCTAGCTCCGGTTGGAGTCGCCAACACAGTGTAAATACCATTTGCATACAACTCATCCATAATGTCATGCAGCCAGCCAAAATTAAATTTGCCTTCTTCCGGCTCAAGTGCAGACCAGGAAAATACACCGACAGTCGCAGTATTTACTCCTGCCTTCTTCATCATGCGGATATCTTCTTTCAAGATGTCCGGGCGGTCAAGCCACTGATCCGGATTGTAATCACCTCCATGCAGGAGGACTGGAATTTTTGGAAATAAAACAGCCATAATTTTTCTTCCTTTCGTATTCATATATCTATTTTTATAATACCCGAGAAGTTCAATGTAAAATGATGCTCTATGCAGGTAAGCATACTCTGCATAGAGCATCATT
>CAVCPW010000190.1:0-4792 GCA_963604075.1 Anaerovoracaceae bacterium | reverse complement strand
AATCACACGGATTCAGGTCAATCCTATAGTCCGGTAGATTGGGAAAGTATTAATAAAATATAAGGAAGTATAAAGAAATATAAAGAAGTACTGAAAAGCATCCGAATTTTGACCAGTGAAAAACATTGTCTGGCTCAAGTCGGATGCTTTTTTGAATTTTGAATTATCAGTAGTCTATTTTTGAACTATCGGAAGTCTACAGCAATTATTCAAAATAATGCTTTCAATCCAATTCATCACAACGTGAAATACGTTGTCAGAAATCGTTGCCGTGAGTGTCTTCTTCGTGATAGTTTACATTCCTGTCATAATGATGGAATTGTGTAATGCGATCAGACTTATGGGTACTTGAACAGCAATCGGTAAGCTGAGCTTTTAGTTCTTCCATTTCAGCAAGGGTGACTTTTGTATAACTGCTTTTAGGGCGGCGTATATAGTAGCGAAATGAGAATACATCACGCGTTTCCTCGGCAACTTCTTCAGTCGTCCAGAATTCATGAAACGAGGTAAAACGCTTCTCGTGAAAGTCCTTTTCAAATCGATCGAATCCGGTTTGATTTTCATAAAAATAATGACGTTTTCCATCCGAATTAATCATTTCAATATAAGAAAAGACTTCCTCTGTGCCCTGTCCAGGACAGCAGCATCCGAGGTTGAATACGATATCATTCATAACATGTCCTTCACGCCATGCAGAAATGTTTTCTGGTGAGAAAGAAAAAACCATAGTAAGACCTCCTCATAAATAATTTTGTTCCTTACAGTTCTATATCTGTAAATAACTTTACTAAAAAATGCTTTTGATTGATTAAACATATGAACTTCGTTTGATGCTATTTTTTTAAAAATTTAAATCCGTTTAAAGCGAATCACTTATAGCACTTCAATAAAATAATGCAATCAATACATAAAAATCAGTACCAATACTCCATCAATTCCTGTGTAGTAACAAATCCTATTCCTTTATAAATCTTAAATGCAGCTTCATTTTCTTCCGTAACATGAAGTGTAACTGGGAAGATAATCTCAGGCATTTGTAAAAGTGCCTGTACTGCCGCGAGACCATATCCTTTTCCTTGCTGCTCAGGATGAATCGCAAGACCATAAAGGCTGGTTTGATCGGATTGAATTGAAGTTAACACAAGACCAACAAGTGGAGTATTTTGTTCTTTAGAAGAAGCTTCTGTATATTTCTCAGGTTCTTCATTTTTTAAATTGTCTTTTGAATTTGCTGAATCTACAGTATTTGCTGTAATACACCAGATGGTCTCACCAGAATCAAAAGATTGTGCAAGAAATGCCTGTGACTCACCTTCCTCCATGTCAAAAGCAGCACTGTGAATGGCAGCAAGTGCTGTGAGGTCTGCTTCATTTGCCGGGTGAAGAGAAAATGTCGGCTGAGTATAAGATGATTCTGGTTCCTTTGGTCTGAAATCTAATCGCATCAGATGCTCTGTTCCGCTGTACTCACAATCTAATACTTCCATTGTCATCAGCGCATCGTAGCTGTTGCCGTCTGGATAAAAACATACTGGAGTTTCTTCATAGCCCTCAATCAGCTTCTGAAACAGTGTGGTGAATGCACCTTGGCAGCGGTGACTTGGACTGGTGAATGCACTAACCTCGAGATAGTCTTCCAGGTCATAGCAGAATAGTACGCTGA
Organism: Anaerovoracaceae bacterium; assembly: GCA_963604075.1. Lineage (GTDB taxonomy): Bacteria > Bacillota > Clostridia > Lachnospirales > Lachnospiraceae > Anthropogastromicrobium. Next base: position 3,129 of record CAVCPW010000190.1, on the reverse strand, counting down.
TGAGCTTTGGATTTTTCGGAGACTGATAATATAAATAGGCAGTTCCTTCTTCTTCATTCAGATCCGGTACAGCAAGCTCAAGCTGCTCATAGTGGACGCAATCGTTAATCAGCTCACGAATAGAAGCTTTCTCTTTTTCTGTTAATTCGGCGAATTCTTTTACTTTAATCATGGAATATCTTTACCCTTTCTATAGCAGTATGCAGCAGATAGTATAGCAATAATTCAATGCAAACTATCTGTGATTATAAAGTGCTAAACTGCAGACAGTATACCATGATTTTTTCACTTTTGGCAAATATTCTTTTCAATATATGTCTGTCTTTGAAAGAAAAATGATAAGAAAATAAAATGTCTAAGATAAAATAAATCAATAAAAGTAGATTGCACATCAAATAAAATGGAATTACAAGGAAAAAGAGGTTAAAATCGCGCGGATCAACATTATTTTTGTCACTTGACAATAGACGTAATCATTGCTATGATTAATCGAGCAGGCAGCTAAGAGGAACATAAGTTATAGGTGTTGCCGCGAAAGCTATGAATCGGAAGGATACAAGGGTGATTACATGAGTAATAAAGTTGTTTTTTCATTGTTGGTTGATAATGAGGCCGGTGTGCTGAGCCGCGTTGCTGGATTGTTTAGCCGCAGAGGTTATAACATTGACAGCCTGACTGTTGGGGAGACACAGGATAAGAACCATTCCAGAATGACAGTTGTAGCAGAGGGTGAGCCAGAGGTGCTTGAGCAGATTGAAAAGCAGCTCGCAAAGCTAGTAGATGTATCAAAGATTCAGGTGCTTCCAGCGGGTGATTCCGTGTGCAGAGAATTAGTTCTGATTAAAGTGGCAGCAAAGCCGGAGGAGAGAGCTCAGGTTATTGCGATTGCAGATATTTTCCGTGCAAAGATTGTTGATGTCGGAGAGGCATCTATGATGATCGAGCTTACCGGAAATGAGAACAAGCTGAATGCCTGCACGAAGCTTCTTGAGAAGTTTACGATACTGGAGCTGGCTAGAACTGGTATCACAGGTCTGTCGAGAGGATCAAATAACAGCTTATCTTAATAAGCAGTTGACTGTTTATGTAATGTTTATTTAAACAGCTGAAGTTTTGAATAGCTGGAGTTCTTTTATTCAGCTTGCTGAAACACGCGACATTGCAACTCTCTATTATAAATAATTTAATGAGTGATTTTACAAGTCAATACATTAGATGATTTATGTAGAGTCTTGTTTTGCATATTTACTTGGGGCATATGCCCTATAACACTATATGGAGGATAAAGTTATGGCAACAATTTATTATCAGAAGGACTGTAATCTGTCTTTACTGGAGGGTAAGACCATTGAGATTATCGGATACGGCAGCCAGGGACATGCGCATGCAAAGAATGCTAAAGAGTCTGGATGCAACGTTATTATCGGTCTGTACGAGGGATCTAAGTCTTGGGCAAAGGCAGAGTCCGAGGGATTTGAAGTATATACAGCAGCAGAGGCTACTAAGAGAGCAGATATCGTTATGATCCTGATCAACGATGAGAAGCAGGCTGCTATGTACAAGGAGAGCGTAGCTCCGAACTTAAGACCAGGTATGATGTTAATGTTCGCTCACGGTTTCGCTATTCACTTCAATCAGATCGTTCCACCAGCAGATGTTGACGTTACTATGATAGCACCAAAGGGACCGGGTCACACCGTTCGTTCTACCTATCAGGAAGGCAAGGGTGTTCCGTGTCTGATCGCTGTTCATCAGAATGCTACTGGTAAGGCACATGATCTGGCACTGGCTTACGCACTGGCTATCGGTGGCGCAAGAGCAGGTGTTCTGGAGACCACATTCCGTCAGGAGACCGAGACCGATCTGTTTGGTGAGCAGGCAGTTCTTTGCGGTGGTGTATGTGCATTGATGAAGGCTGGTTACGAGGTACTGGTTGAGGCTGGTTATGAGCCAGAGTCAGCTTACTTTGAGTGTATCCATGAGATGAAGCTGATTGTTGACCTGATCAACGAGTCTGGTTTCGCTGGTATGAGATATTCTATCTCCAACACTGCTGAGTATGGTGATTACATCACTGGACCGAAGATCATCACTGAGGATACTAAGAATGCAATGCGTAAGGTTCTGGCTGATATCCAGAGCGGTGCATTCGCTAAGGAGTGGCTGTTAGAGAGCAAGGTTGGTATGCCGCACTTCCTGGCTATGAGACGTATGCAGGCTGAGCATCCGGTTGAGAAGGTTGGCGAGGAGTTAAGAAGTCTGATGAGCTGGAAGGATACCAAGAAGCTGATCGATAACTAATTCCTATCATTCACGCACATGGAACGTGCGGTTTTGTGAATGAGTGTTTCGCAAACTTTGCAAAAAACTTAAAAAATTTAGGAGACTGGCGGAGAAATCTGCCAGTCTTTTTTTGAAAAATCTTGTTTTTATTTCCTATATCAAGTATACTACAATAGATGTCAAGAAACATTCAGCAAAGGAGTTTTCGTTATGACGAATCAGAATACAAACGATAATGATACAACTACAATCAATAATAGTACAAATAATAGCAATAATAACAGCAGCAACAAAAAAAATGTAACATCGGCTGATCAGGATATGTATGAGAAGGTCTGCTATGTTTGTCGTAGACCGGAAAGCAAAGCAGGAAAGATGATAACGATCTCACCAGAGATTAATATCTGTAATGACTGCATGCAGAAGGCATTCAATCAGGTTAATAATGGCAATTTTCCTAAGATGTTCGGGATTCCGGAGGGTTTTTCCTTTACGACAACGCCGGATGAGCTGGTGAATATGATGGGCAGCATGAATATGGGTATGCCAGAACCACAGAAGATCAAGAAAAAGAAGCCGGATGAGGAAGTTAAGCCTATTGATTTAAAGGAGGTTCCGACACCGCACCAGATTCATGCCAGGTTAAATGAGTACGTAGTAGGACAGGAGCATGCAAAGAAGGTCATGTCTGTTGCGGTTTATAACCATTATAAAAGAATGGCAGCGATTCAGCAGAAGAAGGATGTAGAGATTGAAAAGTCTAACATGCTGATGATCGGACCGACTGGAAGTGGCAAGACGTACCTGGTTAAGACCTTAGCAAAGCTTCTTGATGTGCCGTTGGCA
>CAVCPW010000189.1:0-2283 GCA_963604075.1 Anaerovoracaceae bacterium | reverse complement strand
TCTTCATACTTTAGCAGACCAAGCTTGTACGGTGCAGACACATCGGTCACGTCCGGAATCGGGTCGGCGCCCTGTGTTACCAAATGGAAGCCATAGCTCTTTCGTAAATTGCAGGTATGAAAGCTTCTTTCATCTGGCTCTTTTCTTCTGAAGTAGGATACGTGGAAGGCATTAATATCGCCGTGGTGATACAGCGGGTACTCTCCTGTTCTTGGCTGGAGTGATGCGTCAAAAAGATCTTCTTCGTTCCTGCCCTTTGCAGCAAAGAACAGAATGGCAAGACCCGGCTCCTTTAATGGCTGAAACTCCCATTCAATGTAGACGTTTGACGGAAAGTCCTGCGGGCACCATAATACATAGTTTGCCTTCTGACCCTGTGCGGCACTTAAGCCATTTTCCATGCGAAGTTTTCCCTCCGGAAAGGAGATTTTGGCGGTACCTTCAAGCACGAAGCCTTCGATGTCGGATTCAGAGGCGAGTGGGTTGTGGTAGATTAATTGTGGTTTTGTGGTAATTCCATACTTTGAAAATTCCATGGTTGGGATCCTCTCTTTCTTTTATTTTTTAATGATGTTGGTGGCAAAAGGTATTTTTCTCCAGCTGATTCGCAAAATTATGATACCACACAAAAAGTTCTGGCACAATGGAGTTTATTTCATATCTCAATTGAATAGCAAAGGAGCCAGCGGGATTCAAGATTATTTATCATTGCCCTCTGGCTCCTGCCTCAATTATTTATTATCTTTCTAGTTCTTTGCAGTCTTATTTCCAATTCAGATTAGTTTATCACATAACTTTCTTATGCCCCTGGCTTAAATCATCTTCCGGGTTGCATCCCATCCTAATGTCTGATATAATGTCAGAGACTATAACCTTACGCTGGCGTCCATACGTCCAGCCGATTTCTCAAAAGAAAAGAGGGGCATTATATGAAAACCAAAGTATTTATCGACGGAAGCGAAGGTACCACAGGACTTCGCATTCATGAACGTCTTGACAATCGAGATGACATTGAACTTTTAACAATCGCACCAGAGTTAAGAAAGGATCCTGCCGAGCGCAGCCGCCTGATCAACTCTTCTGATATCACATTTCTCTGCCTGCCAGACAGCGCAGCAAGAGAGGCCGTTGCACTTGTAACGAACCCCAATACTCGCATCATCGATGCTTCAACTGCACACCGCACCGAAGCTGGTTGGGCATACGGCTTCCCAGAGCTTTCCGCAAAGCATCGTGAGGGCATCAAAACCGGTAAGCGCATTGCAAACCCTGGCTGCCACGCATCAGGATTTATCTCTCTCGTTTATCCGTTAATTGCAAGTGGCATCCTTCCAAAGGATTACCCGGTTGTCTCCTTCTCCCTGACCGGATACAGCGGCGGCGGCAAGAAAATGATTGCACAATACGAGGCATCTGACCGCGACGATGAGCTTGATGCACCGCGCGAGTATGGTCTATCCCAGCAGCACAAGCACTTAAAGGAAATGCGTCTGATTAGGATTATCCCGCGCTCCGCTGTTTACTCCGATCGTTTCTGATTATTACAGCGGCATGGTAGTAAATGTTCCGCTATACACTGAGCTGTTAAACGGTACTCAGACACCAGAGTCCTTACAGGCATTCTTTGCTGACTACTATGCAAACGAGCCATTCGTAAAGGTAATGCCACTCGGCGCAGAGAGCGACATGGCTGGCTTCTTAAGCGGCAACCATCTAAGCGGCTATGACGGAATGCAGATTTACATCACTGGAAATGAGAACCGTGTCCAGCTGTCCAGCGTTTTCGATAACCTTGGAAAGGGTGCTTCAGGTGCTGCAATACAGTGCTTCAACATCATGACCGGATGTGAGGAAACCAAGGGCTTAAATTTATAAATAACTCATGATTAGAAAGGCGCGTTTTATTTATGTCACTTCGCCATCAGCCAAAGGCTGCTTTGATTAATGATTTTTCCGGCTTCGGTCGCTGTTCCGTGACAGTGGCATTGCCGATCATTTCCCAGATGAAGGTTCAGTGCTGTCCGGTGCTGACCTCCGTCTTTTCCAACCACACCGGATACCCTTCCTTCTACTTTGACGATTATACTGAGAAGATGCCGTCCTACATCGCAGAATGGAAGAAATTAAATCTTCACTTTGAATGCATATCAGCTGGTTTTTTAGGCTCGATGCGCCAGATTGAAATTGTAAAAAATTTCATTCACGATTTCAAGGATGAAAATACGCAGGTTTTAATTGACCCGGTTATGGGCGATCACGGTCACACGTATCAAACCTTCACAC
>CAVCPW010000188.1:0-2798 GCA_963604075.1 Anaerovoracaceae bacterium | reverse complement strand
GATTAAAGCTTGTAAAAGATCAGAAGGCAGACGCATTTGTTTCCTGTGGAAGCACTGGCGCAGTATTGGTCGGAGGCCAGCTGATTGCAGGAAAGATTAAGGGCGTGAAGAGAGCACCACTTGCACCTGTTATTCCGACTGTAAAAGGAGCGATGCTTTTAGTAGACTGTGGTGCAAATGTAGATGCGCGTGCGGAGCAGCTCGTCCAGTTCGCAAAGATGGGTTCCATCTATGCAGAGAACGTTATGGGTATTAAAAATCCAAGAGTTGGTATTGTCAATATCGGTGCCGAGGAGGAGAAAGGCAATGCACTCGTAAAAGAGACGTATCCATTGTTAAAGGAATGCTCAGATATCAATTTCATCGGAAATGTTGAGGCACGCGAAATCCCTTACGGACCGTGTGACGTGTTAGTGTGTGAGGCATTTGTCGGAAATGTCATTTTGAAGTTGTATGAGGGTGTCGGAAAGGCTCTGATTAAGGAAATTAAAAATGCAATGATGTCCACAACAGCAGGAAAAATCGGAGGTCTTCTTGCAAAGCCTTCATTAAAAGGTGTAGTGAAAAAATTTGATGCCAGTGAGTATGGTGGAGCGCCGCTTCTGGGATTAAAGGGTCTTGTTGTAAAGGCTCATGGTAGTTCAAAAGCAAAGGAAGTGACGACTGCAATCGAGCAGTGTATATCCTTTACTGAGGCAGATATTGCCGCAAAGATAGAAAAAAGTCTGAATGTGTAAAAACAAAGAAAGTATAAGAAAGGGTGGCTTGTATGGAATTCGAAACATTGCAGAAAATCATTGCTGAGGTTCTAGACGTCGAGGAGGACGAAATCACAATGGATACGAGATTGCTGGAGGATCTCGGAGCAGATTCATTGGATGCGGTTGAAATCATCATGGGAATCGAGGATGAACTAGGTATTACCGTTCCACAGGAAGAACTCGAGGATAAAAATCTGGCAACCGTTGGCGATGTGTACGAACTGATTAACGATACGATGGCGTAAAAAGAAAACTGGTACATGAGCTGCGAGGAGAATCCTTGCGGCTCTGTCTTTTCATTTATAATCTTTATGTTTTTGCTTTAGTTTGTTTAACCAAATCAAGTAGCGGAGCGGATTGCGAATATTCGCTTGACTTAGTTTAGTTTAATTGCTTTAGCTTGGGTTTGTTTAAGTGGTTTTATTTAGAGGAGGAATTATGAGTGAACTGGAAAAGACAGTCGGATATACATTTCGTGATCCGCAGCTGTTAGAACTTGCCCTGACGCACAGCTCATATGCGCACGAGCATTACGCAGGAAAAAGGCATGATAATGAGCGTCTGGAATTTTTGGGGGATGCTGTACTCGAGCTTGTATCGAGTGATTTTTTGTTTCACAACTATAAGGAGTATCCGGAGGGCGAGCTGACAAAGCTTCGTGCAAGCATTGTCTGTGAGCAGTCATTGGCGATGTGTGCAGAGGCTATTTCTCTTGGAAAGTATCTTCGCCTTGGAAATGGAGAGGATTCCACTGGAGGAAGACTCAGAGCATCTATCACATCGGATGCCATGGAAGCACTGATTGGAGCCATTTATCTGGATGGTGGATTTGCTAATGCAAAAGAATTTATTATCCGTTTTGTCTTAAATGATCTGGAAAATAAAAAACTCTTTTACGATAGCAAAACTATCCTTCAGGAAATTGTGCAGAGAGATTTTAATGAGCCACTGTCATATGAATTGCTTGGAGAAGAGGGACCAGATCATGACAAGAAGTTTCGCATGCAAGCAAAGATTGGCGACAGGGTATTTGGAGTGGGAGTAGGACATACCAAAAAGGGCGCACAGCAGCTGGCAGCCTATGAAACGATTCTGATACTGAAAAAGAATGATTAAGGCAAGTTAGGGTAAAAAAATAAAATCAAAATTTGAATTTTAAAATTTAAAGTGAGAAGAATCTTTTATGTATTTAAAAAGTATTGAGGTGCAAGGTTTTAAGTCATTTGCAAACAAGACGCTGTTTGAGTTTCACAATGGCATCACTTGTATCGTCGGACCAAACGGAAGCGGAAAAAGCAACGTTGCCGATGCAGTGCGATGGGTGCTTGGAGAGCAAAGCTCCAAGCAGCTTCGTGGTGCTAACATGCAGGATGTTATCTTTTCCGGCACGCAGAACCGAAAGCCGCAGGGCTATGCCAGTGTGGCAATTACATTTGACAATACCGATCGTCATCTAAATTTGGATTACAACGAAGTTACTGTGTCCAGACGAATTTACCGCTCTGGTGAGAGCGAGTATCGTTTGAACGGAGCACAGTGTCGTTTGAAGGATGTTACCGAGCTTTTCTACGATACAGGTATCGGAAAAGAGGGCTACTCCATCATAGGGCAGGGTCAGATTGACAAGATCTTAAGTGGTAAGCCAGAGGATCGCCGTGAGCTCTTTGATGAGGCAGCTGGTATTGTTAAGTTTAAGCGCCGTAAGGCAGCTGCAAAGAAAAAGCTCGAGAGCGAGCAGGCAAACATGGTACGCTTAAATGATATCATGTCCGAGCTGTCCAAGCAGGTAGGTCCATTGGAGCGTCAGGCAACGGCAGCGAAGGAATATTTGAAGCTGCGCGATGAATTAAAGCAGTACGATATCGATGCCTATGCGGTTGAGAGCAGCAAAATCGAGAGTGACCTCGCAACACTTGAAAAAAATCTTGCCATCACGACAAGAGACTACGACGACACTAATCGCAGTAGTGAAGCATTAAAGGCAAAGTACGAGCATCAGCAGGACAGCTTTAATCGTCTTGAAGAGCAGATCACACA
>CAVCPW010000187.1:0-12188 GCA_963604075.1 Anaerovoracaceae bacterium | reverse complement strand
CAGCCAACGCAGCCAACTCAGCCAAGTGAGCCAGCTAAGACAGATGAGCCAGAGACAGAGCCGCATCAGACGACAACGAATCCAGCGGATGTGACAACAGAGCCGACTACAACAACGACTCAAGCACAGACAGATACACCGGCGCAGGCAGACACAACTGAAAATGTGGAGACTCCGGCAGATACTACCGTGCAGGGGGCAGAAGAACCGGCTCCGGCAGCAGAAGAACCGGCAGAGACATCTGACTGATAACAGAGTGAATTTAACCAAATCAAGTAGCGAAGCGGATTGCGAATATCCGCTTGACTTGATTTGAAGTCATTTGATGCAGATCTAATTGATGTAGATTTAATTAATTTGAGGTTGATTGACTTGGATTAATTGATTTGAACTGGATTTTACTTGAACTCAATTGAATTATTTGACAGAGAGGGAATATAGAATGATTTTTGATACTCATGCGCATTATGATGATGATGCATTTGATGAGGATCGCGACACACTGCTGGAGGAGATTTTCTCCTCCGGCATTTGTTGTATAACGGACGTAGGCGCGTCCATGGAATCCTCAAAGCGTGCGGTCGAGCTTTCAAAAAAATGGCCGCAGATCTACGCCGCAGTCGGTGTGCATCCGGACAGCGCTGCTGAAATGAAGGAAGATGATATTGAGACACTCAGATTATGGACTAAAGAAAAAAAGGTGGTAGCGATCGGAGAGATTGGACTAGATTATTATTGGGACAATTCACCGAGAGATATCCAGAAAAAATGGTTTCAAAGACAGCTTGAGCTGGCAAGAGAGGTCGATCTTCCTGTTATTATACACAGCAGAGAAGCAGCAAAGGACACGATGGATATCATGAAAGATGCAGTAAAGGCTGGAAATCATGGCGTTATTCATTGTTATTCGTATTCTGTGGAAATGGCAAAGGAGTATATTTCAATGGGCTTTTACCTGGGCATAGGTGGAGTGCTTGCTTTTAAGAATGCTCGTGTGATCAAAGAGGTGGCAGCCGAAATTCCGCTGTCGTCTATTGTACTTGAAACTGACAGCCCATATTTAGCACCGCCGCCGCACCGCGGAAAACGAAACAATTCCATGTATTTAAAAGAAGTAGTAAAGCAGCTTTCTGAAATTAAGCAGATATCGGAGGAAACTATTATCCAGACCACGCTTGAGAACGCAAGAAAGCTATATCGATTGGAGGAAAACTGTGGCTGAATTAGGAAATCCGAAAAATACAATAGAAGTACTGCAGAAATATCAGTTCCATTTTGCAAAAAAATTCGGTCAGAACTTTCTGATTGACACGCATGTGCTCGATAAAATTGTGCGCGCAGCTGAGATTACATCGGAGGATTACGTGCTTGAAATCGGACCGGGAATCGGTACTCTGACCCAGTATCTGTGCGAGTCTGCAAAGCACGTTTTTGCAGTTGAGATCGATGACAATCTGATCCCGATTCTGCAGGATACATTATCAGCATATGATAATGTGACCGTGATTCATAATGATGTATTAAAGCTTGATATCAACAAGCTTGTTAAGGAACAGTGCGAGGGAAAACGCATCAAGGTGGTAGCAAACCTTCCATATTATATTACAACACCGATTCTGATGGGGCTGTTTGAAAATCATGTTCCGATGGAGAGTGTGACTGTTATGGTACAGAAGGAGGTTGCGCAGCGTATGCAGGCGCTTCCTGGCGGCAAGGATTATGGTGCACTTTCACTTGCCGTACAGTTTTATGCAGAGCCATACATCGTGGCAAATGTTCCACCGAACTGTTTTATGCCAAGACCAAATGTCGGAAGTGCAGTCATTCGTCTGACGAGCCATAAGACACCTGTGGCAGTAAAAGACGAGAAGCTGATGTTTGATATTATCCGCGCATCCTTTAACCAGAGGAGAAAGACATTAGTAAATGGTCTGTATAATGTCGGCGGCTTAAACAAGAGTAAGGACGAACTGGCAGCAGTGCTTGAAAGCATTGGTCTGGCGGCAAATGTGCGAGGTGAGACGCTTACGCTGGAGCAGTTTGCAGCGCTTTCTGATGCTCTGTCGGAAATGTCGAAATAAATAACATAAAGAATATGAAAATGGTTCTAAACGTTCCTCTTTTTCATAAATAATAACCGTTTAATCAGGAAGCTCCGACTTTTACAAGTCGGAGTAGTTCACGAGTTGTGAAAATAGGAGAAAGGGAAAAGACAATGGCAGTAGGAAAAGGGCAGCAGCCTTCAGAGAGCGAGAAAGAAGAACTAAAAGAAAAATTAATAGCAAAAGAAGATCGGAAATTTATGCGCCAGGCATTGACACAGGCAAAGAAGGCCGCGGCTATTGATGAGGTTCCAATCGGCTGTGTGATTGTCTGCGATGGAAAGGTGATTGCCAGAGGATATAACAGACGAAATATTGAGAAGTCAGTACTCGGCCATGCAGAGCTGGCGGCTATGAAAAAGGCATCGAAAAAGTTGGGTGACTGGCGGCTGGAGGGCTGCACGATGTATGTGACACTTGAGCCGTGTCAAATGTGTGCCGGAGCTGCCGTGCAGGCGCGTCTGGATAGAGTGGTAATTGGTGCAATGAACGCAAAAGCGGGCTGTGCAGGCTCCATTTTAAACTTGCTTGACATGCAGCAGTTTAACCATCAGATCCCAATCACAAAGGGCGTACTTGAACCGGAATGCTCACAGATATTGTCAGAGTTTTTTAAACGTATCAGGGTAAAAAAGAGGAAACGCCCCTTGACAAACGAGGGAATATCCGATACAATTATGGATGCGCAGCCGGGGCGGTAGCGGTGCCTTGTACCTTCAATCCGCTATAGTAGGGGTTATATCCCGGCTGAGGGTGTTTCACTTGTGGAGCTGCCCTCTGTAAGTGGCGTTGAAGTTTGGGTCTTACGCAACAGGACTCTGTGAACCATGTCAGGTCGGGAACGAAGCAGCATTAAGCAGAACATCTTGTGTGCCGTGAGGGTGCCTGGACCGAGCAGGCTGCAGAGGTAACGTCTGGGGGTGGCATTCGAAGCCGGGATGCGTGAAAAATGTGATTTTGTAAGCACTACCATAGTTTACAGAATCGAATTATGATTAGAACAAAAGAAAAAGTGATTTTTAAGAGTTGTCTGTTGCAACAGCAGCTCTTTTTTTGTATAATAAATCTATGATGGGTTAGTTTAGCCATATCAGTACAGTTGAAATCCTAAAAATAAGGAGGAAGATACGATGCGAGTTGGAATGTTAACTAGCGGCGGAGATTGTCAGAGCCTGAATGCAACCATGAGAGGTGTTGCAAAGGTATTGTACAACCAGAGAAAGGATGTTGAAATCATTGGTTTCATCGAAGGCTATCGTGGTTTGATCTATGGCGATTACCGAGTTATGAAGTCTAAGGATTTTTCAGGAATTCTGACGACAGGCGGCACGATTTTAGGAACGAGCAGACAGCCATTTAAGCTGATGCGTGTCCCAGATGAGAATGGTCTTGATAAGGTAGAGGCAATGAAGAATACTTACAAGAAGTTAAAGCTTGACTGTCTTGTAGTGTTAGGTGGAAATGGCAGCCAGAAGACAACAAACCTTCTTCGTCAGGAAGGCTTAAATGTCATTGGACTTCCAAAGACAATTGATAACGATCTGTGGGGAACCGATGTAACATTTGGTTTCCAGAGTGCGATCAATCTTGCAACGCAGACAATCGACTGTATTCATACAACAGCAGCTTCTCATGGCCGCGTATTCATTGTAGAGGTAATGGGGCATAAGGTAGGATGGCTGACATTGCATGCTGGTATCGCAGGCGGCGCTGACATCATTCTGGTTCCGGAAATCCCGTATGATATCAATAAGGTAGCAGAAGCAGTTAACAAGCGTGCGAAAGATGGCAAACGTTTCTCTATCATCGCTGTTGCAGAGGGCGCAATTTCCAAGGAGCAGGCGGCACTTTCCAAGAAGGAATATAAGAAATATCTGGCAACTCGCCAGTATCCGTCCATCTCCTACGAGATAGGTGCTCAGCTTGGTGAACTGACCGGCCAGGAAGTTCGTGTAGCAGTTCCGGGTCACATGCAAAGAGGCGGAAGCCCGTGCCCGTATGACCGTGTGCTTTCCACCAGACTCGGTGCGGCAGCCGGAAAGATGATTTTAGACGGAGATTTCGGATATCTTGTCGGCATGAAGAACAATCACATCGCAAAGATTCCGTTAGAAGATGTTGCCGGAAAGCTTAAGATGATCCAACCGGATGACGAGATGATTCAGGAAGCAAAGCTGATGGGCATCTCCTTCGGAGATTAAGTCTAGGAAATATGCATTGATGTTTTTATGATTCGATATAAGTAAGCAATGACGAAGATGAGTATGAACATTGATGAAATGAATGGAGTTTATTCATAAATGGCATATACAGCATTATACCGCAAATGGCGTCCTGCCCGCTTTGAAGATGTAAGAGGGCAGGATCACATTGTACGGACGTTAAAAAATCAGATTATTTCAGACCGCGTCGGTCATGCATATCTGTTTTGCGGCACGAGAGGAACAGGAAAAACCACGGTTGCCAAGATCATGGCGCGTGCAGTAAACTGTGAGCATCCCGTGGATGGAAGCCCTTGCAATGAATGCGCGGTGTGCAAAGCGATTCTTGAGGGGCGATCGGTCAATGTAGCGGAAATCGATGCAGCGTCCAACAACGGTGTCGATAACATCCGTGAGATTCGTGATCAGGTACAATATTCCCCGACAGAGGGAAAGTATCGGGTCTATATCATTGATGAGGTTCATATGCTGTCGCCGGGCGCCTTTAATGCACTCTTGAAGACGTTAGAGGAACCGCCGGCCTATGTAATATTTATTCTTGCAACCACAGAGGCAAACCGCATTCCGATTACAGTGTTGTCACGCTGTCAGCGATATGATTTTCATCGTATTGGAAATGGTGTCATAGCAGACCAGATTTCTCATTTGCTTGCTGAGGAAAATGTAGAGGCTGATGAGGATGCGGTGCGCTATGTGGCGAAGGCAGCGGATGGTTCTATGCGAGATGCGCTCAGCTTGCTGGAGCAGTGCATCTCATTCTACTATGGACAGCGGTTGACCTATGAGAAAGTGCTCGATGTACTGGGTGCAGTAGATACGCAGGTATTTTCACGTCTGCTGCGTCTTATCATCGAGTGCAATGTGGCAGGCTGTGTGAAGCTGATGGATGAAATCAGTGCACAGGGTCGCGATTTTGGTCAATTTGTAAATGATTTTATCTGGTATCAGAGAAATCTGATGATGGTGCAGACGGCAGATCAGAGTGCGCAGGCACTTGATATGACGGCAGAAAACTATGAGGCGCTGCGCGAGGAATCAAAGATGGTAGCGCTTCAGGTTTTGATGCGAAACATACGTATCTGTTCCGAGCTTTCCAATCAGTTGAAATTTGCCGTCTCAAAGCGTGTATTAATCGAGGTGGCGATCATTAAGATGATGCAGCCGCAGATGGAGGAAGATCTGGACAGTATTCGCGTGCGTCTTGATCGCATCGAGGAGCAGCTCAGTTCCGGAAACTTCGTGCAGGCTGCGCAGCAAACAGTCAGCGACGCCGCAGGTTTGCAGTCACAGAGTGAAGTAGAGACGATTGAGCTAAGCGAGGCAGAATATGACGACTATCAGAAATTAAAGGCAGACTGGGATAAAATTCGCGAAATGCAGTATGCAACTGTCAAAAGTATTTTGAAGGGTACTTATATCAGTTATGAGAAAGAAAAGGGAGCTTGTATCATATTTACAGATAAACATAAGCATGATCTGATAAATGAGCAAAACCATATGGAAGAAGTGCGACAGGTGATAAATGATTATTATCAGAAGGAGTTTTCAATAAATCCCGTACTGCGTGAGGAAGGCAAGGCGATGCCGCGCGTCATAAGAAGTAACCATATTGATGGTATCAATATGGAGATCGGTGACGAAGCGGGCAAATCTGTAAATTCTGATAAGAACCTGCAAAAAAATCCAGCAGTAAATGAATCCAGCAGTAAATAAACGCAAGTAATAGCTAAACGCAGACAACAAATAAACGCAAGCAATAACTAAATGCAAGCAGTGGCAGAATATAGATAGAAAAATAAATAAAAATAGAAAAAAGAGAAAGAGGAAAGGAAATAAAAAACATGGCAAAGAGAGGTGGATTCCCGGGCGGTATGCCGGGTAATATGAATAACCTGATGAAGCAGGCACAGAGAATGCAGCGTCAGATGGAGGAGCAGCAGAAGGAACTTGAGGAGAAGGAGTTTACTGCAAGCGTAGGCGGCGGTGCCGTTAAGGTTATCGTTTCTGGTAAGAGAGAAGTAAAGAATGTTGAGCTGGCACCAGAGGCAGTGGATCCAGATGATATCGAGACTTTGCAGGATCTGATCGTAGCAGCTGTAAATGAAGCAATGCGTCAGGTCGATGAGGCATCTTCTGAGACGATGGGCAAGTTAGCAGGCGGCTTAGGAGGCAGCCTTGGTGGTCTTGGCGGAGGCTTTCCGTTCTAATGGACTTTTACAGCAAGACGGTAAATCAATTGATTGAGGAATTGTCCAGATTGCCTGGGATCGGAGCAAAGTCGGCTCAGCGTCTGGCATTTCATATTATTAATATGCCAAAGGAGCAAGTGGATCAGCTGGCGCAGTCAATGGTGAATGCGCGCAGCAATATCCGCTATTGTAAGGAATGTTTTACACTGACCGATCAGGAATTGTGTCCGATCTGCAGCAGTGCAAAAAGAGATAAGTCAGTGATCATGGTAGTAGAGACTTCCAGAGATCTTGCAGCTTATGAGAAGACAGGAAAATTTGATGGAGTTTATCACGTTCTTCACGGTGCGATTTCACCAATGCTTGGAATCGGGCCGGGAGACATTAAAATAAAGGAATTGCTGGTGCGTCTGCAGCGCGAAGATGTGCGCGAGGTAATTATTGCAACTAATTCCAGTCTGGAAGGCGAAGCAACTGCGATGTATATCAGCAAATTAATCAAGCCAGCCGGAATTAAGGTTACGCGTATTGCCAGTGGAGTGCCGGTGGGCGGCGATTTGGAATATATTGATGAAGTAACATTAACACGTGCACTTGATGGACGTGTGGAGTTATAAAATAATATGATGATAGAGCAATTTATGGTTCATGAAGCTCATGAAGTGTTGCAATGATGAATTTTGTGGACTACGATATAGATTCAGGAAATGGTGACAAACATGGATAAGTATGAATATCAGTTAAAGACAGAGCATATCAGACAGGTTGCAGCCAGAAAAGAATATGAGGAGGCTGCAAAGCTGTGTGATACGATTGACTGGACAAAAGTTCGTGATGTGAAGATGCTCACATTGGTTGCGGATATTTACACAGCAGTCGGAGAATACGAAAAAGCAATCGATATTCTGCAGCAGGCATATCAGTATACGACGATGGGCCGCCGTATTGTCTATCGTCTGACAGAGCTTGCATTAAAGGCAGACAGCTATGACGATGCGAAGAATTATTTTGAAGAATTCTGCCGCATTGCGCCAAACGACCAGGGTAGATATATACTTTTGTATAAGATGGCGCGCTTTCAGAAGGCGACACTCGAGGAGAAGATCCAGATTCTTGAAGCGTTCAAGAGAGAGGATTTTGATGAGAAATGGGCATATGAGCTGGCTGTTTTGTATGCGATGAACAACGAGAAGGATAAGTGTATCCAGTTGTGCGATGATATTATACTCTGGTTTGGTCTTGGAAAATATGTGGAAAAGGCACTCTCACTTAAGAGCCAGTTCGTACCTTTGACACAGGCACAGAAGGAAAAGGTGCAGAAGTTTGCTGACAAGAAGGCGCAGGAAGAGAATGAGAAGCTCAAGAAAGCGCAAGAAGAGCAGGAGAAAAAACAGCAGGAAGCTGCACAGGCTGAAAGAGCAGCCGCAGAGGAAAAGATTCTGAAATGGCAGGAAGAGCAGGAAAAGGCTTATCAGGCAGAGCAGGAAGCTGCTAAGGAAGAGGCAAGGGCACGCGAGGCAGAGCAAAGAGCAGCGCTTGAGCGTGAGGAGCAGCTTCGCCTACAGCATGAACAGGAGGAGCAGCTTCGTGTTCAGCATGAACAGGAGGAACGTGAGGCAGTCGAGCGCTTAAAGGAAACACAGAGACAGGAGCCTGCCAGACGCAGTGTTGTCACCAGTGACATGAATGAGATCATGGCAGTAATCCAGCGTGCAAAGCAGGAGGAGGCGCAGAACGATCTGCAGGAGGCACTCGCACAGGAGGTTTTGCAGGCACAGCAAGAAACTGTAGGAGAGAAAGCTGCAGAAGAAACAGTAGAAGATATAGTAGAGAAAACAACAGAAGATGCATCAGAGAAAACAGCAAAAGATGCATCAGAAGAAGTGGCAGTAGATACAACAGAGGAAACAGCGAAAGCAACATCCGAAGAAATGACAGCAGATGAGCCAGAGCAGGAAAATATGGAAGAAACAATTATTGCAATTCCAGAGTTTTCAGCACTAGAAGAGCCGGAGCTGTCAGCTGAGGAAACAGGTACGTTTGCAGAGGCATCTGTCGAATCAGAGATTATATCAAAGTATCCAGCTTATGAGAATGCAGATGAATTGATGCCAGAGACAGGGGACATTCAGTTCGAAGAGGCGGAAGATTTGGTGGAGATGGGACAGGAAGTGGCAGAAGAGCCAGAAGAACCTGAACTGTCAGATGCAGAAAAACAAGAACCAGATGATATTGAGGAAGCTCAAACTGCCGGAGAACCAGAAGAAATAGAAGATGTACAGCAGACTCAGGACGAGGATGCTGTACAGGAGACTCTAATAGATGAATATGAGGAGAGACGTCAGGCAGAACGCAGTGAAAATGCGGGACTTCCGATTGTCAATCCGGAAGACCTTTCCGGAGTATGGCATTTTGCAATTCAAGTAATGCCGGGCGAGGATGACATTGAGCTTGCTCTTGAGTACCTGCAGGAGCTTGCGGAGAGTTCACCACGCACTGTTCCGCAGTCTGTCGTAAAGATCACAGGTCAAAAGTTGAATCAGAAAGGGCTAGTAAAATCAATTGATAGGCTGCTTGGCAAAACTATTTTGATTGAAAATGCAGCTGACATGAATGAGCGAATCATCGATGAATTCTGCAAGATTATTGACCCGACTGATAGAAGTCTTTTGGTTGTCTTAATTGACACGCCGGCATCCATTCATCACTTGCTGTTGGATCATCCACAGCTGGCACAGACTGTTACTGCACAGTTTGTACGCGAGACATATTCTGTATCAGAGCTTCTTGATTATGCGAGAGATTATGCGGATCATGAGGATAGCGTATTAGACAAGTCCGGTGAGTTAGCACTGATGGAGCGTTTGAAAGTGATTTCTGAAAATCAGGAGCGCAATAAAAAGCATATCGTTGAGATGATCGTCAATAATGCGATTGAGAAGGCTGAGAAAAAGTCCGTGCGAAGACTCTTTCAGAGTAAGTATGACAAGAAAGGCTGCCTGATTCTTCGTGACAAGGACTTTGAAGTTGGTTGAACCAAAGTTCTGCAAGGTCTGTAGTTTGTAAACAACGAGTCTTTTTTGCGAAGATTTTGAATATCCTTGTACTGTTTTTCGAGATGAGTAAATGGAAAAAAGAAAGGTGTGATCGTAGTGAATTGGCTTACAATAGCTGTAATTGTATTGATTGTACTTGCGATACTGGCGGGCGCAAAGAGAGGATTGGTGAAAACTGTATTGTCGTTTGCCTCCTTCTTTCTGAGTATGGTGATCATGCTTTTTGTCCGTCAGCCTGTGTCGGATTTTGTAAAGGAACAGACAGGAATTTATACCACAATCGAAAATGAAATCAGTTCGTTTGTGGAAGAAAAAACACAGGCACTTCAGACAAGCCAGGCACAGATGACAGATGAGTTTATCGACAGCTTGAATCTTCCTGATGTTCTTAAAAACGCATTGGAGCAGAGCAACAGCAAGGCAGTCTATGAGCAGAAGGGGATTCAGAGCGTATCAGTGTATATTACCGGATGGCTCACGGATGTGGCATTTCGGGCGGTCTGCTGTGTAATCAGCTTTGTTATCGTATGGATCGTGCTTCGTATTGTAACATTTCTGCTGTCAGGACTCGTGCAGCTTCCTGTACTGCACCAGATTGACTGTATAGCAGGAGCAGTTGGAGGATTGCTTATCGCGCTGATTATCATTTGGATTGGCGGTATTGCAGTGACAGCATTTGCCACGGCCGAGTGGGGACGCGATGCGCTTACTATGATTATGCAAAGCAAACTGCTGACATTTCTTTATAATAATAATGCATTGTTGAATGCATTGCTGAATGCAGGAAAGTGATATTTTTAACAAAGGCGTGCAAGCGCCTTCTGATAAACTGCGGAGCAGTTATTTGGTTATGAGCAAGTAGCGAAGCGGATTGCGAATATCCGCTTGACTGAACATAAAGAAAAATACCATTTGACCAAACTCGTATAATCTATACGGTTGGTCGAAGGGTATTTTTGATTGTGAAAAAGATTTTGTTAATCGGATATTAATGTGCGAACAGCATTTTCTTCATGCGATTAATTGTATGGCAGTAAGCCGGAACGAGGAACAGATCCGCCATAATCCATGCAATCGGGCTGGCAAAGCAGATGCCGACAAATCCCATGAGCGGTACAAGTACAATGCTGGCGATAATTCGTCCAACCATCTCGCAGACACCGGCCAGAATCGCCAGACGCGAGTAGCCCATTCCCTGAATGCAGAATCGTACAGTGTTGACAAGGCATAATGGAATGTAGAATGCTGTGTTGATGATTAAGAACAATTTTACTTGATCAAGAATTGCAACCTCGTCTGAGGATACGAACAGCAGTGCAATGTATCGACCAAATAAGGATAGTACACAGAAGGCGATAATTGCATAGATGCCGCCGACAAAGCTAGCGGATTTCAGGCCTTTTCCAACACGATCCAGCTTTCCGGCACCGACATTTTGTCCGGCATAGGTTGCCATAGTGGAGCCGAGTGCGTCAAATGGGCAGCAACTGAAGTTTGAAATACGACCTGCTGCCGTGACAGCAGCTACCGCCTGAGAACCAAGTGAGTTTACTGCGGTCTGTAAGATAACGCTTCCAATTGCAGTGATGGAGTACTGAAGTCCCATTGGAATACCCATGTTGCAAAGAATAATTGCCTGACGTCCCTCAAATTTCAGTTCATCCTTCTCAAACTTGAGAATGTCATATTGCTTTCTCATATATAAAAAGCATAAAATACCAGAGATCAGCTGAGAAAGAACAGTCGCCCAAGCGGCACCTGCCACGCCCATATGCAGAACAAGGATTGCAATCAGGTCAAAGACGATATTTAACATTGCCGAAATGACAAGAAAGATAACAGGTGTGCGGCTGTCACCGAGTGAACGGATGATACCCGACAGCAAATTATAAAGATAAGTCGCCGGGATTCCGAGGAAGATAACGAATATGTAGCTGTAGGCATAATCGAAAATATTTTCTGGTGTATCCATCCAGCTAAGAATTTGCTTACATAATATGCAGACAACGACAGTCATGACCGCAGCAAATGCGATGGATAACCAAGCTGCATTCGCAACGAATTTGCGAAGTCTCTTGTAGTCCTTTGCACCGAAGCTTTGAGCGATCGGGATTGCAAAGCCGCTACAGACACCGTTGCAAAAACCGATAATCATAAAATTGATTGCACCTGTTGAGCCAACACCTGCTAACTGATCGACACCAAGACTCTTTCCAACGATGATTGTATCTACCATGCTATAAAATTGCTGAAATAGCATTCCAAGCAGCAGCGGGACAGCAAAGCTTAAAATCAGCTTGAGTGGGTTTCCAGACGTCATCTCCCTTGTTGCATTTTTTGCCATAATTTTGACCTCACCTTTTCCTTCTATAGTTTTTTGTATTGTTTTGATCGTTTCCGATCGCTTGCCTTTGTCCTGTTTTTCGCCAGGCTTTTTGCTTTTTGACATTTTTCCAACACATTATAGCAGGTTGCAAAACGTTTGCAAGAGTTTTTTTGATTTTAAATGAAAATATTTTACGTGATCATTTTGGGGATGATTATCATCTAAATGAACATTGTAGTTTTAACACGCCGTGAGCAAGAAATCCCCCACCTCTATAGGTGGCGGGATGAATT
>CAVCPW010000186.1:0-4736 GCA_963604075.1 Anaerovoracaceae bacterium | reverse complement strand
GCATTATCAGCGGTGGACTGTGCCGGATAATGCTGTCACAACCACTACACAGAACACCAACTCAATCGAATCACTGAAAACAGCAACGGAATCACTGACAACTGCACTTGATAGCTACACAAAGACAACAGACTTTGAGGAGTACAAGAAAGAAGTATCTTCGCAGATATCACAGACGCCAGAAGCAATAACAGCACGTTTTACGACTCTTGAGGAGACGATCACAAAACAGGGTGAGGAATCTTCTAGCAAGTGGCAGAAGCTTGAGACATACATCCAGTTAGACTCTGACGGTGTAAAAATCGGAAAGACAGACGATCCAATCACACTGGAGCTGTCAAACGGTCAAGTCTGTTTCATGCAGTCAGGTGAGAAAGTGGCATGGTTTACGAACAACCAGTTATACGTTTCAAATGTAGCTGTCACCACAACAGCAACGATTGTAGGACTCAAAGTCACAAGAAGCGGTCAGCATATCTCGATAAGCTAAGGGAGGAGTTATGGCAACATTCTACAGCGGTGTGGCGGCATCCGTGCATATGGCTTTAAAGGTCACGGAGACTGGCACAAGCACAAATGATAATACATCAACGATCAGTTGGGCATTGATAGCATGGCTTGATAGCACATCATCGCCATGGTACTCCAACGAATCACATGATATCAACGTAACAATCAACGGCTTAACGGTATTCAGCCGTGCATCAGGAACAAAGGTAAGGGTATCAGTCGGTACAGACCACACGTCAGAATCAAACCCAGTAACGATAGCATCAGGGACAACAACCGTTGCCCATAATTCTGATGGTACAAAGACGCTTGCCGTGTCATTCAACATGGTGTACAAGTGGAAAACAAGTTACGCATGGTCTGCATCTGGCTCAATGGCTTTGACACAAATCGCCAGAGCTTCGCAGCCGTCATGCATCACATACCCGTCAACGACTCAAAACGTGGGCGATCTTGGAACAAAAATCTACGTTCACACAAACCGCGCATCAACAAGCTTTACTCATACGCTTCGCTATTCGTGGTGTAACTTGTCAGGAACGATTGCAACGAATGTTGGTGACAACTGCCAGTGGACAATACCACTCAACTTTGCAAATCAAATGCCTAATCAAACTTCTGGTAATGGTACAGTTTACTGCGACACGTACTACAACGGCACACTGATAGGCACGAAATCTGTAAGCTTTACAACAACAGTGCCAGACAGCATGAAGCCTACGGCATCCATCGCCACAAGCCGACCGCGTACCACGGCAACGTCTGTAAATATGTATGTGCAGGGTGTGGATTCCATCAAGGTTGCAGTCACGGCATCGGGACAATATGGCGCATCGATCACATCTATAAGCACATCGGTCAATGGTATATCCTATAGTGGCTCATCGTTCACTACTTCGGTTATCAACAACTCAGGCACGATCAGCTTAACGACCACAGTCACAGATAGCAGAGGAAAGACCAACACCGCAACAAGTAGCGTGACGTTCACGGCATACTCTGCACCTTCCGTAAGCGCATCAGCCTATCGTTGCAATTCGTCAGGTACGGCTGATTCATCTGGTGCATACATGTGCATTAAGATAAATGGAAGTATCACAGCACTAAGCAATAAGAATGCTAAGACGTGTACAGTGTATTACAAAAAGGCAAGTGATAGTTCATGGACGAGTAAGTCTATCACGCTGTCAAGCTATAGTGTGTCACAGTCCACAGTAGTCAGTGCTGATACAACGTCAACATATAATGCAAAAGTTGACCTTGCCGACAGCTTCCGAACATCTGAATATTACACATCTGGTATCTCATCAGCTTCAGCATTCATCGACATACTCACGGCAGATGAGTCGGACGAGGCAAAGAAAACAGGTTTGGCAATTGGAAAAGTAGCAGAGACAGAAGGTGCTGTGGATATTGGTTGGAACCTGATTGCACGTAAGGGCTTTACATGGGAAGGCATGAGCCCAACAAGCTTTCTTCCAACAGTCAATCTTGATGCTACATATTATTCTAGAATTGGCAACTACGTTAAGATTGGGCACATTGCATTTGTTGAGTTAATGATAGAGATCAACAAGTTAAGTGGATCGGTACCGTCAACCATTACAATCACACTGCCAGATGCAATAAAGTTTACAAACAACTGGTGGCAGGTATCATATCCGGTCTGCGATCAGTGGTCAGGAAAACACCTAGGAGTGCTAAAAACCATCCAAAATACATCACAGTTACAGATGTATTCGTTAGAAACAGTAGGGAATGGTAAATACCTAGCTAACGGTTGCTACGTCTTTTTTGTGCAGTAAAGTAAAGGAGAGCTGAAATGGATAAGCTAATATGCGAACAACAGCAACCGGAGGTATCTTGGCAACCAGACGGTGATAAGGTGTCTGTAGTTATCTGCCTAAACGAAAAGGCGGTGGAAAACCAATTATACGAATCAACCGTGTACGAATATGACATGAACCAAATGCTGATTCAAAGCGGAGAGCTTGACGAGGGAACGGTTAGAGCATCTCCAGAAAAATATCTCGATTATGTTCCAGTGGTGCAGAAAACCGATGTGGAAAAGTTACAGGACACGATATCAGAGCAGGAATCGCAAATACAAATGTTGACAGATTGCTTGCTTGAGATGTCAGAAACACTATATCAATAAGCGAATTGGAGGAATTGAAATGATGGCTATGTTATGGGCACAGGAAATTATTAACGGAAGAAAGACCTATGAGCAGGTTCCGAGACTGCTCAAAAAGGAAGTCCGCAGGATTCTGATTGACTCAGGTCTGGATGATCCAGAGGCGGAAGAAAGTGAAAGCACTTCAAGCGAAACCGAATCTAATACCAACAAATAACCGATGCAAGGGAGACATTGATGGAACTGTTACAAACTATATTGCCAGCTTGCATATCGGCAGCTGCAACGCTGTTGGTGTGCCTGATCAGCAATCACGGTCAGCTTGAAAGAACCAGAGTATTGATGGAGTACAAACTTGATGAGCTGACAAAGAAAGTCGATAAGCACAACAATCTGATCGAGCGTACATATAAGCTTGAGAAAGAGACCTCAGTTATACACGAGCAGATACTGTCTGCAAATCGCAGGATTCAAGACTTGGAAAATAAGGAGGAACGGCATGAGTAAGAAATGGGTAAAAAGCGTAGGCATCCGTTGCATTAAGACCATGGCACAGGCGGCTATCGGTGTGATCGGCAGTAGTGCAGTGCTGTCACAGGTAGACTGGAAGGTTTGTTTGTCTACTGTGTTACTGTCTGGTGTTACATGTATTTTGATGAATATTTCCCAGATCAAAGAAGAAGTGGAGGAATAAAAAATGGTACGAGTAGGGAGTGCGAGAATTGACGAAAACGGAAAGCTGTCTGGCGGTCAAGCAGGAGATCAGACAGGGCAGGAAGTAGCTACAGAAGCGTGGTATCTCCATGCTAAGGGATGGACTGTTATCAGAGCGAAGGACGCAACCGTAAGAGAAAAGATTGCGGCAGACATGGAAGCGGCTTGCAAAAATGATTTGATTGGTTACGACCAGTCCACCTCATACGACTTGTACGACAAGACAAAGCAGTATGGTTGGGACTGCTCAAAGCTCACAGTTGCCGCAGAAACTGACTGTTCAAGCCTTGTTCGTGTATGTGTTGCATATGCGACTAGCAAGTCTGTATCATGGTTTTCAACGCTTAACGAGGTATCAAGTTTGTATAATAAGATTAGACCATTTGAACAATCACGAAAAGAGAGGAGAAAAAGATGGCAAAAGTATTTTTTACAAGGGAAATTACACCTGAAAAAGTAGTACAGTTATATGAGATGGCGGGTAAAGTGTTGACCGGAAAAGTTGCGGTGAAGCTTCATTCCGGTGAAAAGGGAAATCAGAACTTCCTTGGACCGGATTTCTGGCGACCGATGATCGAGAAGGTTGGCGGTACTGTTGTCGAGTGCAATACTGCATATGATGGTGCAAGAAACACAACTGAAAAGCACAGATTGCTGATAAAAGAGCATGGCTGGGATCGTTATTTTAATGTTGATTTGATGGATGCAGAGGGACCAGATATGGAACTGAGCATTCCAAATGGAAAGATGATCAAGAAGAATTTTGTCGGAAAGAACATGGCAAATTATGATTCTATGCTTGTATTGTCACACTTCAAGGGGCATCCGATGGGCGGATATGGCGGCGCATTAAAACAGCTTTCCATTGGTTGCGCATCTTCTTTCGGAAAGGCATATATCCATGGCGCGGGTGTGCCAGAGGAAAAATGGACTGCAAATCACGATTCCTTCCTGGAATCAATGGCAGATGCTGCATCTTCGGTTGTTGAGTATTTCAAAGGTAATATTGTCTACGTTAATGTTATGAAGAATATGTCTGTAGACTGTGACTGCTGCAGCGTAGCAGAGGATCCATGCATGAAGGATATCGGTATTCTTGTATCGCTTGATCCGATTGCTATTGATCAGGCTTGCATTGATCTTGTCTATGCGGCAACCGATGATCCTGGTCAGAAGCATTTTTTGGAGCGTGTCGAGAGCAGAAATGGTGTCCATACCATCGAGGCTGCGGCAGCACTTGGATATGGCAGCAGAGAATATGAGCTTGTGACTGTTGAGTAAGTAACGTATTAAAAAATAAAGAAACATAAAGAAGTATAAAATAATAGTTTCCCAATACGCCGGACTATAGCGGTCCGGCGACGGGATTGACATT
>CAVCPW010000185.1:0-9815 GCA_963604075.1 Anaerovoracaceae bacterium | reverse complement strand
AGACGGACCAGATTTCGATGGACATTTGGTAATCTGGGATGAGGCGATGAAACGCCAGCAGACCTATAAGACAGAAGAAGGCAGAGCAATGCTGAAAGTTCTTGAGGGCGAGACCCATCACGGTGGATGCGGTAACTGCGAGGGCTAATAAGCAAAGCAGCGCATGCATAACGGCGTAAAGATGCAAAATTGCAAGTACGTAAAATTGCAAAATTACTAATACATAAAGTTGCAAAATTGTAAATACGTAAAGATGTAAAGATATAAAAACGCAAATGCATATAGCGCATGTAGGGCTGATAATAACGATATGAGAAAAGAGGTTTAATATGAGCGTTTTAAATAGAGTCCCAGTCAAAGAACAGGATCCGAAGGTTCGTGCAACCAATTTTGAGGAAGTCTGTCTTGGATATAATATGGAAGAGGCAATGGAGGAGGCATCTCGCTGTATCAACTGTAAAAATGCAAAGTGCGTTCAGGGATGTCCGGTAGCCATCAACATTCCGGCATTTGTGCATGCCGTAAAGGAAGGTCAGATCACAGAGGCAGCTGATATCATCGCAGAGGCATCTGCACTCCCGGCAATCTGTGGACGTGTCTGTCCGCAGGAGACACAGTGCGAGGGCAAGTGTATCCGCGGTATCAAGGGCGATCCGGTTTCCATCGGAAAGCTAGAACGTTTCGTTGCAGATTATTCCAGAGAGCATGGCTATGTTCCGAAGAAGCCAGAGACCACCAATGGCAAGAAGGTTGCCATCATCGGTTCCGGTCCGGCAGGTCTGACGTGTGCAGGTGATCTTGCAAAACTGGGCTATGAGGTTACTATCTTCGAGGCTCTTCATGAGCCGGGCGGTGTACTGACTTATGGTATTCCGGAGTTTCGTCTTCCAAAGGACGAGGTTGTGCAGAAGGAGATTGACAATGTGCGTAAGCTTGGCGTTAAGATCGAGTGCAACGTTGTCATCGGAAAATCTGTTACCATTGATCAGTTGATGGAGGAGGAAGGCTTCCAGGCTGTATTTATCGGTTCTGGTGCTGGACTTCCGAGATTTATGGGTATCCCAGGTGAGAATGCGGTTGGTGTATTCTCCGCAAATGAGTTTTTAACCAGAAACAACTTAATGAAGGCATTCCGTGACGATTATGATACTCCGATCTTCCACGGAAAGAAGGTAGCCGTTGTCGGTGGCGGAAATGTTGCAATGGATGCAGCCAGAACTGCACTTCGTCTTGGCGCTACTACTTATATCGTATATCGTCGTAGTGAGGAAGAGCTTCCGGCCAGAGTGGAAGAAGTACATCATGCAAAAGAGGAAGGTATCATCTTCAATCTTTTGACAAATCCGACAGAGATCCTTGAGGACGAAAAGGGCTGGGTAAAGGGTATGAAGTGCGTTCGCATGGAATTAGGTGAGCCGGATGCATCTGGAAGACGCCGCCCTGTTGTGATTCCAGGTTCAGAGTTTATATTGGATGTAGATACCGTTATCATGGCACTTGGTACTTCCCCGAATCCGCTGATTTCATCTACCACAGAGGGTCTTGAGACCAACAAGTGGAAGTGTATCGTGGCAGAGGAGGCTAATGGCCAGACATCTAAAGATGGCGTATTTGCAGGCGGAGATGCCGTAACAGGCGCAGCTACTGTAATCCTTGCAATGGAGGCTGGAAAAGCTGGTGCAAAGGGTATTCACGAGTATCTGTCAAATAAGTGACTTGATAACTATCCAGAGCGATTCTGCAAATGAAATTCTGAATAGTTACATTATTATTATTTAGAGGGGTTATTGTGCAAAGAAAGAAAAAAGAAAAAAAGAAGATGTCATGGGGAATGAGATTTTTATTCTTCCTTTTGATTCTTATATCGCTCGGTCTAATTGCTGTCGGCGTGTATTTGATGTTCTTCAAAAACAGCGATGCATATAAGCGTCAGAGTGAGGAGCGCGACCTTGCGGACACTTATATTGACGATCTGATCTTAAAACTGACTGATCCGGAGGCTTATGAAAAGAAGCTAAAGGAGGAAGCAGAGGAAAAAGCAAAGCGCATGGCAAAGCTAAATGCAAGTGAGGAGAGCAGTGAAGAGTCATCTGCATATGATTTTTCAGATCTTGATTATGAAGATGTCAATTATTATATGAGAGATGGTATAGTTTACACACCGGATTACGCAAAAGGCACCATCCAATGCGTGCTCGAAGTGCCTACAGCAGGCATCCGAAGAGGTGTCTATACTGGAACCTGGGATGATATCAACTACGATCTTGATATCTGGATGGTAACAGCGGCGCGTCCGGATTATACGCTTGGCGAGACTCATTTTTGCATATATGGCCACAATCATACAGCGCAGGATCTGTCCTTTAATCGTCTGAAAGATGTAGAGGTAGGAGATGCCTTTTATCTGACGGCAGAGTCGGGACGTTACACATATCGAGTAACAAACGTCTTTGCCGTGTCCAGAGAAAGTGCCACAACTGATTATGTAGACAATTTCGATATCGGAAGCGATAAGTGTTATATTATCACATGTGGACGTGACGATGGTGTAAAAAATTATCGATACCTCGACCTGATAGTAGAAGGTACACTGGAAGAAAAGATGTCATTGCTTGATTATGCAAAAATCAGGCAGCAGTCAGAACAATCAGAAAATTAATAGAATTGTAACAGGACAATAAAAAAATAGTAAAAAAGATAGTGACAGCCAATAAGGTTTGCCACTATCTTTTTTTGTAATCATTAACGAGTTATCTTTTTGTTAATGGTTCTGTCTTACAGTCTGTCATACAGATCGGCTGGTATGCGATCCTTCAAGTCACTTGTGCTTAATTGCCACTGTTTCCATTCGTCAGATGAATGAGCGGCTTTTTTCTTTGCTAATGACGGATCGGATAAATATTTTTCGGATAATTCCGTCAGTGTCTGTCCATTGACCAGACCAAAGGAGATATGCTCTCTCTGCTGGAAGTCGTGTGCAAATGTCCTTGCCTCCTCGGAAAAATCGCTTGTAGTGATAAAAATCAGGTAATCAAGGCGGGTCGGATAAGCCATACATGCACCGACAAGCTTTTGCAGCATCGGGCGTCCAATTTTGGAATCAGGTGCATAGCACTTGCACTCGACAATACCGTGTTGTCCGTTCGCATCGCTTACGATGACATCGTAGCCACCATCGTTGGTGCGTCTGGTCGTTTGAGCATTTTTGCCCATAGCACGAAAAAGTGACGCACAGTATTCCTCAAATTCAAAAGGGTCATCCTGAAAGCGACTGTGTAGCTCGGTAGAAGAGCCGCTGCGGTAAAACTTTTGACTTTTTCGCTGTTGGCGTTGTTTCTCAATTTCCTGACTGCATGGTTCAATCTCAATTCCCTGCTCGCGTAAATGGCGAACAAGGCGAACCATCTGAAGCGGATTTTTCATAAAGATCTGATAGGAGTCAATTAACAGACAACTGCTTTTCCAGTTAATTCGGTTGCCCTTGCGCCGCTGATCACGCGTTCCGTTGCTATTGGCATAGCGCCAGGACGGGAAACGAAGGATGTAAGAGTTGCGAGTCATAGGAAGTGCAAACCGCCGCTTAATAACAGTATGCTTCGGCAGACGGCTGATACCATAGCGGCGGGCAAAGTGACTAGGCAGCAAAAGGCGATAGAGTCGCTGAAGAATAAAGAGAAAAAGCAGCACAAGAAGGAAGATGCCTGTCCAGCGTAGGATATGGTGCAAGTCGGCAGAGGAGATGCCAGTCGTTTTTTGTATAAAGCTAGTGAAAGCTTTAATTGCACTTGAAAAGCTAGAAGTGAAGAAACTTGAGAGGTATGAAAAAAGGTTTAAGAAAAAGGTAGGAATATTTTTCACAAAGCCTTCAAGGGTGGTCGTAAGGGTCATGGGAAAGGTCCTTTCTTATTTGTTTAATAGTTGCATTTTGTCGTTGATGCGCTGGCATTCCTATAGTTACATTTTATCCTTAACACGCTAGTATTTCTGAAAAGAAAAATGGCGCTGCCAGGTAATAGGAAATTAGTGGGTAGTTAAGAATCCAGGCGAGCCGCAACAACGAATAGTGTAACATTCGAGGGAGGAAATTGCAAGGTGGAAATGGTTGAAGGTACTTTATAAAAATGGTAAAATGCTGAGAAAGAGAAGATATTTTAAAGTAAAAAAGGGGGCATAGGTTCGTAATTATGAATGCAGATATCAAAAAAACAGACGGAAAATGTATGAAGAATTCTGAACTTCCTGAATTGTTAGAACCATTTGAATCAATGGAATTTGAGCCAACGACAGTAGTTACGGGAGAGAAAAGAACAAACTATTTGCTCTGGCAGCTAGAGTTAAGCATGATGCATGCAAAGCAGATAGATATTATTGTATCTTTCTTAATGGAATCAGGTGTAAAGATGCTTCTTCCCAAGCTGAAGATTGCTCAGGAGCGAGGCGTTCCGATTCGCATTCTCACAGGAACGTATCTGGGGATTACACAGCCATCAGCTCTATATCTGTTAAGAAGCGAACTGGGCGATAAGGTAGATCTTCGCTTTTATGCAGATTGTCACCGGTCATTTCATCCGAAGGCATATTTCTTCCATGGGGATCAGGAAAGTCGTGCATTTATTGGTTCATCAAATATTTCGAGAAGTGCATTGACTTCAGGAATTGAGTGGAATTATTGTTTGAGTAGTTTGGTTGATAAGCAGGCATTTGCACAGTTTTATAGCAGTTTTGAGGATTTGTTTTATAATAAGTCTATTAAAATTACAGATACTGTGCTTCGAAACTATGCAAAGAATTGGGTGCGTCCTGCGACAGAAAAAGATTTTGCACGATATGAGAAGCAAAGTGAGGATGAGAGAAGGGGAGAGCAAGAGACTTTACAAGGCAATCATCAGGAGCAAGGCAATCAGCTACAGTTCTATCAGCCGCGTGGCGTGCAGATAGAAGCATTGTATGAGTTGGACAAGAGTCGAAAGGATGGCGCGACAAAGGGAATTGTTCATGCGGCAACGGGAATTGGAAAGACATATTTAGCAGCATTTGATTCAATGTCATATAAGAAAGTGCTGTTTGTCGCGCATCGGGAGGAGATTTTAAGACAGGCGGCAGAGGCTTTTCATAATGTAAGACCAAATGATTCCTATGGATTTTTTACTGGAGATAGAAAAGATGCAGATGTGAATTTGCTGTTTGCGTCAGTTGCTTCTCTTGGAAAAGACGAGGTGCTGAAATCATATTTTACACCCCATTCATTTGACTACGTAGTGATGGATGAATGTCACCATAGTACAGCGAATCAGTATCGAAAAATCTTGAATTATTTTCAGCCAAAGTATCTACTCGGTTTGACTGCTACACCAGAGCGCATGGATGGTCGAAGTGTTTATGAATTGTACGATTTTGAAGTACCATATGAGATAACGCTTAAGGAAGCAGTTAACCGTGGCGTGTTAGTGCCATTTCATTACTATGGAATAATGGATGAGACGGTTGACTATAGTGCATTAAAGTTTGTGAAAGGTCATTATGAAGAAAAGGAACTGAACGCTGCTTATCTGGGAAACGAAAAGAGAGATAAGTTTATTTTTGGATATTTTCAAAAGTATCACCCAAAGCATGCGCTTGGATTTTGCTGTTCAAGACTGCATGCAGAGCATATGGCAAAGTTCTTCTCAGAAACTGGTGTTGCTGCAAGAGCAGTATATAGCAGAAGTGGCAGTGTGGTGAAAGAGGAAATTAAAGTAAAAAAAGAACTGAAAGAAATCGAAAATGCTGAGAGTACAACTGGGACTGTAGTTGAAACTGAAAGTTATTGGATAGACAGGGAGGATGCTGTTAAGAAACTGGAGAGCGGGGAAGTTAATATTTTGTTCGC
Source organism: Anaerovoracaceae bacterium (assembly GCA_963604075.1). Lineage (GTDB taxonomy): Bacteria > Bacillota > Clostridia > Lachnospirales > Lachnospiraceae > Anthropogastromicrobium. The sequence goes on along the minus strand of CAVCPW010000185.1, from coordinate 3,946 downwards.
TGTCGATATGTTTAATGAAGGCGTTGATATACCGTTGGTTGATCTAGTGATGTTTTTACGACCTACAGAGTCACCAATTATCTTTTTACAGCAGTTAGGGCGTGGACTTAGGAAAGCATCTGGAAAAGAGTATCTGACAGTGTTGGATTTTGCCGGAAATTACAGGCAGGCGAATTTAGCTCCATATTTGCTAAGTGGGGAGCAGTTTGATTTTGCTGTTTCAACGGCAGATGTGGCATTAAATCTTCCATATCCGCAGGATTGTATTGTGGATTTTGATTTGAAGCTGCTTGATTTATTCCGAAGAATGGAGGAAGGAAACCGAAAGGGTTCTCAGGCGGTTCTGCGAGAGTATCACCGTGTGAAAGAGCTGTTGCAAAGAGTCCCGACCAGAGTAGAACTGTTTATGCATATGGATGAAGGTGTGTATCAGTATTGTTTGAAAAATAAGAAGGAAAATCCATTTCGCCATTATCTGAGGTTTCTCAGTGAGGTGGGCGATGGTGATTTGGAAGATGAAAAACGCAAATGGATTGGAACAGATGCCGGAGAATTTCTGGAGTTGATCGAGCAGACGAATATGCAAAAATCCTATAAGATGCCTGTGCTGAATGCTTTTTGTGGAGAGGGTACATTGGATAGCATAGGTAGCTCGAGTGGGGCGAATGATTTGAATGATATGGACAGTTTAAATGGTTTGAAGATAGCTGTGACGGAAAGTGATGTGTTACGGTCATGGAAGAAGTTTTATCAAACTGGTACAAACTGGAAGGATGTAACGGGATGTGAAACGAAGGCAGATTTTGAACAAAAGACAGATAAAGACAATTTACAAATTATCGCGAAGAATCCTGTAAATTTCTTAAAGCATTCAGGAAAAGGCTTCTTTGTAGACAAGGACGGCTATATGATTGCGCTGAAGGATGAAATGCAGATGGTATTGTATGAAGGCGGTATGAGGTTCGCGGATGAGGTGAAGGATATTGTGCAGTATCGGGTGTTAGAGTATTATTGGAAACGATATCGCGATAAGGCATGAGGAAATTGACAGGGGAGAGTGAAGAAGGAAATGGAGAAGAAAGTGCAAAAGAGAAAACAGAATAAAAAGAAAATCGAGAAAGAGATTGCGAAATTGACACAGGATACAACAAAGAAGAATGTGCAGACAAATATGTCAGAAAATGTGCAGAAAACGATTCAAAGAACGATACAAAAGGAACGAACTATTTCTTATTACAATGAGAATGCAGAAGCTTTTTGCGAAGGAACAAGATTTGCTGATATGAGTGAGACGCGGGGGCGATTTTTGCGCTATGTGCAGCCAGGCGGTTTGATTTTAGATGCAGGATGTGGTAGCGGGCGAGATAGTAAATATTTTTTAGAGCATGGATATCGTGTGGTCGCAATGGATGCATCTGAAGAAATTTGTCGTTTGGCGAGTGAATATTTGGGACAAGTGGTAGAATGCCGCAGATTTGAGGGGATTGCAGAGACTGAGAAATATGATGGTATTTGGGCATGTGCATCGCTGTTACATGTGCCATATACGGAACTGCCAGAAATGATTGCAAGGTTAGTGAAAGCATTGGTTGATGGCGGAGTGTTGTATGCGTCATTTAAGTATGGGAGAGAAGAAAATGAAACAGTGAAGCAGAAGGAAAAGATAGAAAAAAAGAAACAGACGCAGGCAGAACAGATAGAGAAGATTTTGAAGCTAGAGGAAAGAGAATCAGGAGGACGGTATTTTACAGATTTGACAGAGGATGGGTGGAAGAAGGTAATGGCAGAGGCAGAGAGGTATATGGAAGAATTTCGGATAAAGATGGTTGAATGCTTTGTAACTGGGGATATAAGAAAAGGCAGAGAGGAAGAGAAGTGGCTGAATGTGGTGGGGAGAAAAGTTAATAAAAATGAATGGCAAATTAAATAAATGCATTTGCTTAAGCGGTAATTTTATAGTTGATATTTTATGTTTTGACATTTATACTGTTTATGTAGAATTCTATTGAATCGGAAGAGAGAAGAGTTATATGCAAAAGAGAGTATTAGCTTCATTATGCGGATGTTACGTTATGATATCGTGCGGTTCTCTGACATGGGGTGTACCGATATATACAAGTGAATTTGTTGATGGGACGCAGGAATACGATTTTAACGATTTTGTATTTTCAATTCCTAAGTCATGGTCAGAATCATTGAGTGTCATGGGAAACAATCGCAAATTCGAAGATGCATATAGCGATATCAATAAGGAAGGGGAGTGTAGTTAATATGAAAAAGACATGGATTATAGCATTAGGAATTTTGCTAACAAGCAGTCGTTCTGCGTTGGCAGAACAAAGTGTTAGTGAGTCAGATTATCTGGACAATATGAATCAATTGTATAAGTATGCATGGGGATTGCAATATCCAGAGGAAGGACCGTATGATATATGGCTTGTTCGTAATGATCAGGGATTAGCGCAATCTAAGTCAAATATTCCACGGACCACTTTGGGATATCAAATCAGAGATTTTGACCAAGACGGACAGATGGAATTGTTGGTTGCTGGATTAAATGAGGAAAGTGATAGCCTTGATCTGCAAATGTATGAAATTCAAAATGGAACTGTTGTGTTGCAGTCAGAGCTTGTCACAGATGGAATAGCAATTCTTCCAGAAGAAGGAATTTTGCGGTGCTATTCGTATTTGACAGAACAAAATCAGAGAATGATTGGCTGTGATCTGTGGAGCTATGTGGGATATATTGCAGATGGTACGAGCTTATCAACAGAGTCGTTTCTATATGATGGTACATCATTAACAAAAATAGATGGATATGGTATAAGTGGATCTTATATTGGAGATGATGTAGATGTAGAGGGAAATTATAAGCGCCTGGGTATTAATAATGTGAATGTGACTGATTTGTATTATGGTACAATGACTGGGTGTCAGTACATTTTTAACAGTGAAGTATTTGTGGAAGTTCAAAATAAACTGTTGGATTATGATGCAGATACATATTCACAGTGGTTGAATTCAAACGGATTGGAAGACTATATAATCGGTGGTATATATATTAAAAGTTATTGTTGGCTACCATCTGATATAGTTAATCGAACATGGGGACAACAGCAACTCCCACAGTTAATTGCGCAAAAGCAACAAGAACAGGAAGAACAACAGTCTCAAATCGAAAAGATTGTCGATGAATCTGATTACCTATATGTGTCATATAATAGTTATGAACAGGGCGTTCAAGATTTATATTATCTTGTTCCAGATGAGGGAAAAACGATTTATCAGTGTTATGATATAAATGGCAATTTGTGTTATAATATTGGATATTGTAGTGCAAAGGATATTGTAGATCAGACATTGGGTGAAGGCAATGGACTTCCAAGTAGCGGAGAATGGTGTGCGATTGTTTGGAATTCACCGTATGGATTATGTGCGTACGATCATTATTATCGAGACTATTATCCAGTTTACACGGAAAATGAAAATGGAGATTTTGTGGAGATACCTAAAGATTTTGCAGAATTGAAATATACTTTTGATGAGTCTACTATTAAGGATTTAATAGATAATTTGAACTTAACTGTTCCAGATTCAGAAAAAGAGCAATAAAGAAAATATGTCATTATGAATTGTGGTTCTAATATTGAGGAGGCAGAAGCGATGGTTATTACATTTAATGAGTTGGAATATGTACGCCCGAATGAAAAAGTAGTATTAGAGGGAATTGAAGCAGAGATACAAGATTTGCAGAAGGCATCTTGTTGGGAAGAAGCAAAGGCTGTTTTTGAGCGCTTTCATGAGAAGATGGAGGCTTTTCATTCAATGTGCCAGATTGCGGATATTCGTTTTACACAGGATGTGAGAGATCCGTTTTATCAGAATGAGAATGAGTATCTTGGAATGCTTGCACCAAAGGTAGAGGAGGCAGCACACAAATTTTATG
>CAVCPW010000184.1:0-3948 GCA_963604075.1 Anaerovoracaceae bacterium | reverse complement strand
CTGCCACATCTGCCCAAGCTGCCGCTGAATGTGTTCCCTGTCCTAAGAGCCAGTCTGTAATTTTGTGGAATGGCATGATATCTGGAACCATGTGAGGGACACCACCTTCTGGTGTCTGGTCGTATGCCACATCTTTTAACCACTTGGAGAAAAATGGCCATGTATTTCTTAAAAATGTCGCTGTACGACAGAAAATCTGAGCATCGCCTGTCCAGCCCATACGCTCATCTCTCTGTGGGCAATCTGTAGGGATATCAAGGAAATTGCCGCGAAGTCCCCACTCGATGTTGTGTTCAAGCTGATTAAGAAGTGAATTTGAACAGGAAAAATGACCTGTCTCTTCCATCTGTGAATGTATCACGCATGCTGTAAAATCATCCTTGACTGGTTTTTCCCAGCCTTCCAGCATTGCATAACGAAAACCCTGAAAAGAAAACTGCTCGCGATATACCGCCTCTTTGTCATCCTTACAAATATAGCTGACCTGTGCCTTTGCCTCACGCAAATTGTCAAAATAAGCATTTCCCTCTGCATCAAGAATTTCAAAGCAGCGAAGCTGTACACGATGCCCTTCAGAACCTTTAACACGAAAACGAACGCATCCCGTAAGATTCTGTCCGAAATCCACTATACACTCGCCCTTTGGTGTTACAAATAGCTCTTTTGCCGGAAGTTCCATTTCCACATTTACTCTGCATCCAGGCTGTGCAGTCAATACATCCTTAGAAAATGCAACTTTTTCTACTGTATGCCATGACGTAGTTTGCGGCTGATAGGCCACCGCAATTTGTCTTTGCTGTGCCTTTTCTTCGTCTGTAAACGGTTGCTTAAATACGTCACGTGTGAGTGCGTCTTTTTCTATGTCAGTCAGATGATTAAATTCATGGTCCATTGTAGGAACAAAGCCCGGTGCACTCCATCCCGGCTGCTCAAGTCTGGCATCGTAAATTTCTCCATCGTAAATCTCAGAAAATGTTACAGGAGAATCACAGCCAAGCCAGCTTTCATCTGTGCATATGATCTGTGTGCTGCCATCTTCATAGCGAATCGTCAGTTGAAGCAAAAGTGCTGTCTGAGCGCCATAATTATTGCGCTCATGCACAAAGCCCATCATACCCTTATACCATCCGGCACCAAGATGTGCGCCGATTACATTTTCTCCGACACTGAGCTTGTCTGTTACATCATAAGTCTGGTAGCACAGGTGATGATGATACGATGTCCAACCCGGAGCCATCTCATCATTTCCTACCTGCTCACTGTTTAAATACAAATGATACAGTCCAAGTGCCGTGGAGCAAACATATGCCTCACGCACACCTTTTCTTACTTCAAAGGATTTTCTAAGATAAGTTCCCTTTGAATTTGACTTATCTGCCTTTGTCTCAGCAGATACAAAATCACCCTGCCACTCATTTTTCAAGAGACCTGTTACAAAAGAAACGGGGGTGCTAAACGCACTTTCCTCCTGCTCGATTCCGTTTTCAAAGTCTCCTGCTGCCCAAATTTTGATTCGTACCCAATACCGGCTACAAGAAGCGAAACTTACATTACTTTCTATTTTTATGCCTGATGATTCCTTGCTTGTTACTTTTGGGCTGTCATATATTATTTTTGTAAAGTCGATATCCTCTGCCAGCTGAATCTGATAAGCGGTCTGCGTTACGCTGACTCCATCACTTTGTATTATCCAGCTGAGGGCAGGCATGCCGTCTGTTCCAACTGCCTGCTCTAAATAATCCATTTTTATGCTCTTAATCTCTGTCATCTTTGCTCCATCCCACTTGTATACTTTTTAATCTATATTTTTCAACTGCCCAGAGCCACACAAAATTTATTTATTCTTTCTTTAATACCCATACATCGCGCTCTGCAATTTCACAGCGGCCGGATTTTGTCTCCTTTGTCACCAGATTTGTCAGCTTATCTGTGCCAAAATCTACCCATGCCGGCTGATGATTGTGATTTAAGACAAATATGGTTGTTCCTTTCTCGTTGACTCTTCTCGTCACCTCAACATTTTCCTGTGCCTCATAGACAGATTCTACGCCACAGTCACCACACACCTGCTCAAAGAAATCTGCTAAAAATTCATCATCCGGATCGGTTCCGATGTAATAGGCTGTACCTTTTTCAAAATGATTTCTTGTCACACATGGCATTCCAGCATAAAAATCACTCTCATAGACTGCTAGTGCTTCTGCCTGTTTTGTATGCAGCAAATCACATAAAAAGCCACAGGAATATGATTCCTTTGGAAGCGTCATTATACCATTCATCTGCATGCGATTGCTTTCATATGGACGAAGTGCATCTACCTCTTCCACCCAGATACCAAGTACTTCCTTTAATTTTCCCGGATATTCGCCAAATACGCAGCGATCGTTTTCATCAACAAGTCCTGACATTACTGTTGTCACTAAGGTTTTTCCCTGTCTAACAAACTCGGTAAGTCTCTCTGCTACACCTTCCTTTGTCATATAAAGCATTGGTGCCACAATCAACTCATAGTCATCAAATGATGCAGACGGATTTATAATATCTACTGAAATATTCTTTCGATATAATGCATGGTAGTAGCGTGAAATTGTTTTTAAATAATCCATGTCCTTGCTTGGACCGCTTGCAAGCTCTAATGCCCACCAGTTATTCCAGTCAAATAAAATCGCAGCCTTTGCCGGTGTACGAGCCGTTAAGAATGCATCACCAATCTGCTCTAACTCATGACCAAGTGCTTCACTTTCTCTGAATACTCTCGTGTTCTCATGACCTGCATGGCTGATAATCGCTCCATGGAATTTTTCCTGTCCCGCAATAGACTGTCTCATCTGGAAGAAAAGACATGTATCTGCACCGTGTGCCATTGCCTGATAGCTTAAAAGTCGAACCTCTCCCGGGCGCTTTAAGCGGTTGTACGGCTGCCAATTCTGCTGATTTGGAGACTGCTCGGTCAGCACGTAGGATTGTCCTCCCTTTAAGCCGCGCATGATATCATGTTTCATAGCTACAAAATACGGCGGATCATCCGGCCACGGATAATTATCCCATCCAACTACATCAAGGTTCTTTGTCAATTCAGACTGATCCAGCTTTTTGATATAGCCTGACATATTGGTCTGGATTGGAATCTCAGGATTGTATTTTTTCAATACACGGTACTCATTTAAGAAGCACTCTGCGGTGGAATCGGTCACAAATCGCATATAGTCAAGCTGAATAGCAGGATTAAAGCGATAATCATCATTCAACTCTGTCGGAAGTGTTACTTCTTCAAAGCTGGTAAGAATTCTGCCCCAGAATGTTGTATGCCAGCGGTTGTTTAATTCCTGCACACTTCCGTAGCGTTTTCTTAACCACAGTCGAAACTTTGCCTGACATGTCGGACAATAGCAATACGTTCCATACTCATTTGATACATGCCACATAGCAAGTGCCGGATGATGCGCATAACGTTTGGCAAACTCTTCTGCGATTGCCGCTGCACGCTCTCTGTATTTCAAACTGTTCACACAGAAAAAGACACGCATCCCATGTGTTCGTTTTCTTCCCTGAATATCAACCGGAAGTACTTCCGGATAACGTGTGGACAGCCATGCCGGCTGTGCTGTCGTCGGTGTAGCAAGGCATACATAGATTCCATGTGCCCAGATTTTATCAATAATTTTGTCCAGCCATTCAAAGTCATACACGCCTTCATCTGGTTCCAACTTTGCCCATGAGAAGACTGGAAGTGTCAAAAGATTAATGCCTGCCTTTTGAAACAATCTCATATCCTCGTCAATTGTCGCATCATCCCACTGATCTGGGTTGTAATCTCCTCCATAATAAATTCGATCTGCCTGCTTCATATTTTAACCATTCCTTTCTTTTATCGTAACGATTCAGAATTCTTTTTTCAAAATCTTTTCCAGAATTTTTTTCAGAATCTATTCTTTAGAACCTTTTTTT
>CAVCPW010000183.1:0-3354 GCA_963604075.1 Anaerovoracaceae bacterium | reverse complement strand
CCATATCACCCTTTAATACGTTAAAGAGCTGTGGCAGCTCATCTATACTCGTCTTTCGAATAAAACGGCCAACCGATGTCACACGGGCATCATTTTTTGTGGTCCATTTACTCACTTCCTCGGAAGCCTTCTGTACCGTCATCGAACGAAACTTATACATTTTGAATGGACGATTATGAAGACCGACTCGCTCCTGCTTGAAAATCAGCGGTCCCGGCGAGCTTACCTTAACGGCAATCGCAGCTGCCAGCATAACCGGTGAAAAAAGCACAATACAGACAATCGATCCGACAATATCCATTGTACGCTTGATAAATGCATTTCCTGCCTCCATCAACGGCACATGACGGATATGAATCAACGGAAGCCCGAGAAAATCAACTGTATATGGTTTTGTTGAAATGACATCATTATAATCTGGAACAAACTCAGTGTGTACACCGGATTTCTCACAGATATGGACAATTTCCTCTAAGCGATCGTATTCCTTTAGCTTGAGCGTAATGATAATACTCTCCGCAATATTCTTGGAAAGATACTCTTCCAAATACTCAATCGATCCTAGCACTGGAATACCGCGCACGGACTCATCAGTCTTTAAATGATCATCTAAAATACCAAGAATCTCATACCCCCACTGCTTATGTGTCAGGACACGCTCAATGTAGGCCTCTGCCGCCTGGCTAAAGCCAACAATCAGCACCGGCTTTCGATTAAAGCGGCTGTTGCCAAGCTTCATCAAAATAGCACGAAAGATGTTTCTCCAAATGATCATAAAAATCGTATTAAAGATGGTCATCCAAAAAATCATCATTCGAGAGAAGCCTACAACCCAATTGTAACTCTCTGTATTGGAGATAGCGAAGAATGCCGCAAATAAAACCAGTGCTCCGACAATATTGACCTTTGCAATTTGCACTGCTTCCTTTCGTCTTCCTGTCATTCGGAAGGATCCATACAAATGAAAGCATGCATATAGCACAAGATAGCATACAATGATAATCACAAGCGGCGGCCAATAATTACGGTTGTCAAACGGTGCAAGATTATTCTGGAGCATGAACTGGATCAGATAACTGATCACATATGATACGGCTAAAATAATTGCGTCAATAACAACGCTAATCGCCGTATAAGTTTGTTGTTTTCCTGTATTCATAAAAACCCTTTCAGGAACTGTTTTTAAGCAGTACATATCATACTTGAAAATTGAAAAAAGTACAACCCCAAATTTTCTATATTTTGAAATTGTAAGAAAAACGTAACTATTCAAAGTTACGTTTTTCAAGCAATCAGACGAAATACAAATTTGAAGTGACAATTCAAATAGGCACTTAACACCTCGAATACACGATTATAACTTTCTCTTTGCCAGTTCCCTAATATAAATAAACGTATTGACCCACAGTTCTTTCTGAATTTGCCAATAGTTTCGAATGTCTTTTCCTCTGAAAAATACTTTTTTGCACTTTTTTCTGGTTTCAATACCTTCTTTTAGACCATCGACATAATCCTTACCAAAGCCGATCTTCTTAAAGAAGCACCATTTTACAAAATAACCAGCTGCCAGTGTCGGAGCATTTAAAATCAACTGCGGAAGCGGCATATTTTTATAATTCACATATACTGAATTGCGTGCAGACAGCTTTACTTTGAAGCTGTTATACTTGGAGCCGCTTGTTCCACTGCCGACATGATACACCTTTGCAGTTGGGCAGTAAACATTACGATACCCTCTAATCCTTGCACGATAACCCAGATCCAAATCCTCTAAATATGCAAAGTGAAGCTCATCAAACAAGCCCACCTTTGCAAACAACTCTCTGCGATACATCGCCGCACCTGCACATGAAGAGAACACCTCGGCTGGCTTTTGATACTTGCCAACCGGCTGTCCGACACCACGCTGGAACGCCCAACCAAGACAAGTGTATAAATCGCCGGCATCATCCATTTTCGCATGATCATGAAACTGGATCATTTTACAGCTGACGGAGAAGATATCATCTGATGACTCCATCGTTTTTATCAACTCCTCCACCATCTTTGGGAATGAACGCGTATCGTTATTTAATAGCAGCACATATGGTGTGGTGCACATACAAATTCCTGCATTAACACCGCCGGAAAATCCAAGATTATGCTTCATTACCGCGATTTTTACCCACGGATAATGCTCTCTCATATAGGAAACACTGTCATCCTGCGACGCATTATCGATGACAAGTGTCTCAAACTCCTTGCTGGTCTGACGCTCCAGTGAAGAAAGACAGTCATCCAGAAAACGTTTTCCATTATAATTTGGAATAACGATTGTCACCTTCTTTTCCATTTTACTACCCATGCCTTTCGATCTTTTATTCTTAATTTGCAGGATTATTCGCCCCGCGCAATCAACTCTGCCATACGGATTTCCTTGGCCCTGTGGTTTTCCTTATAATAATCCAGGTAAGACATATTCGGATTGTAGTACGGATCAATAAATGTGGACAAAATATCCCACTTGGAATTTAACAGCATCATCTCATTTCCAAAACGGATAAAACGGTCTGTTGTATCCTCCGAGCCTCTGGACTTCGACTCGTAGTGGAACAGCTTCACATCGGCATCATATACAACCAGATAACCGGCTTTTCGAACCTTCAGACAGAAATCCACATCGTTAAAGGCCACCTGAAACTCTTCCTCGAGTCCTCCAACTTCCTCATATACCGAGCGTTTCACGAGCAGACACGCCGCTGTTACTGCTGATACATCTTGTGAGGAGATTGCTCTTCCCATGTAGCCCGGATCATCCTCATGGAGTCCCTTAAATACATGATCTGCCAGTCCACCCGCACCGACCAGAACGCCAGCATGCTGAACAGTATGATCATTGTAGAGAAGCTTTACTCCGACAATGCCAACTTCCGGGCGCATACAGTAGCCTAACATACTCTGGAAAATATCCGGTGTGATCAGTTCTACGTCGTTGTTTAACAACATGATATACTCGCCCTTTGCGAACTTGAAACCAAAGTTGTTGATCGCAGAATAATTAAAGCCTTTCTCCCAATACACAACCTTAACGTTATCGTGCTCCTTCTCGATCTTTTCATAATAAGCAAACGTCTCTGGCTGCACGCTATTATTCTCAATGATTATAAACTCATAATTGGTATACTCTGCACGGTCAAAGAAAGAACGCAGGCAAACATCCAGATCATCTACATGATCCTTATTAGGAATCAGAATGGAAACAAACGGTTCACTCGTAAGTGTAAACTTCGTCTGATACCAACCATCCACTGCTCCCTCCTGCGCGCGGGCATTCCAGCCTAAGCGATTGTAATGAGCATTTAATGCAGCCTTACC
>CAVCPW010000182.1:0-23182 GCA_963604075.1 Anaerovoracaceae bacterium | reverse complement strand
GGTATCGTGCATAAAAGTATGAAAAAAAATGGTATCATGACAAAAATAAAGGAGAAAATAAATGAAGACATTATATTTAGACTGTGGTATGGGCGCGGCTGGTGATATGCTGACAGCGGCACTTTCTGAGTTGCTGCCGGATCAGGATGCATTTTTTGAGGAGATGAATGCGCTAGGCATTCCGGGTGTACATTTTGAGAAAGAAAAGACACAAAAATGTGGCATTACAGGAACGCACAGCAAAGTGACGGTAAATGGCGAGGAAGAGGAGGGCATTGATGTGCATGATCATTTCCATAGCCATGAGCATGATCATGTATATGAAGATCATACTCATAATCATGAGTCGCATAAACATGATAATGAAGATCATGATCAAGTTCACCTGCATGGAGAACATGCCCACATTCACGAAGACCATGACCATAATCATACGCACGAAGACCATGAGCATTCACATGAGCATGACCACGCTCACCACCATCATCATAGCAGCATGCATGACGTTGAGCATATCGTAAGAGACCATCTGCCGGTATCTAATCGTGTGAAGGATGATGTGATGGCGGTTTATCAGCTGATTGCAGAGGCAGAGAGTGTGGCACATGGTGTACCTGTTGAGCAGATCCATTTTCACGAAGTGGGAGCGATGGATGCAATCGCGGATGTTACAGCAGTCTGCGTGCTGATGGAGAAGCTTTCGCCGGAGCAGGTCATCGTGTCTCCTGTTCATGTCGGAAGCGGCAAAGTGCGCTGTGCTCATGGAATCTTGCCGGTACCGGCTCCGGCAACAGCTTACATTTTGCGTGATGTGCCGATTTATGGAGGAAAAATTCAGGGTGAGCTTTGTACGCCGACAGGTGCAGCACTGCTGAAACATTTTGCAACCAAATTTGGTGATATGCCAGTCATGAAGACAAAAGCCATTGGCTACGGGATGGGCAAGAAGGACTTTGAGGCAGCCAATTGTGTTCGTGCATTGATTGGTGAGACACCTGATGATGTCAGCCGTGTATCTGAGCTTTGCTGCAATGTGGATGATATGACGGCAGAGGAGATTGCATTTGCAACCGAAACAATTCTGGCAGCAGGTGCGCTGGAAGTATTCACAGTATCTACAGGAATGAAGAAGTCCAGACCGGGCATTTTGCTTGAAGTGATGTGCCGCGAGGAGGATCGTGACCGTATGTTAGAGCTGATTTTCCTTCACACGACTACACTTGGCGTTCGCGAGCAGTTTTCCAGACGATATATCATGAAGCGCTCCATCGAGACAGTAAAGACACCGTATGGTGATGTGCGCAAGAAGGTTTCCACAGGATATGGAACAAAACATGCTAAGTATGAGTATGAAGATCTGGCAACAATTGCACGCGAGAAGGGAATGTCTCTTCGGGAAGTAAGACAGGTCGCACAGGATAGTGATCAATGAATGGCAAAATACCTTTTGCCCCCAACATCATAAGATGTGTAACAGAAAATAAAACTGCTTTTAAGACAGGAGAGACATACATGAGGAAATTTTATGTGGCACACCAAAATCATTTGACACATAAGCACAAAAAAAAGATGACAGACATCGTAATGATGGCGGCAGTATTGGCTTTCGGCATAGGCATGCCTTTTTATCACATAAATACCGTGTGGGCGGATGAAGCAAACCAGACTACCCTTGTATATGGCAGCAGCGATTACACGCGTATTAACCCTGCAATGGATGAACATTGCGAAATCAATGCGCTTTTATTTGATGGTCTGACTGATCATGACGGGGACAATCAGATTATTCCACGCCTGGCAAAAAGCTGGGAGTATGACGCGGATTCATTGACTTATACGTTTTATTTGGAGGAAGGCGTAAAATGGCACGATGGAGAGCCATTTACCGCAGAGGATGTCAAGTTTACTTTTGAGGCGATCATGGATCCGGCAAATGAGTCTGAGAATGCGCCGGATTATGAGGATGTGGAGAGTATTGAGGTCATTGACGATTACACAGTGGCCTTTCATCTTTCAGCGGTCAACATGGCATTTTTGGAGTACATGACAAGACCTGTTTTGCCAAAGCATCTGTTGGAGGGTGAGGACTGGCAGACATCAGATTTTTTTCGGGCACCAGTCGGGACCGGACCATACAAATTTGTGAGCTGGGATGCCGGACAGGCCATTACAATGGAGAAGAATGAGGATTATTTTGCCGGTGCGCCCAACATTGACACGATTATATTTAAAATTGTGACCGATGACAACGCAAAGGCGATGCAGCTAATGAGCGGTGAACTTGATTTGGCACAGATTACGCCAAAGGAGGAATCACTGTTTGACAGCCGTGACGGATTTAATGTGTATGACATGACCACATCCGATTACAGAGGAATTCTCTACAACTTTAATAATGAATATTGGCAGGAAAATGCCGATTTGATTCCGGCAATCAACTATGCGATTGATCGACAGGCCATTCTGGATACGGTGTTGCTTGGCAAAGGAGAGGTAGCTTACGGCCCATTACAGCGAAATGAGTACAATAATGAGAATGTCGAGCATTATGATTATAATCTGGAAAAATCAGCAGAGCTTTTCACAGAGGCAGGCTGCACACAGGATGAAGATGGCTACTGGTGCAGAGATGGAGAGCGTATCGGCTTTACCATTAATGCGACAGCAGGTGATCAAGTGCGCATTGATATGGCACAGATTGCAGCGCAGCAGCTTCGGGAAGCCGGACTTGATGTAAAGGCGGATGTCCCGGCAGGAGGAATCGACTGGGCAGGGCAGGAATGCTGCATTATCGGATGGGGTTCGCCATTTGACGCGGATGACCATACCTATAAGGTATTTGGTACCGACAAAGGAGCAAATTACTCCGGTTATTCGAATTCTCTTGTCGATGAGTATTTGACACAGGCACGTCAGACAGAGGATGAATATGAGCGAAGAGAGGCCTACGCAAAGTTTCAGGAGGCACTTGCCGAGACACCAGCGTACACATTCTTCTGCTATATAGATGCGATTTATGTCGCAGATGATACCATTCAAGGCATTGATTCTGATACCGTGCTTGGTCATCACGGTGTCGGAATCTTTTGGAATGTCTGCGACTGGACAATCACAGAAGAGTAAAACAGCTCTTATGGACGTGGTACTTTGCCTAATTTGATAGAAACTGGTCATGAAAATATGGGAAAGGGAAAAGCGAAGATGAAAGAAAATAGATGGTTCATAAATTCCTTGAAAAAAATTGCTGTATTTTTTATCAGTATATGGGCATTGTCTGCTCTTGTATTTGTTTTATCCCGAATGACACCAATTGATCCGCTTCAGTCGTATTACGGAGAGCGCACGGAGAAGATGAGTGAGGAACAAAAAGACAGTGCGAGGGAACGTCTGGGGTTAAACGAGTCGATTCCTGTACAATATGTGCGTTGGCTAAAACTTGCACTGTCTGGTGATTTTGGAATCTCATATAAATACAAACAGGATGTGACACAGGTAATCAAGGACCGCATTGGAAATACACTTCTTTTAGGTGGGATAAGCTATGTTATTTTGTTTATCGGCGCGCTTCTTCTAGGGCTGTTTTGTGCCTGGAAGGAAAATAGCCTTGCTGATCGGTTAATAGTGCATTTGGGTACGGTCATGAGCTGTATCCCTGAGTTTTGGCTGTCACTTGTCTTAATTTTTGTGTTCAGTATCGTGCTTGGATGGCTTCCGGTCAGTGGTGCGTATACCATTGGAGGAGGAGATATAATTGATCGTTTGCGTCATCTTGTGCTGCCTGTGATTGCATGTGTGTCCGGTCATATGTGGTATTATGCATATATGGTGCGCAACATGCTCTGTGAGCAGACACGTTTAGAGTATGTGCTGCTAGCACGTGCAAAAGGTACCTCAGACGGTGCGATTTTACTCGGTCATTGTCTGAAAAATGTGCTTCCGGCTTACATCAGTCTAATGGCGGTATCCGTGTCACATATTTTGGGAGGAACATATCTGGTTGAGTCTGTCTTTGGCTACCCGGGGATTGGTATGCTGACATATGAGAGTGCAAAAACATCCGATTACAATATGCTAATGGTGCTGTGTCTGCTAACAGGAATCATTATGATTGCGGCAAATACGGTGGCTGAGCTGATCAATGCACGGTTAAATCCACAGTTAACAAGAAAAATAACAGAAAATAAGGAAACAGAGAATGAGCAAATTCAAGACATTCCAAACATGCAAAATAATTAAATTAGTTAAGATTGTTGGCAGAGAAAAACAGCTAAACAGCACAAAACAGCACACTCCTGTGCTGTCTTTTGTTTTGCTTGGTATATTGATTGTGGGTTGTCTATGTGCTGACTTCTTTTGCAAGGATCCGTCCTATATGGATTTGGCAAATTTTAGTCAGGCCCCGAGCCGTTCATTTTTATTTGGCACTGATACGCTTGGACGGGATTTGTTTTCTTGCATTTGGTATGGCGGGCGCATTTCTCTTACTATCGGTTTTTTATCGTCTGCGCTGTCTTCTGTGTTTGCAATTGTATATGGTACGGCGAGTGCACTCGCACCGGCCTGGCTGGATCGTCTGCTGATGCGCGTGTTAGATTTGCTTCTTGCCATTCCATCGCTTATTCTCGTCCTTTTTGTACAGGCGGCAGTCGGGAAAAGTGTACTTGCAATGAGTGTCGCAATCGGCGCATGCAGCTGGTTTTCTATGGCAAAAGTCGTGCGCACGCAAGTGCGCACCATAAAGCGGGAAAGCTTTGTTGTAGCATCACAGTGTATGGGCAGCGGCTTTTTTCATATCCTGTACTGGCATCTTGCACCGAATTTTCTTCCATCCATTTTGTTTATGATTATCATGAATGTGCGAAATGCGATTGCAGAAGAATCCACCCTTAGTTTCCTAGGGCTAGGTCTTCCAATTGAGACCATCTCATGGGGCAGTATGCTCGCGCTTGCACAAAATGCTTTTGTTATGCGTGCGTGGTGGATGATTCTGATTCCAGGCGCATTTCTCATTGGTTTATTTTTGTGTCTGACTGAGATTGGAAACTGGTGCCGTGAGCAAATGAATCATAAGTTGAGGAAACTGTAGGGAAAATTGATAATCACGAAGTGTGATCTAACTTGTTTGTTACAAGTTGGGTAAATGCATTGTTAACGGAACTTTCTGGCAACCATGGAACGCTTGAATTTACAAAAATAATGCATTTTCAGAGTGGTCATCTTGTGAATTGTGACAATTTCCAGTAAATGCATATCGCAAAATGAAATTTATGCTTGCAATTTCCACTTTCATGTGCTATAGTATTGAACCATAAAGAAACGCAATGAAGGAGACTCTATCCCAACGATCTTGACAGGAAGAGGGCGTCACCGACTGAGAGCGCCGTCATGAGGGACTGGGTGTGGGAACACTCTGGAGCGGGCAGGCTGAGCTCTTATATCAAGTAAGAAGGTAGGTTTACACGTTGGTTTACGTTATAACCATAGAGTGATCCAATTGGATTGAATGCGGGTGGTACCGCGGAACAGAGAAGTTTCGCCCCGGAGACTGTGTTACATGGTCTCTGGGGCTTTTTTGATGTATCAGACGAACTATCAAGAGTTTGTTAGCTTTATTCCAGATCAGGATGTCGAGCTCTTTTGATATATCAGACGAAACGTCAAGATATTCTTATTTCGCAGCTGCTTGTGGCATAGGAATTTGTACTCAGGCATTTAATCGCGCAGGAGACTCGTATATTGGCTGAAAAAAGAGAGGACAACATGGAATTTATCAGTGGAATCAGCAAGAAAGAGTATGTAAGTATCAAAGAACTGGCAGGAGGTACCTGCGATGGAAAGACTGTTCGTATGGAGGGTATGGTTCATGCCATCCGCGATATGGGCGATGTGCGCTTTGTTATTTTACGAAAGGCAGAGGGACTCGTTCAGTGTGTCTATGAAGAAAAAACAGCAAGCTTTGCACTTGGAGAACTTAAAGATGAGAGTGCCGTCCGTGTAGAGGGTGTTGTTTATGAGGAGGCAAGGGCGCCTTTTGGAAGGGAATTGCGACTGACAGCAGTGACCGTTTTATCTGAGCCTTCTGCCGCAATGCCATTACCTGTAAGCAAATGGAAACTGAATACTTCACTGGAAGCAAAATTAAACTACCGTCCACTATCCCTTCGTAACCTTCAGGAACGCGCAAAGTTTCGCATTCAGGAGGGTATCGCAAGAGGTTTCCGCGAGTTTTTAACTACTCAGGGCTTTACGGAAATCCGTACCCCAAAGATCGGAGCCAAGGGAGCAGAGGGCGGTTCTAACGTATTTAAGCTTGATTATTTCCATCGTCCGGCGGTACTCGCACAGAGTCCGCAGTTCTACAAGCAGATGATGGTTGGAGTATTCGATCGCGTGTTTGAGACCGGACCTGTATTTCGTGCAGAAAAGCACAATACAAAACGTCATTTAAACGAATATACGAGTCTCGACTTTGAAATGGGTTTTATTGACAGCTTTGAGGACATCATGGCAATGGAGACCGGATTTTTACAGTACACGATGGAGCTGTTAAAGAAGGATTATGCAAGAGAAATTGATATGCTTGGCATCACTCTTCCAAAAGTCGATATGATTCCACAGGTACGTTTTGATGAGGCAAAGCGTCTTGTATCGGAAAAATATAACAGACAGATTCGTAACCCTTACGATTTAGAGCCGGAAGAGGAAGCTTTGATTGGTCGTTACTTTGAGGAAGAATATGGTGCAGATTTTGTATTTGTCACCCACTATCCAAGCAAAAAGCGTCCTTTCTATGCGATGGACGATCCTGATGATAAGACGTTCACACAGAGCTTTGATTTGTTATTTAAGGGACTTGAGGTCACAACAGGCGGACAGCGTATTCACGAATATCAGATGCTTCTCGACAAGATCGAGGCAAAGGGAATGACAACCGAGGGTATGGAGCAGTATCTTGACATTTTCAAGCATGGAATGCCGCCGCACGGAGGACTCGGTATTGGTCTGGAGCGTCTGACAATGAAGATAATCGGTGAGGATAATGTGCGTGAGACATGCCTCTTCCCGAGAGATCTTTCCAGACTGGAGCCATAACCGAGAGGGCATTTTGCAAAAATAGATAGATTATAAGTATGTGTATTAGGAAGGAATCCACGATGGCAAATAAAATTGATGACGAAACAATAGATTACGTCGGCATTTTAGCAAAGCTTGAGCTTTCCCAGGAGGAAAAGGAGCAGGCAAAAAAGGATATGGCTGATATGCTTGACTATATAGATATGCTCGGTGAACTGGATACATCCAATGTAGAGCCGATGAGCCATGCATTTCCTGTTTTCAATGTATTCCGTGATGATGTGGTTACAAATACAGATGGAAGCAGTGATACAATGGCAAATGCACCGGAACAGAAAAACGGAGCATTCAAGGTTCCAAAGACTGTATAAGACATGTAAAAAAGATTGATTGGATAACAGGCAATATAGAGACAGGAGACAGTTCAATGGAGATTCAGGAATTAACAGCGGTTTCGCTGGGAAAAAAGATAAAAGAAAAAGAACTCTCTGTGAAGGAAGCACTTGATGCATCGTTCGCACAGATTGATAAAACAGAGGCACAGTATCATGCATATGTAACGCTTGATCGAGAGGGCGCGTATAAGCAGGCAGATGTTGTGCAGGAAAAAATTGACAGGGGTGAGCTGACCGGACCGCTCGCAGGTGTTCCGGTAGCCATCAAGGATAACATGTGTACTAAGGGGCTGCTGACTACATGCAGTTCCAGAATTCTGGAAAACTATATTCCGACATACACAGCACAGGCGGTTGCAAACTTGACTGATGCAGGCTGCGTCATCATCGGAAAGACTAACATGGATGAATTTGCGATGGGAAGTACAACAGAGACCTCATACTATGGTGTGACAAGAAATCCACATAACCCAGAGCATGTTCCGGGCGGTTCCTCAGGCGGAAGTGCAGCAGCTGTCGCATTAAATGAATGCTATTTTGCACTTGGTTCTGATACTGGCGGTTCCATTCGTCAGCCATCTGCATTTTGCGGCATCACTGGAATGAAGCCAACCTATGGTACCGTTTCCCGTTACGGTCTGATTGCTTATGGTTCATCCTTGGATCAGATCGGTCCAATGACAAAGAATGTTACTGACTGTGCAGCTGTTTTGGAGACAATTGCTTCCTATGATAAGAAAGACAGCACATCGATTAAACGTGATGACTATGATTTTTCAGCTGCTTTGGTGCCGGATGTTAAAGGTCTTCGTATCGGTCTTCCAAAGGATTACTTTGGCGAGGGTCTTGATGGCGAAGTAAAGGCAGCCATTTTCAAGGCAGCAGAAACCTTTAAGAGTATGGGAGCTATTGTTGAAGAGTTCGATTTAGGCCTCGTAAAATATGCGATTCCGGCTTACTACGTCATTGCATCGGCAGAGGCCAGCTCGAATCTGGAGCGCTTTGATGGTGTGAAGTATGGATATCGTACAAAGGAATATGCAGGATTGCATAACATGTATAAAAAGACACGTTCTGAGGGCTTTGGCCCGGAAGTAAAACGCCGTATCATGTTAGGTTCATTCGTTCTTAGCTCCGGTTATTATGATGCTTACTATTTAAAGGCATTAAAGACAAAGGCACTGATTAAGCACGAATTTGACAAGGCATTTGAAAAATATGATATTATCCTTGCGCCGGCGGCTCCAACGACAGCACCGCTTTTGGGCAGCAGCTTAAGTGATCCGATGAAGATGTATTTGAGCGATATTTACACAATATCGGCAAATCTTGCCGGAATTCCGGGATTGTCTCTTCCATGTGGAAAGGACAAGGCAGGGCTTCCAATCGGAATGCAGCTTCTTGGCGGCTGTTTCAAAGAAAAGACATTGCTTCGCGCAGGTTTTGCGTATGAGCAGGCAAGAGAGGAGGAAGCGTGATGGCACAGTATGAAACCGTGATCGGTCTTGAGGTTCATGTAGAGCTTGCAACAAAAACTAAAATCTTCTGCGGTTGTTCTACCGCATTCGGAGGAGCACCAAATAGCCATACCTGTCCGGTCTGCACCGGTCTTCCAGGTTCGCTTCCTGTATTAAATAAACAGGTCGTTGAGTACGCAATGGCAGTTGGTCTGGCGACAAATTGTCAGATTAACCAGTATTGCAAGTTTGACCGTAAAAATTATTTCTACCCGGATAACCCGCAGAATTACCAGATTTCTCAGCTGTATTATCCGATTTGTCATGACGGTGGTGTTGAGATTAATGTAAATGATCAGAAAAAGATTGTACGCATTCACGAGATTCATATGGAGGAGGATGCAGGAAAGCTTGTTCATGACGAGTGGGAGGATGTTTCCTTAGTTGATTATAACCGTTCCGGTGTGCCATTGATCGAGATTGTGTCAGAGCCAGACATGAGAAGTGCCGATGAGGTCATCGCATACCTAGAAAAGCTTCGTCTGATCATCCAGTATCTGGGCGCATCCGATTGTAAGCTTCAGGAGGGCTCAATGCGTGCCGATGTCAATTTGTCTGTTCGCCCTGTAGGTTCGGAAAACTTCGGAACACGTACCGAGACGAAAAACTTAAACTCTTTTAAGGCCATTGCACGTGCCATTGAGTCAGAACGTGCGCGTCAGATTGAGCTGATCGAGGAGGGTAAGAAGGTTATTCAGGAGACAAGACGCTGGGATGACAATAAGGAATATTCTTATCCGATGCGTTCCAAGGAAGATGCACAGGATTATCGTTACTTCCCGGATCCGGATCTGCCGCCACTTCAGATTCCGGACGAGTGGATTGAGCGCTTAAAAGCAGCTCAGCCGGAGCTTCGCGATGAGAAACGTGCACGTTATAAGACCGAGTATGAGATTCCAGAGTACGATGCTGACATCATCACCGGATCCAAGCGTATGGCTGACCTGTTTGAGCAGACTGTAGCTCTTGGTGCAGCGCCAAAGAAGGTGTCAAACTGGTTAATGACTGAGACGATGCGTTTGTTAAAGGAGCATCTGATGGAGCCGGATGAGTTGGATTTCTCACCGAAGCATCTAGCAACGCTGATCGCGCTTGTTGAGAAAAAGACGATTAACCAGACCGTTGCAAAGGAAGTCTTTGAGAAGATTTTCTCAGATGACATTGAGCCGGAAAGCTACGTAAAAGAGCATGGTCTTGGCATGGTAAACGACACAGGTGCTTTGCAGAAAACAGTAGAGGAAATTATTGCTGCAAATCCACAGTCGGTAGCTGACTACAAGGCAGGAAAGCAGAAGGCAATCGGCTTCTTAGTAGGCCAGACGATGAAGACTATGAAGGGAAAAGCAAATCCGGCGGCTGTAAATGAAATTTTGGCAAAACTTTTAAATCAGTAAATGCATTTTGCAAATGAGCATTTTGCGAGCAGTAACTTTTGAGAGGCGTGTACCGAAAGGTGCGCGCCTTTTTATGTTGCAAATTGAAGTAGGAAAGGGTATACTTAGTTCAGAAAATTAGTGCAAAAGGAGATTGCTTTTGTGCGGAAATGAGGAAAAAATGATATTACTGACATCGGACGGCATAACATCCCCACAGTTGGAGGAAGAAATCAGAAAGAATCTAGTGCCAATCTCAAAAAAAGCGGCATTAGTGACAACTGCCTCGTGCCGGTGTAAGGAAAAAGATGACAACGTGCCAATTTTAAGTAATCTGATGCGCAGATTTGGGTTGGAGCCAGAGTGCGTGGACGTAGAATTTCAGGATGTGGCTTTTTTACTGGCATATGATATTGTTATTTTGATGGGAGGAAATCCGTTCTATCTGCGCAAGCATTTGAAAAAATGGAATAACAGTCTGGAAATTTTAACAGAGCTTGCCGAACGTCATGTGCTTGTAGGAATCAGTGCCGGCAGCATGGTACTTGGAGATACGATGGAATTTGCTTGCCCTATTGAACCTGGCAGTATCGAGGAAGTCGGAAAAAATGTAGATTGCAGTGGATTTGGCATTGTACCTTTAAATATTATGCCACATTATCTGGCTTATTTGACGGTATATCCGCAGACAAATGAAATTTTGAAAAGTTACAAAGAAGAAACAGGCCGAAGCATTTGTACTATCAATGATGGAGAAGGTATTCGTATTGCACATTGCGGCAAAAAAGGAACCTACATAAAAAATGAACGATATATACCGATTGTATCGCCGAAGCTTCCAGATTATGACAACTACCTGTTTGATTTGTATGGAACCCTCATTGACATTCATACTGATGAGGGTGAGGATGAATTGTGGGAATTTATGGCAAAATATTATTCCTACAAAGGAGCAATTTACGGATCGTGGGAGCTTCGCTGGCGTTATGGAGAATTAGTGCATGACGAAGAAGAACAGCTTTTAGCGAAGTGCCGGGAACAGATTCCAGAGCCACAGGTGGAACATGTATTTATGCGGTTATATGAGGAAAAGGGAGTTCATGTTTCTATACAGGAGGCAGTTGATGCTGCTCAGGTATTCCGCAGCTTTTCTTTAAAATATATTCGATTGTATTACGGAGCAAAAGAGCTTCTTGCCCATTTAAAGAGAAAAGGCAAAAAGCTTTATGTACTCAGCAATGCACAGCAGGTTTTTACTGAAAGCGAGATGCGCTATCTTGGTATTTATGAATATTTCGATAAGGTATGTCTGTCCTCGGATTATCATTGTAAAAAGCCTGATGAGGCTTATTTCAAAAAGCTGTTGGAAACCGAGGGGTTGGAGCCATCAAAAACAATGATGATCGGAAACAGCGAGTATGATGATATTCGCACTGCAAAGGTACTTGGCATGGGAGCATGCTATATTCACTCCAATCTGTCACCAGAGGGAGAGATGGCGGATTGTGATATCGTTATGAGAGCGATGGATTTGCCTTCTCTGGAGAAGATTCTGTGCTGATGGGTTTAGAAATCAGGCGCGGGAATCTTCGGCCATTCAATGGTCGAGTAAATTGTTATTTCGCGGTATTTTTTTTATCACTTGAAACGGTTTCGTTTCGGACGGGCAGATTACTTGACCGAAGCGCACTTGGCGTAATGCCGTATTTTTTCTTAAAAATTCGGTTAAAATAGGAAATACTATTGAAACCACACTGCCTTGCTGTATCCATAATCGTTTCATCTGTATTTGATAACAGTAACCTGGATGCCTGCGACAGACGATAACTGTTTAAGCATTCAGTGAAGGTGATGCCGATTGTGGATTTAAAGAATTTAATAAAGTGAGACTCACTAAAGCCACATACCTTTGCCATTTGTTCCGTAGACAATGGTTCGCTATAGTGTTCTGTGATATAATTTATGATTTGCTTCGTCTTTACTACTGATTTTTGCGGACGGCTCTTTGGCTTTACTGAGGGCTCATTGTAAAAGAGCAGATAAAAGAGGCGAAATAAATTGCTTTTAATGCCAAGCGGATAAGCTGCTGAATAGAAGGTCTGCAACTGAAACATTTCCTCAAAACACTGACGGAAATCATCATACCAGCCGTAATCAGGAGTGATCAGCCATGGAATGATCTGTTCTCCCTTTGAGAGTGGCTCTAAAAATGCAAATGCATCGTCATTATCTATACTTCCGGAAAGAAGTGATAGTGGAAATTGAATCATACTAATCTTCAATGAGGAGTTTGGAGTTGCGTCAATGGAATGCAGCTGACCTGGTAAGATCAGACAAATATCACCTTTTTTTACAGAAAATTTTTCAAGGTCAATTGATACTCGCCCGCTTCCGTCACGGATTAAGAGAATTTCCATTGTGTCCTGCCAGTGAATCGAAATGGATGAGATGTCCTCAGGTAAAATAGCTGTCAGGGCAGCAAAAGGAAAAGAACCCGTAAGGGGTTCATGCATTTCAAATAAGTCAATGTTTTGGATATTCATATGTATATTAATAGCCTTTCTCAAAGTCAGTCATTTTGTGAACTACCCGGTTATTGAATGACCGAGCATCCAAATTTTCCATAAATAGGTATACCACAAGAATTGAAAGAAAACAACAGAAAATATGGAAGGTCGTCAATCGGTTACGTTACGGTTACGGTCAGAGTATATAATAATATCTGGGGAATGAGGATTCCACTAAAATTTAATTAAAAAGGAGACAAAACTATGACAATTGAAGAACTGTACAAGAAAGTTATCGCAGATGAGGAACTTCGCAAAGCATATGCTGCAGCTGCAAAAGATGGCAAAGTAGCAGAATTTCTTTCAGAGAATGGCTGTACATCAACCAAGGAAGAGATCAAGGCTTTTTTTGAAAGCAAAAAGGAATTGTCCGATGACGAGCTTGATGCTGTGTCCGGTGGAGACTGCCAGGTAGATGATGCTTGTGTTATCAGCGTAGTTTCAAGATAAAAGCCTTATATAATCGTCATCGATTATGACCGGAGTGTGCGGCGCAGTTGTCTCTTTTTGCTGAATAGGATTAAAATAATATAGATTGGACTTTAAAATTTTGTATTGTATATTAAATGAAAAAATAGCTTTGCGGTCGTGGGCGCGTTCTCCTTATGCATATTATGTAAAAGGAATAAGAAATGCACAACGGCTCAAAAAAGAGGAATACGAACTTCTAAAGCTGTGCGATGCAGAGCATGATATAGAAGACTCTGAGTTGATTCGGCAGCTTATAAAGCGCGGTCTTGCAATTTCGTGCGAAAAGGGACAATTTGCGCTGACTGACTGGCAGGATAAGACTTATGATAACCGATATTTTCCAGCGATGAACTGGATGATCACGGGTAAATGCAATTATAACTGTCTACACTGCTTCAATGCGGTAGATAATGCTCCGCTGCAGAGCGAGTGGTCGCTTGAGGAAGCAAATGTTCTTCTTGATCAGGCGAGAGACTGTGGCATAAACGGTTTTACGATCACAGGTGGGGAACCTATGCTTCATAAGAATTTCTTTAAAATTCTGGAGGGTATTTATAACCGTGGTATGTATGTTTACGAACTTAATACGAATGGACATTTCATAGATCAGGCTGCGCTTGACAGAATGAAGAGTATCGGATGTGTCCCACTTATGAAGATCTCATTTGACGGTATAGGCTGGCATGACTGGCTGAGAAACAAAAAAGGCGCAGAAGCCGATACCATCAGGGCTATATTGCTCTGCGTCGCAAATGGCTTTCCTGTTATGATTCAGACAAATGTTCATAAAAAAAACATAGGGGTAGTGCTTGAAACGGTTAAAATGCTCGATAAAATGGGAGTAAGGGAAACACGTGTGATAAGAACTACCGAATCACCTCGCTGGGAACAGAATGCGAACGATTCAACACTGACTTTCAAAGAGTACATGGATGCTATGCTTGAACTTTGGCATGAGTATTCAAAGGAAGAGCATGAAATGAGACTGACATCGTGGCAGATAGGAACGATGATGCCCAAAAGCAAAGCTTTTAAACTGTCACCAGTGGAATGCTCGGTCGGACAGTATCGTGAAAATGCGCCTGTTTGTAAAGGAAACCGCGGAATGATAGCGGTTGCCGCAAACGGAAATGTGTTCCCTTGTCATCAGATGTCAGGTTACTATGAGCAGCATGGTGACATTTTGGGAAATCTTAAAAAAGGCAGTCTGAAGGAACTTATTTGCAGTGGACGATACATGGATGAGATTTGCACAACTGTTGGTACATTGCGGGAAGTAAATACCAAGTGTGGAAAATGCAAATATTTTGAATACTGCTGTGGAGGATGCAGAGCAATCGCAATTGCTCTTTTAGGCGATAAAATGGCATCCGATCCGTCAAAGTGCTTCTTTTTTGAAAATGGATATTATAACAAAATCGTAGAGATGCTGAGTGAGTGGGAGAATTTGTCGATTATTAAAGAGTAAGAGAAACTATTATACGATAATGATAGAGTTTTTTGGAGTGACCTATGAAGAAAAATAAAGAGGATATTGACAAAGAAAAATCTGGCAAACTTGAATTAAGTGATGAAGCTCTTGAAGCTGTTGTCGGAGGGATCGATCGATTAGGTCGCAGAAAAGCATTAATAACATCGGAGTTTTCAGATTTTTTGTGTGCATGCGCTGTCTGCGATAATGATACATCATGGGTGCCGTATGATGACGGGCGTACCGTATTCTGCAACACTTGTGGAGCGGAAAAAGACAGAGCATGGTATGAAAATAATAAGATTCGCAAAAAAGGTATTTCCAAAATAATATAAGCTATGATTGAGCCGAGCGCCGTTTTCTGATACGGCTATCGGCTCGTTTGGTAAAAAAAAATTTTGACATGTCATTTTTTGACAAGAAGTTATTTCTATTGTATAATGAACCATATTAAATATTAAATGAAAGAGTGAGGTATACGGCTGTGAGGAAGGAACTGTTTCGTGAAAAAGCAGTAAAAAGGGTTTCATCTCCCGAGCAATTGAATGAGTATATCAGAGTGACTAATCCTGGAATCTGGGTGACGCTTGCTGCAATCATCATTCTCCTCGTTGGAGTTTGTGTATGGGGCATATTGGGTAGACTTGAAACAACAATCAATGCGGTTGTTATATCTGATGGAAGCGATGCAATTTGTTATTTGACGGAGTCTGATGATATTTCTTCCATTGAAATTGGTCAGAAAGTGAAAATCGATGATGAAATCTACTATATTGCCACCATTCCTTCCGATGCTGTTAAGGTAACGGATTGTGCTGCACTTGCGGGTAGTGAACGTGCAAAATATCTTTGCGGAGTTTCAGATACCGATTGGGTTTATGAAATTACACTTGAACCGTCCACTACATTGGTTGCTACTGGCACATACAGTGCGAAAGTAGTTACCGAGAGTGTCTCACCTATGTTTTTTATTTTTAACACCAGCAAATAGGAGTTCCTGGCTTCTGAAGCGGCAGGATGAGTTGTTAAAAGAAACATAACAGCAGTGGCGGGCGGAGAAAAATCGGTATCCCCCATTGGTCAAATCCCGTGAAAATATCGATTGTAAATTGAAACAACTGAGGTGCGGCATGGAAAAATTAAAGCGTATTAAGAAACCACTTCAAAGAGGTGTTGCAAAAGTACCTGTTGTTATGCAGATGGAGGCGCTTGAATGCGGAGCAGCCTGCCTTACAATGGTGCTTGCATATTATGGAAAATGGATCCCGCTTGAGCAAGTTCGTTCGGATTGCGGTGTTTCACGTGATGGCTCCAAGGCAAAAAATATTCTTCGTGCGGCAAGGTCTTACGGGCTGGTTGCCAAAGGATATCGCTATGAAACAGAAAGTCTGAGAAATGAGGGGAAATTCCCATGTATAATTCACTGGAACTTCAGCCATTTTGTCGTGCTTAACGGATTTCGCGGGAATAAGGCGATATTAAATGATCCGGCAAAAGGTACATATGCCGTTCCTATGGAGACTTTCGACAGTTCATTTTCCGGCATTTGCCTGATGTTTGAACCGGGCGAGGAGTTTAAACCAAGTGGGAAGAAAAAGTCGGTGATAAAATTTGCCGCAAATCGGCTGAAAGGTGCAGGAGCGCAGATTGCATTTACCCTGTTTACAGGAGTGATTGCTGCCCTTATTGGTATAATCTCGCCGACATTCAGTCGGATATTTATTGACAGGCTGCTGACAGGAAAAAATCCTGAATGGTTCGTACCATTTATAATCGCTATATCGGCATTTACCTTTATCAGCATAGTTGTTGAATGGCTTCGTGCGATATATTCGCTTAAAATCAATGGTAAATTCGCTGTAGTAGGTAATGCGACATACTTCTGGCATGTTTTACATTTGCCAATGACATTTTTTTCACAGAGAATGGCAGGCGATATAGCAAGCAGACAGGAATTAAATGCATCAATCGCAAATACGCTTGTGAATACATTCGTGCCGCTTTTGCTGGATACAGGGATGATGTTGTTCTATCTTGTAGTAATGATACGTTACAGTTGGTTTTTGACGATTATCGGCATACTTTCAATTTTAATCAATTTCATTGTGTCGAGATTTATATCAAATAGACGAATCAATATAACCAGAGTTCAGATGCGTGACCGCGGACTTCTTTCCGGCGCAACTGTTGCCGGTATCGAAATGATCGAAACCATAAAGGCGAGCGGTGCGGAAAATGGATTTTTTCAAAAATGGGCGGGATATCAGGCAAATGTCAATGCTGCAGAGGTGAAAGAACAGAAGATAAATCAATACCTTGGCATAATACCATCCGTCGTTTCGTCGCTTTGTAATATAGCTGTTTTGATGTTCGGTGTATATTTTGCTATGAATGGCAGCTTTACTATTGGTATGATAACTGCTTTTCAGGGCTTTCTCAGTTCGTTTACGTCGCCGGCACTTGAACTTATCAGTGCAGGTCAGACGATTCAAGAGATGCGTACCGAAATGGAGCGTGTAGAAGATGTCATGGCATATCCTGAAGATAGCATTTACAGTGACAAAGAATACAGTGCCCAAGGATATAGGAAGCTTTCCGGTAATATTACTATGAAGCATGTTACATTTGGCTATTCGAAGCTTGAAGATCCATTGATTGAGAATTTTAATTTAGAACTGAAGCCTGGCAAGAGCGTGGCTCTAGTCGGTTCTTCAGGTTGCGGCAAATCAACGCTGTCAAAGCTTATTTCTGGACTCTATCAGCCGTGGAGCGGAGAGATTTTGTTTGACGGGAAAACGCCAGAGGAGATTGGACGCAATGTGTTTACAGGTTCTCTTGCCGTTGTTGATCAGGATATTATTCTGTTTGCAGACACGATTTCAAATAATATAAAGATGTGGGATAACACAATTGAAGACTTTGAGGTTATTCTTGCTGCCCGTGATGCTCATATTCATGAGGATATTATGCTTAGAGAGGGCGGTTATCAGGGCAAGATTATTGAAGGTGGACGCGATTTATCTGGAGGGCAGAGGCAACGCCTGGAGATTGCGAGGGCTCTTGCACAGGATCCAACGATTATCATTATGGACGAAGCGACAAGTGCACTCGATGCGAAAACCGAATATGAGGTCATAAAATCAATAAAGGATCGCGGAATTACAACCATAGTCGTGGCACATCGCCTTTCAACCATACGTGACTGTGATGAGATAATCGTTCTTGATCATGGCAAGGCAGTCGAGCGTGGAACTCACGATGAGCTTTATGCAAAAGGCGGTCTTTACACAAAGCTTGTAACGAGTGATTAAGGAGGTGACATCGTGAGTTTATTTGAAGAACAATTGAAAACAAGAAAATTAAATGATGATGCTGTCATCTCAGATGCGCTCGAACAGATCACCAACGCGGTTACATGGAAACGAATATCTGCATCGACTAAGGATGAACGTCTACGTTCTCTTGATGCCATAAATCAGGTGCTTGGTTATTTTGGAAAGCGACCGTGCGATATGCCTGAAAAGATTGCAGATGTCAAAGAACAGATTGAGTATGCCGTCCGTCCTTATGGAATAATGTACAGAACGGTATGTCTTGATGAGGATTGGTACAAAAATGCTGTAGGGATTATGCTTGCTACACGAAAAAAAGGCGGTGTTACAGCACTTTTGCCGGGAAAGATCTCTGGTTATTATTTTTATGACACCGATGGCAAAAAGAAAAAGCTGAACAAAACAACTGAAAAGCTTTTTGATAGCGAAGCGGTTGCTTTTTACAATCCGCTTCCGAATAAAAAACTAAGTGTTGTATCATTAATGAGATACGCTTTTGGAACACTAAGCGTCTTTGATATTGTTCTTGTTGCAGCAGTGACGCTTTTTATATCGCTTATAGGGTTGATTTCTCCGAAGCTCAATCAGCTTCTCTTTTCAACTGTAATTGAATCTAAAAGTGTCAGATTACTTTTGGCTATTGCAATATTTACAATCTGCGTTTCAATTAGTACAACACTTATCAGCGCGGTAAAAGCTCTGATTAATGCACGGATAACGACAAAGGTATCAATAGCCGTCCAGTCAGCGACAATGATGAGAATACTGTCGCTTCCCACAGGCTTCTTTAAGAATTATAGTGCCGGAGAACTTACCAATCGTTCAATGTATATCGGTTCACTTTGTCAGATGATAATGAATGCACTGCTTTCAACGGCTATTACATCAGTATTTTCGTTGATTTACATTGCGCAGATATTTGTATTTACGCCGTCGCTTGTAGTTCCTGCAATGCTTATCATACTTGCGACCGTCATTCTTTCTGTTGTTGTGACATTTGTTCAGATGGACGTGTCAAAACGTCATATGGAGCATGAAGCAGAGGATTCCGGGCTTTGCTATTCAATGATTGCTGGAATTCAGAAGATCAAGTTGTCTGGTGCAGAGAAGCGTGCGTTTGCAAAATGGGGAGGCTTTTTTGCAAAAAGTGCGCAGCTTCAATACAATCCTCCGACTATATTGAAGCTTAGCAGTGTATTTTCATTGATTATTTCATCAGTCGGAGTGATAGTGATATATTACATGTCTGTCCAGAGCAATGTCACAGTTGCCGATTACTATGCGTTTAATACCGCGTATGGAATGATTTCAGGAGCTTTTTTGTCACTCGTTTCCATTGCATCAACAATCGCACAGATTAAACCTGTCATTGATATGGCAAAACCTATCATGGAAACCACACCTGAGACTGCGGAGGTTCGTACCCCTGTTGAAAAAATTTCCGGTAACATCGAGATCAACAATGTTTCATTTCGCTATAATGATAACGAACCACCGATTTTAGACAATCTGTCGCTGAAGTTCAAAGCAGGGCAATATGTGGCAATCGTTGGCAAAACAGGCTGCGGAAAGTCAACGCTTATCCGTTTACTTTTAGGTTTTGAGAAGCCACAGAAAGGTGCTGTTTATTATGACGGAAAGGATATTTCAAGTCTTGATTTGCAATCTCTTCGTAAAAAGCTCGGTGTTGTAACTCAGGATGGCAAACTGTTTCGTGGCGATATTTATTCTAATATTGTTATATCTGCTCCACAGCTTTCAATAGAGGAAGCGTGGGAGGCAGCGGAAATTTCGGGAATTGCCGATGATATAAGAGCAATGCCGATGGGAATGAATACTATGATCTCCGAGGGTGCAGGTGGTATCTCAGGCGGGCAAAAGCAAAGAATTATGATAGCACGTGCTATTGCACCGAAACCTAACGTTTTGATTTTTGATGAGGCAACCAGTGCCTTGGATAATATCACGCAGAAAAAGGTGTCTGATGCACTGGCCGCGCTTAAGTGTACAAGAATTGTTGTTGCGCATCGTCTTTCCACAATAAAGCAGTGCGACCGTATTGTCGTGCTTGACAGAGGAAAAATTATCGAAGAGGGAACGTACGATGAACTTATTGATGCACATGGATTTTTTGCTGAACTTGTTGAAAGGCAAAGGATTTCAAAGGGCAACTAACAGTTACAGATCTTATAAAACACGAGGTAAACTATGCAGGTTATTTACGTGGACAGCGATTTAGTTTGTCTGGAAAGCTTCAATCAAATTGTTAAATGCTTCGTTGAGATTGATAGTTTGGTATTATTTTCTTCTGCTTATGAGGCAGCAGAATATGCAAAGAAAAGTAAAACGGACATTGCTTTTCTGAGTATAGACCCGCCCGCCTATAATGCTCTTTACCTTGCAGAGGAACTGATGTCAATTAACGAGAATATAAATATTATTTTTATTTCTGAATCAACGGAATACGCAATGCAGGCATTTATGCTGGATGCTATTGGCTATATATTGAAGCCATTTTCAAGTGTTTCATTGCGAAAAGAGTTCGACAAGGCTATTCGGATGAATCCGAAAAAACGTATAGAGGTAGTTATCGAAACGATACCTGATGTTGTAGTTAAGCTAAATGGCAAAGTCGCTGTTTTCAGTAGACCAAAGGTTGAGGAGTTGTTTGCTTTGATGGTTGATAGAGGAGATGCGGGGCTGACATCAGGAGAGGCAATGGCAAATCTGTGGCCAAATCGTCCAAATGATAATAACACTGCTGCGCTTTATCGTACAACGGCAAGCCGCTTGATGGGGACTCTGAAGGCATGGGGCATTTCTGATATTCTTGTTTCTGACGGCAGGCGGCGATATATCGACACAAAACTGGTTGACTGCGATATTTATCGTATTTTAGCAGGGGAAAAGAAACCACTTATTAAGTATAATGGCGAGTATATGCGTAGATACTCATGGGCGGAGGAACGTAACGCATGGCTTTGGCATCTCGTGACTAGCGTATGAGTGAAGATAAGATACTTCGGAAACAGGATGCAGTTGAGTTGGATTTCTTTGCGTAAGTGGGTTACTTTACAACATGAAATTTTATTGAAAGAGGAAAGGTGTTTTGTAATTTTCAAAATTGCCTTTCTTTTTTTGATGGTAATATTCAGATTCTTCAGGCGAAAATCCAACAGAATTGATTACTGTTAAGTGAACTTAAAGAAAAGTTAATAACTGGAATTGTATTTTAAATTTATCTTAAGAATTGTTAGCTTCTCAATATTGTCAGAAGATGGTATACTGTAGCTGATTGAAATAAGAACAACAAACCGCGCAGCAAGCTGTTGCGGGAAGGGATGGAAAAATGAGAAAAAGAACGGTTTTGATCGGGATCGTGCTGCTTGTTGCTGCCGGTGGCGGCTGGTATTATTACAAAAATTATTATAACACAGCAGATTCAGCACAGACACAGACCGCTGAAGGCTCAGTATATATGAGTAAGGTGTCTGATATTATGGATCAGGGCACGCTTGGGATTAGCACGAGGCTGATAGGTGTTGTTGATCCACAGGAGTCGAAAGATATTAAGGCGGATTCAGATAAGACAGTGAAGGAAATATTTGTGTCAGTAGGGGATCAGGTAAAGGTTGGAGATCCGCTATTTTCTTATGATGTGGAAGCTATGCAGCAAAAGCTTCAAGAGGCAGATCTGGATCTTGAAGAGATGAACAACACACTTCAAACGCTGAATCAGCAGTTAAATGAGTTGAATACGCAGGCGGCAAAGGCAAAGGAATCAGAGAAGCAGGCATATAATCTTCAGATACTTTCCGCGCAAAATTCCATCCATAAGCAGGAATATAATATAAGTGTAAAGCAGTTGGAGCGTTCACAGCTGGAAAAAAATATCGACAATGCAGTTGTATATGCAGATATTGCGGGTGTGGTAAAGACAATCAATTCCAGTTCATCCAGTGATTCGTCGACATCAGAAGCTTTCATGACAATATTGGCTACTGGAGAGTATCGTATCAAAGGCACGTGTAATGAAATGAATATATATAATCTGTATGTTGGTGAGAAACTGGTGATTCATCCGCGTGCAGATGAAGAAAAGACATACACAGGCGAGATCACAAAAATAGAGACAGAGGCAGCGACAGACACAAATACAAACAGTTATTCAGATTCGTCATCGGGAGAAGCTACAAAATATCATTTTTATGTAAAAATTGATGATGGAACGGATTTGATGCTGGGTCAGCATGTCATTATGGAAGAAGATACGGGTGATACAAAGGAAAAGACAGGTCTGTGGATTCCAAGTTATTATGTTGTGCAGGAAGATGATTCTTATTATGTATGGAGCTGTAATGACAAGCAGCGTGTGTGTAAAAAGGAAGTAAGCATTGGTGAGACAGATGACGAAGCTATGGAATATCAGATTACAGATGGATTGACGGAGGACGACTATATTGCATATCCTGATGAGCTTACACAGGAAGGCATGGAGGCTGTGCTTACGGATTCCAGTGTAAGTGCAGAGTAGGAGGGGCTATGCTGTTAGAACTAAAAAATATCAACAAAAGTTATTTTCAGGGAAAACAGGAGGTTCAGGTTTTAAAAGATGTGAATTTTTGCGTTGATGAGGGCGAATATGTCGCTATCATGGGACCGTCAGGCTCAGGAAAGTCTACATTGATGAACATAATAGGATGTCTGGATAAGCCGACAT
Organism: Anaerovoracaceae bacterium; assembly: GCA_963604075.1. Taxonomy (GTDB): domain Bacteria; phylum Bacillota; class Clostridia; order Lachnospirales; family Lachnospiraceae; genus Anthropogastromicrobium. The sequence goes on along the minus strand of CAVCPW010000182.1, from coordinate 262 downwards.
CAGGCAGCTTTTATCTGGATGGAAAAGATATTCTGAAATATAAAGACAACGCACTTTCTACAGTACGGTTAAATACGATAGGATTTGTATTTCAGAGCTTCTTTTTAATGATGAAGCAGACAGCGCTTGAAAATGTATGCCTTCCTCTGACATATGCAGGGATACCGAAGCGTAAGCGAAAAGATATTGCGGCGCAGGCTCTCACCAGAGTAGGTTTGGAGGATCGTATCAATTATAAGCCGACACAGTTATCAGGAGGTCA
>CAVCPW010000181.1:0-2934 GCA_963604075.1 Anaerovoracaceae bacterium | reverse complement strand
GGCTTTACTTCAATGCCGTCGCGCTTTAACATTTCCTCCATGATCTGCTTTCGGTATGCACGCACTTCCTCATATGGAAAAGACTTGCCATATTTTTCTTCAAAAAAGTTATATACATGCGGTCGTCCAAGACTGCGAAGGTCAAGTGCTTCCTCTCTCGTGATCGCATATCCAAACTTTGTAATCGCCTCACACCAGCAGATATTATAATATTTCTCTGTATCAATCAGCGTTCCGTCCATGTCAAAAAAGACTGTATCCATGCAAATTTCTCCTTTATCTTCTATCGTCTGACCATTATCATATCGAAATTTATATTGTTTTGCAAGAGTGTTCTCTCACAAATATATGATATAAAGCCCCTTCTTTTTGTGTCACTTGTTTTGTACATGCTTCTTTTCTAGTAATTCTTCAAGATTGGAAAACGCACATTTAACAGGTACCAGTTTTCGTCTATAGAAAATATCAAAAAAAGATGAGGGATACCTCATCTGAGATATCCCTACACATTAGACTTACTAAGTCAAGCAGATATTCGCAATCCGCTTCGCTACTTGCTCATAACCAAATAACTGCTGCAATATCATTATCTGATGAATGAGAACACGCCTCCACTTAACAGACCCATAATGATACCCGCGAGTATGACGCCACACATAACAGCAAGTGTACTCTTCTTAAAATCCATGTCAAGCAAACTGGCTGCAAGTGTTCCTGTCCACGCGCCGGTTCCCGGAAGCGGAATGCCAACAAACAGAAACAATGCAACATACAGTCCTCTCCCTGCTTTTGCCTGAAGTTTCCGTCCGCCCTTCTCTCCTTTTTGCAGACACCATGTAAAAAATTTGCCGATGAACTTCTTATCGCTTCCCCAGATAAGAACCTTTCTGGCAAACAGAAAGATAATCGGCACTGGAAGCATGTTTCCGAGGATACAGATAATGTAGGACGGCACAAGCGGAAGCTGGAAGCCGATTGCATATGGGATCGCACCTCTTAACTCAATAAGCGGAACCATTGAAACCAGAAAAATAATCAAATATTGCATAACTAAAATAACCATACCTTTCTGTCACAACATTGGCGACTGTAGTCTTCTTACTGCATCAGACTATTTAAACGATTCATAGAGTCAATTGAACTGATTGGATCCAATCCATTTAAGAAAAGAACATCAACTGTATTTATTCCTTCCGTCTGGCTAACAGTTCGAATATAATCAGTAATACTTCCGTTGTATTCTCTATAATCAAACCAATAAATAAACTGATAATGGTCTGTCAAATATGGAATAAATGCATCTGCATAGGACTCTTTTATAACAATACATGCCTGACCATTTGCAACATTCGAATTCTCGATATAGCTAAATGGATTATCTCCTGCAGCAAAGCAGCTGTACTTCTGTGTATTACGATAACTAGACACATCATTGATAATTGGCCAACTTAACGTATTTCCGTCAGAAGATGTAAACGTCATGCGGTCGCAGGTAAGCGGCTTATACGCGATAACTGTATCTGGATTTGCCTCCATTGCTGCCGACTGTGTTTCTGTGTAGTATGATCCGGTAAAACCAGGATACTCTACACACTCATACTCACCAAGACTATGGGCATTTACACCCTTTACCTGTGCCCATGCAGTATAGGCATAGTAAGCACCAAGTCCTGTCCAATGGTGGTCGGTTCTAAAATAAATATATTCACCGGAATGTGCTGCAAGCACGTCACAAATGTTAATATTTGTTACATTAGAGTTAAAGCTTGCAGCATAATAATCTGCTGCTGCCTTTTCATTTCTCCAGTCCGGCTCAAGCTGAACACGCTGCTCGTCTGTCAGATAAAAATATTCACTGTTTGGAACCAACATAGTATAAACATTTGCCACACCTGCAAAAGTATCTGCCGTGCGGTTTACCAGATCAATATATGTGGTCGCCGCCTGCTGATTAAAGAAATACATACCATAGCCTGTATCTCCTTCAACGTAGACACCATTTAATGTCTGACCTGTAATCGCTGGAAGTGAATAGGACGGATCGTCTGTCGGAAGAACGATTGGCGCCGGTGCTTCAACCGAAGCTCCTGTGCTTTCTGCCACACTCGAGTCTGCTGCCACAGATTCAACACTTTCTGCCATGCTTAAATCTGCTGCCACAGATTCTGCGCTTTCTGCCGGTGCAGATGCCACTGTCGCTGTCTCATTTGAAGTTTCCACTACTGTCTCATCCGATTCCGTCTTTGTCACAACCGGAATCTCATCTGACGTACTTTTATTTGAAATAACCTGTTTTGTCTTAATGCCATAAAGTTTTTTCATCGCATTGCTGCCTGTCATCCATACATCACGAAGCGGATATGAATCAGAATACCAGGTTGAAATATCAGAAAAATAGCTGCCGTCCATCACACCTGAAATAGAAAATGTCGGGAACTTTGCCAGCTCTCTTTTTTCAAGTGCCGACTCCTTTGGACGGATTGGAAGCATCAATCCGAGAATGCAACAAAATGTCATTACAGCAACAAACAAAAACAGGCCAAACGTTCTCGCCTTTTTATAGGCTGCCTTTTTCTGCTTGATAAATTCGTCTTTTTCTTTTTTATTCATGACACACCTTTCTTTCGGTTCCGATCAGAACTGGAAATACAAAAACGGATTATAGCTGTCTCCCACAAGTGCCAGAAGTGACAGCAAGATCAAAATAACCGGTGTTACTGCATCCAGATAGTACAAAAATGTCGGAACTTTTTTTCTCTTGTTCTCGTAGCGATATGCTGCTATACGCAGATTCTTTCCGATTGGAAGAACTGCAATAATCGAGAAAGCCAAAAGAAAAATATTATTCAAAAATGTATAGAATGTAGAAAGGCTGTTTATACTATGACCTATACCAAACATACCGGCTATAACCGTTCCCACTTCTGCTATATT
>CAVCPW010000180.1:0-2828 GCA_963604075.1 Anaerovoracaceae bacterium | reverse complement strand
CTGCAAAGGAGAGCGGTTTAGTAATCACATCCCAGCCAGAGATTGACGTAACTCAGATCGAGAAGGGCAAGTCCTTCATCTTTACTGCAACTGTAGCAGTTAAGCCGGAAGTAACTCTTGGCGAGTATAAGGGTCTTGAGTATGAGGCACAGCCGGTAGAAGTTACCGACGAAGAGGTTGAGGAAGAGCTGAAGAAGGTTCAGAATCAGCAGGCTAGAACTGTAACTGTAGAGGATCGTCCGGTAGCTGATGGTGATATCGTTACTATTGACTATGAGGGATTCGTTGACGGAACTGCGTTTGCAGGCGGCAAGGGTAATGATTATGATCTGACCATCGGTTCTCACAGCTTTATCGATACATTCGAGGAGCAGTTAGTTGGCAAGAATGCTGGCGAGGAGACTGAGGTTAATGTTACATTCCCAGAGCAGTATCATGAGGCTAGTCTGGCAGGAAAGCCGGCTACTTTCAAGGTAACTGTTAAGGCTATCAAGGCTAAGGAGCTGCCAGAGCTTGATGACGAGTTTGCAAGCGAGGTTTCTGATTTCGAGACTCTTGATGAGTACAAGGCTGATCTGAAGGCTAAGGCTTTAGAGCGCAAGGAGAAGGAAGCTAAGACTGCAAAGCAGAATGCTTTAGTAGACAAGGCTGTTGAGAATGCATCTATGGAGATTGCAGACGCTATGATTACTTCTCAGGCACGCAACATGGCAAACGATTTTGCACAGAGACTTCAGATGCAGGGCATGACTGTTGATCAGTATCTTCAGTATACCGGTCTGACAAAGGAAGCTCTTATTGATCAGATGAAGCCACAGGCTGAGAAGCGTATCAAGAATCGTCTGGTTCTGGAGGCTGTTGCTAAGGCTGAGAATATCGAAGTTTCTGACGAAGAGGTTGAGACTGAGATGCAGAAGATGGCAGATGCTTACAAGATGGAGCTTGACAAGGTTAAGGAGTACCTGGGCGAAGCAGGTAAGGATAGCTTAAAGGATGATCTGGCTGTACAGAAGGCAGTTGATCTGATCGTAGATAGTGCAAAGTAAAATTTTATTAAAATAAAGTTAGCTATTCAAAATCTCATTTACAGCAAGAAAATTTATATTGTTCTGAATAGTTACAAGTAATAGAGGCAGCGGCGAAGAGCCGCTGTCTTTTGGAAAGGTTATGGTGACATATATGGCATTAGTACCTTATGTTGTAGAGCAGACAAACCGCGGCGAGCGTTCCTATGACATCTATTCCCGCTTACTCAAGGAGAGAATCATCTTTTTGGGTGAGGAAGTAAATAATGTAACTGCGAACCTGATTGTTGCACAGTTACTGTTTTTGGAGTCTGAGGATCCGAACAAGGATATCAGCTTTTATATCAACAGCCCAGGCGGTTCTATCAGTGATGGTATGGCAATTTACGATACGATGAAGTATATCAAGTGTGACGTTTCTACAATCTGCATCGGTATGGCTGCCAGCATGGGCGCATTCCTTTTATCAGGAGGAACCAAGGGCAAGCGTTATGCGCTTCCAAATGCGGAGATTATGATTCATCAGCCGTCTGGTGGCTCACAGGGACAGGCAACCGATATGAAGATCGTTGCTGAGCATATTCTGAAGACAAAGGCACGCATGAACAGACTTATGGCAGAACATACAGGACAGCCGGTTGAGAAGGTCGAGGCCGATACCGAGAGAGATAACTGGATGACTGCAGAGGAAGCAAAGGCATACGGCCTGATTGATGAGATTATCACGAATCATTGATTAATTGATGATTAATTAAAGGGGATTGACTATGGCAACAAGATCAGAGGATTTACGCTGCTCTTTCTGCGGAAAACCGCAGAGACAGGTTCGCAGACTGATTGCAGGTTTAAACGGAAGTTATATCTGCGATGAGTGCACCGAGATTTGTTACGAGATTCTTCAAGAAGAGGAGAATTGTGAGGAAGAAGCAGGTGGATATCGTCCGGGTGACATTAACCTGTTAAAGCCAAAGCAGATCATGGAACATCTTAACCAGTATGTGGTTGGTCAGGATGAGGCGAAAAAGGCATTGGCAGTAGCCGTGTATAATCATTATAAGCGTATTACCCACATTGAAGAGGGCAATGACGTTGAGATTCAAAAGAGTAATATCCTGATGCTTGGTCCGACCGGTTCTGGAAAGACCTATATGGCACAGTCATTGGCAAAGCTGCTCAACGTTCCATTTGCGATTGCAGATGCAACGTCTCTGACAGAGGCCGGTTATGTGGGCGAAGATGTTGAGAATATCCTGTTAAAGCTGATTCAGGCAGCCGATTATAATATCGAACGCGCAGAATATGGTATTATTTACATTGATGAGATTGATAAGATCACCAAGAAGTCCGAGAATGTTTCAATTACCAGAGATGTTTCTGGTGAGGGTGTACAGCAGGCATTGCTGAAGATTTTAGAGGGAACCGTAGCAAGCGTTCCGCCGCAGGGTGGAAGAAAGCATCCGCATCAGGAGCTTTTACAGATTGATACGACGAACATTCTGTTCATTTGCGGAGGTGCCTTCGACGGTCTCGAGAAGATTGTAGAGAGTCGCCTTGGAAGCGGTTCAATCGGATTCGGAGCTGAAATTATTGGCAAGGACGAACGTAGCATAAGTGAACTGTTTGCACAGGTACTTCCGGAGGATCTGGTAAGGTTTGGACTGATACCGGAGTTTATCGGACGTCTTCCTGTTATGGTATCACTTGAACAGCTTGATGAGGCCGCGCTGGTAAAGATTCTTACAGAACCGAAAAATGCGATTACAAAGCAGTACACGAAACTGTTTGATATTGACGGTATAAAGC
>CAVCPW010000179.1:0-3014 GCA_963604075.1 Anaerovoracaceae bacterium | reverse complement strand
CCATTGTCAAATATTATTAAAACAGCACTTGCAAAGCTGCTCTCAAAAGAACCACTTGTAGTCGGACCTGGTGTAAAAAATGGACTTTCTATCCGCATTGATAATCCGGCACAGCTTGGCAGCGACCTTGTTGTTACCGCTGTTGCTGCCATCGCTGCATACCCGGTTCCTTCCATTGTAATTGACATGGGAACTGCTACCACATTTTCTGTTATTAACAATAAGCGGCAATATATCGGCGGTGCAATCGTGCCTGGTGCTGTTGTTGCTCTTAACTCACTCTCATCGCAGACATCCCAGCTTCCATTTATCAGCCTCGATGCGCCAAAACAGGTAATAGGCAGCAATACTATTGACTGCATGAAAAGCGGTTCTCTCTTTGGCAATGCAGCAATGATTGACGGTATGATACGTCGCATCCGTACCGAACTTGGAGAAAATGCAATTGTGATAGCCACCGGTGGTATTGCACCTGCAATTCTTCCGTATTGTGAAGAAACGATTTCCTATGAACCTGATCTGCTGCTTAAGGGGCTTGCATTGATTTATAAAAAGAATCAGCCGCTGCGTGTGTGAGTGGACTTTTGAAGTAGCCTTTCGGTGAAATAACACAGAAGGAAAAAAATTCTAGTTGCACACTCCTTTATAAAACTTCCGGGAAACACACCTTGCGTTCCCTTTTTGAAGGTGCTAAAATACTATCAGCACTGCACATTTATGATGCAGCAAAACAAGCGAGGAGGTACTTACAATGCGAAATGAAGAACTTTTAATCCGCCTTACCCAGACACAGGGTATTGCCGGATATGAGAAGAATGTACGCGAACTGATTGAAGAGGAGATTCGACCTTATGCAGATGAACTGATTGTTGATCCGTTAGGCAGTCTGATTGCCGTAAAGAAGGGCAAAGGTGGTCCACACTCCAAGAAAATCATGTTTGCTGCCCATATGGACGAGATCGGTTTCATGGTAAAGAAAATTGAGGAAGACGGTCGTCTTCTTGTATGCAATGTTGGTTGGAACTGGACCGCGTCTGCCTACAATACAAGAGTTGTTTTCCGCAATGGTATCTATGGTGTTGTCAGCAGCGTAAAAAATATTGAGGATGCGCACAATGATCCGAACGCACTCTTTATTGATATCGGTGCCAAGTCCAAGGAGGACGCGCTCAAATATGTTCACGTGGGCTCTGTGTGCGGCTATTGTGGCGAGTACCTGCCACTTGCAAATGATCTTGTTTGTTCAAAGACATTTGATGATCGTGTCGGTTGTTTCCAGTTAATTGAAGCACTTCGTGAAAATGACGGATCATATCCGAATGATATCTATTACGTCTTCACTGTTCAGGAAGAGGTTGGTTGCCGTGGTTCTAAGACAACTGCAGCTTTTGTTAAACCTGACATCGGTATTGCTGTCGATGTTACTCCGGCTCACGATTATCCATGTGATCTTAGCGGAAGCAACGCAATCGGCGAAGGCATTGGCATCAAGGTTGCAGATCCGTCTGTTCTGTGCGATGAGGATGTTGTTGCTGCTATGGAGCAGTGCTGTCGTCACGAGGATATCCCATTCCAGTATGAGGTAATCGACAAAGGTGGCTGTGATGCATCCAGCATGAATCTGTCTAACTGTGGTGTTCGTGCCGGTGGTATCTCCGTCGTCACCCGTTATGCACATTGCAGCAGCAGCGTTATCTCAAAGGAAGACGCTGAGGCCGGCATCCGTCTGTGCATTGCATTTTCCAAATACCAATTTTCATTCTAATTTAAGGGGGAACGAAACCTATGATACATACCACTTCTTGGCCATATGCCAATGAAACAGGTATTACAGAAACTCTTAGCTGTGACGTTCTCGTTCTCGGCGGCGGATTAGCTGGCTGTTATGCAGCCATCGCCGCTGCCAGACGTGGACAGTCTGTCATCCTTGTAGAAAAAGGTGCTATTGAAAAAAGTGGTTCTGCTGGAACTGGCTTTGACCACTGGGAGTCTGCCTGCACCAATCCTTGCTCCGGTGTAACACCTGAGGAAATTGCCTGGGCCTATGTCAATGAGCAGGACTGGTACAGCAACGGAATCGCTCATTACATCGAGTGCCGTGAGGGCTATGACCGTATGCTGGACATGGAATCCTTCGGTGGCAAGGTACGTGATACTGAAAATGAATTTGAAGGTGCAGCTTTCCGTGATGAAAAGACAAAGCTGATGTTCGCCTACGATTATAAGAATAAGTTTACACTGCGTGTGTGGGGTTCCACCTTTAAGCCAGCTCTCTACAAAGAGTTAAAGCGTCTTGGGGTAAAGCTTCTTGAGCATACAGAGGCAACTGCTCTTCTTACCTCTACTGTAGATGGTGTAAAACACGGTGCCGGAGCCTGTGCAATGGACGTTCACACCTGTAAGTTTTATGTTCTTCGTGCAAAATCAACTGTCCTTGCAATGTCCCGTCCGGCCAGAGTATGGCTGTTTGATGCTGATCAGCCTGGTCTTTGTGAATTTCGTCCATTCCAGAGCATTGGAAGCGGTCATGCAATGGGCTGGCGAAGCGGCATTGAGTTTACTATGATGGAAAAATCGGTACGCGCTGAGTATTCTGCTGCCGGCCGAAGCTTCCCGGCTTACGGTACCGGAAACAATCACAACACCTGGTACGCAGCAACGATGGTTGATTCCAGAGGTGTCGAGATTCCATATGTAGACCGCGATGGCAAAGAGCTGACAAGCGTATTGGAGCGCTATTATCCTGCTCCAGGTCAGAAGTTCTTCTTAAAGGGCGGCGTTATCGACAATCCGAAGTACGAGTACCGCGGTCCTGAGACACTTGATTTTGATGAACTGATTAAACGTGGCTATCAGCTTCCATTCTATGCGGATCTTAGCCGTATGCCTGACGAGGAGCGCCGAGTAATCTGGGGCATGATGGTCGGTGAGGAGGGAAAGACAAAAATCCCGATTTTGCAAAATTATACAAAGCGCGGCTTTGACCCTACAAAGGACATGCTGCAAAGTTATGG
>CAVCPW010000178.1:0-6917 GCA_963604075.1 Anaerovoracaceae bacterium | reverse complement strand
ATTCATACAGAGACTTAATAAAATAATGACAAGGACACAGGCAAAAACCTTATCCAGCATGTAATTATTTTTCAGGCGAAGCAGGTAATAACCAAGTCCGCTCTGTGAGCCAATCCACTCTCCAACAACGGCACCGCTGATGCTATAAGTTGCGGCAACTTTGAGACCGGAAACCAGAGAAGGAAACGCAGCCGGAAGCTTTACTAGCCAGTAAATCTGAAAGCCCTTTGCACCATAAGAGGTTACTAGATTTTCAAACCCTTTATCCAAATGCGCCATGCCATCCGTAAAGCTGACTGCGATTGGAAAGAAGCACATCAAAACAACCGTAAGAATCTTTGGCGCCATACCAAATCCCATATAGATAATTAAGATTGGAGCCAATACGATCATCGGCACCGTCTGTGTGACGATTAAAAGCGGGTAAATACATTTCTTTAATGTTGGAAAACGATCCATCAAAATACCAACGATGATAGATACAACAAATGAAATCCCCATTCCCGCGAGTGCTTCACCGACAGTAACCAGCCCATGATTCAGCAGGTTTTTCCATTCCGTGAAAACTGCAGCGAAAACAGAAGAAGGGGATGGAAGCACATAGAGAGGAATCTGATTGATTCGAACAACGGCCTCCCACAAGATAAGCAGTGCAAGTATCAGAATAGCCGGGGCCGCTTTATCTGTGTATTTTTTCTTACTTCTAGTTTTACTCATGTATGCAAGAACTCCTTTCTGGTTTTAATGATTGAAAAAAGTCAAACTGATTGAAAAAAGCCGCGCTGCAGGAAACGCAGCGCGGCAAAACCGTTCTTATTTTTCCTACGTTGGCATTATCCAAATCAGGTTAACGGTCGAAGTGCAAAACTTCCTCTCAGCCCGTCTGCGAGCTCCCGTGTTGTATTACTTTTTTTACTTTCTTACAATGGACTATTGTAGCATTAAATTTTCGAAATGTAAAGTATAAAATTATTCGCATTTATTCACGTAAGTTACTGTTCATTATCCGCTTTATCAGTTTTATCCGTAGAAATCCTTGCCTTGTTAATCTTTTACACCAGGCAGCGTCCTGCGGTATATGCGGAAGAAATAGATATTTTCCACAAGGGCCGTGATTCCCCAGGAGAATACATACATAATATAAAGTGACTGAATTGTGTGGAAATAAGCAAATATTGTGTAAATCCAAATGATACGGAATACACAAGAACCCATAATTACAACAAAGGTTGGAACTGCTGTCTTTCCAAGACCTCTTGATGCGGCAATCGAGCAATCCATAAATGCAGATACACAGTAAGATAATGCCATGATAGATAGACGCATGATACCGGCCTCTATAACTTCTTTATCATTTGTAAACAGAGAAAGAAATGGATAGCGTGCCAGATAGATACCGATACCGAGCACCAGACTGGTGATAAAGGAGTAAAATAGACAGATAAAATATGTCCGTGCTATACGCTTCCTTTTTTTTGCACCGAAGTTTTGGGCAATAAAGCTTGAGCAGGCCGTGTAGAAGGCTGCCATCATATCGTAGACGAGTGAATCAGCGTTAGCAGCAGCGGAATTTCCCTCAACAAGAACATGATCAAAGGAGTTGACACTGCTCTGTACAAACAGATTGGCAAATGCAAAAATGGAATACTGAAAAGCGGATGGAATACCAATTCGAAGCATTCCGGCTGCCTTCCGTTTGTCAAAATGAATGTCTGACAGACGTAAACAATACTTTTCCTTTCCGGTAAATAGCGCACGTAAAATCAATGCTGCAGATATAAACTGTGAGATGACGCTGGCGAGTGCAACGCCTGCTACATCAAGGTGACACACAATAACGAAGAATAGATTCAGGATTACATTAATGACTCCTGCAAAGGCTAGATAATACAATGGACGCTTTGTATCACCTGCTGCACTCAATACTGCATTTCCAAAGTTATACAGACCAAGTGCCGGCATGCCAAGCAGATAGATGCGCATGTACAGTACAGCGCCTCCAATCAGTTCATCCTTTGTGTTCATCAATTCGAGAATACCGTGAGCGGCAATGATACCAAACACGGCGATTAGGATACCACCTGCAAGGCAAATGATAATCGCCGTATGTACAGTATGCTTTAATCCTTCGTCATCCTTTGAACCAATGTGAAGTGCCGTAAATGCATTGACACCATTGGAAAGACCAAGCAAAATGCCGGTAAATAGTGTGACCAAAATGCTGGTAGAGCCAACAGCACCGAGTGCGATCGAACCCGCAAATTTCCCAACAACTGCAACATCTGACAGGTTAAATAATACCTGCAGGATATTCGTAAACATCAGTGGAACGCTGTAAATAAAGATTTTTTTCCATAGAGATCCCGTACAGAGATCCATTTCATGTGATTTGTTGCTCATAAAAGTAGATAACTGCTCCTTTTCTTAATTTGAAGTTTTGACATGCTGCTTTGACTTGTAGCTACAGCTGTATCTATCGTTTTTTTCTTTTTATTCTGTCATATCATTTCTAGCTTCGACTATCATAACGCGAAATACACCCAAAAAGCAAGCAAAAGAAGATAAAACTGCATAAAAATGTAAAATTGCTTGCTGTGAATGGGGGGAGATGAATAGTTGCGTAAATTCTAAAATGTTACTTTTGAAATCTGGTTGCCCTCTTAGAAAAAAACAGGTATAATGAGCGATAGAAAATTAAATTAATTTCAATTGATAAATTACTATGGAGGTAATAAAAATGTCTGATACAGTGAATATAGCTAATAAGAATGCAGTAAATCCGGAAGTTGTGGAGCGTCTGCTTCGTTATGTATCCTATGATACGCAGTCGAGGAGTGAAAGCAGTGAGGTTCCAAGTACCCAAAAGCAGTTTGACCTGGCAAATGTGTTAAAGATTGAGTTAGAGGAGATTGGCGCATCTGATGTTCGTTTGACCGATCATTGCTATGTATATGCAAAAATTCCGTCCAATCTTGATAAAACGCAGAATATGACAACAGCAGGAGGCAAGAAGATTCCGGCAATTGGCTTTATCGCTCATATGGATACCGCAACATCTCTGACGGGAAAGGATGTGAAGCCACAAATTATCCGTAATTATGATGGTGGTGTGATTAAACTTGGTGAGAGTGGATTTTCCATGGGACCAAAGGAATTCCCAACACTGGCAGACTTAAAGGGAAAGAGCCTTATTACAACCGATGGCACAACACTCCTTGGTGCTGACGATAAGGCAGGCATTGCTGAGATTATGACGATGGCTACATTCTTCCTAGCACATCCAGAAGTAAAACATGGCGATATCTGCATTGCATTTACACCGGATGAGGAAGTTGGCAATGGTGTTGAGTACTTTGATATACCGGGATTTGGTGCTGACTTTGCTTATACAGTAGATGGTGGTGCTGTTGCTGAAATCGAGTACGAAAACTTTAATGCAGCGAATTTACGTGTTGAAGTACAGGGCTATGGCATTCATCCAGGCAGTGCAAAGGGCAAAATGAAGAATTCTATCCGTATGGCAATGGAATTTGAACAGATGCTGACAGTATTTGATAATCCAGAGTATACCGATGGATATGAGGGTTTCCATCATCTGGGCGGTATTGAGGGCGATACCGAGCATACGTCTATGCATTATATTGTGCGTGATCATGATGCAGAAAAGCTTGAGCAGAAGTTAGCTGAGATTGACAAGGCAGCGGAGTATTTAAATTTTAAGTACGGAGAAGGTTCATTTGAGGTTATACGTCTTGGTTCTTACCAGAATATGAAGGAGATGATTTTACCGCATATGCATTTGATTGAGAATGCAAAGGAGGCGATGGAGGAACTTGGATTGAATCCGCAGAGTGTTCCGATTCGTGGCGGTACAGATGGAGCAAGACTTTCATTTATGGGACTTCCGTGTCCGAACCTCTGCACAGGCGGTGCAAATTATCACGGTCGTTTTGAGTATGCGTGCATCGAGCAGATGGAGCAATGTGTTGAAATCTTAAAGAAGATTGTAGAAAAATATGCAGTGAAAGGTGTATAATTTTACAAGTTAGATTTTTTAGTTTAGTAAAGATTTTAGAGGAATTTTAATCGTGGAAAATGAAGTTTGGCAAATTAAAATCAACATGAAATGACTTAAAATTAATATAAAATCAGTAAGTATCAGTAAATAAAGCAATATAAATGAATAAAGCAATAAAGTGAGGAATTTTGAATGATAACAAAGCAATTTAGCAGGCCAAGTGCAAAAACGGCTTTGTCCGATGAGCTTTTAATGAGGGTGGAGCAACCGGCTCGCTATCTTGGAAATGAGGTCAATGCAGCGAATAAGGACAAGTCAAAGGCAGAGGTGTCCTTCTGCATGTGCTTCCCGGATGTTTATGAGATTGGCATGTCCCATCTTGGGATCCAGATCCTATATGATATGTTTAATCGTTGGGAAGATACATATTGTGATCGTGTGTACTCTCCATGGACCGATCTGGATAAGATTATGCGTGAACAGCACATCACGTTGTTTGCCGTAGAGTCTCAGGAGCCGGTAAAGAGCTTCGATTTTCTGGGAATTACGTTACAGTACGAGATGTGCTATACGAACATTTTGCAAATCCTTGATTTGAGTGGTATTCCACTTCGCAGTTGCGACCGAGATAAGACAGATCCGTTTGTAATTGGCGGTGGCCCGTGTACGTATAATCCAGAGCCGATTGCTCCGTTTTTTGACCTGTTTTATATGGGAGAAGGTGAGACACAGTATCGTGTGTTATTAGACTTATATAAGAAATGGCGCGCAGAGGGCAGTTCTAGAGAAGTATTTTTGCATGAGGCTGCAAAAATTCCTGGTATCTATGTGCCTTCATTATATAATGTAACTTATAAGGAAGATGGCACCATTGATGCAATGACACCGATCTATGACGATGTACCAAAGACAGTCCGCAAGGAAATTGTGTTAGATATGACAAATGCGGTTTATCCGGAGCGCCCACTAGTGCCGCATATTCGTGCTGTGCAGGATCGTGTTGTATTGGAGATTCAGCGTGGCTGTATCAGAGGATGTCGTTTCTGCCAGGCTGGTATGGTATACCGTCCGGTACGTGAGCGTGATGTAGAGCGATTAAAGAAACTTGCAATCACAATGCTTCAGAATACAGGTTATGATGAGATTTCATTGAGTTCTCTTAGCTCAAGTGATTACTCAAAGCTTCCTGAATTGGTAAATTTCCTGATTGATGAGTGTAATAGACGAAAGATTAATATTTCACTACCTTCACTTCGTATTGATGCCTTTTCACTTGATGTTATGAGTAAGGTGCAGGATGTCAAAAAGAGCAGCTTAACCTTTGCTCCGGAGGCTGGTACACAGCGGCTTCGTGACGTTATCAATAAGGGATTAACAGAGGAAGTCATCTTACAGGGCGCCAGAGAAGCCTTTGAAGGTGGCTGGAGTCATGTAAAGTTGTATTTTATGCTTGGTCTTCCAACAGAGACAGAAGCTGATATGAAAGGCATTCCAGAGCTTGCAGAGCGCATGGCAGAGGCTTACTATGAGATTCCAAAGGAACGTAGAAATGGAAAGTGTCAGATTACGATGAGTACATCTTTCTTTGTACCAAAGCCATGTACTCCATTCCAGTGGGCAAGAATGTATTCCCCTGAAGATTATCTGGGGCGTGCGAAGATAGTTAACCACACTATGAAGGAGCAGCATAACCAGAAAAGTTTGAAATACAACTGGCATGAGGCCTACGTAACTGTTCTTGAGGGTGTGTTAGCGCGCGGAGACCGTAAGGTGGCCGACGCTATCGAGACTGCTTACCATATGGGGGCACTGTATGATGCGTGGGGTGAGACATTTCACTATGAGATCTGGACGGCTGCTTTTGAAAAGTGCGGTCTTTCGATTGATTTTTATAATACAAGAGAACGCAGCTTGGACGAAGTGTTCCCGTGGGATTTCATCGATACTGGTGTAACAAAGGCATTTTATAAGAGAGAGTGGCAGCGTGCAATGCAGGAAAAGATTACGCCGAATTGCCGCCAGTTATGTTCCGGATGCGGCGCAAAACGTTTTGGAGGAGGTGTCTGCTTTGAAAATCAGAATTCAGTTTGCTAAATACGGAAAGATGATCTACATCGGACATCTTGATATCATGCGTTATTTTCAGAAAGCACTGCGCCGTGCAGATGTCGATCTGGCTTATACACAGGGCTTTAATCCGCATCCGATTTTGTCATTTGCGGCCCCGCTTGGTGTGGGCATTACAAGCTGTGGCGAGTATGCTGATCTTGAGGTTCACTCGAGTGGCTCAACGGAGGAGATGAAGGCACGCTTAAATGCAGCGATGGTTCCTGGAATGGAGATCTTGGATTACCGTGTTCTTCCGGATGATGCAAAGAATGCAATGAGTTGCGTGGCTGCCGCAGATTATTGTCTAACCTTCAGGGAGAAAAGGACACCACTCGATACGTTTGGTATGACATCTGCACAATATCTAAAGGGATTTGAGCAGTTTTTGCAGCAGGAGTCTATTGTCATTATTAAGGAGACGAAGAAGGGGACCCGCGAGATGGATATTCGCCCACTTGTTTATGACTACTGCTTAAAGGAACAGAGTGAGACTGATGATGGTCCGGCAATTTTTCTTCAGGTATCAACAGGCAGTACTGATAATTTAAAGCCTGAACTTGTCTTAAAGGCATACCATGAACAGGCAGGACTGACTTGGGAGCCGGGAAATATTGCAATTTGTCGTCTGGAAACATATACGAACACGGCAGTCTCTACACCAGAGAATCCACAGCCACCGCACTTTGTACCGCTTAGCGAGATGGGAAGCATATTATGAGCCGCCGGTTACTTTCTATGCAGGGTGATCGTGTGTTAACGGCGCTCTGGGAGGATGGACGAATCCTTGAAT
>CAVCPW010000177.1:0-13647 GCA_963604075.1 Anaerovoracaceae bacterium | reverse complement strand
CTAATTGCTCACAATCCACCATTCCGTCTCTCATGATATCAAGCAAATCAATCTCGCTGTCCTTTTCCTGCAAGGCTGTCAGCGTGCCGCTTACTGAAGAATGCTCCAGCGGTGTTGAAATGATGTGATGTCCAATATGGCGTGAGGCCTGCGCAATTCCTTTAATTGCGGTATTGTTCGATTCCGTTGCGCCAGAGGTATAAATAACCTCATCAGACTTTGCATCAAGAAGTCTTGCAATTGTCTGAGTTGCCTCCTCCATCTTTTCCTTCGCACGAATCCCCGCCGGATGAACAGAATTGGGATTTCCAATATATTCTTTTTCAATTCGGCAAAAACACTCCAGCACACGTTCCTGTGCCGGAGTGTTCGCCGCATAATCCAGATAAATCATGATTATGCCTCCTGTTTTTGTAAATTATAACATTTTACAATTTTTCCATATGCCATAACATTATTGCATTATTTGGCATCTAATCCGTTGACTGCTACCTCTAGCTGTTCAAACGCCTGCTGCAATACTAAACGTGGGCACGCAACATTAAAACGTTCAAAACCTTCTCCGTCCGGTCCAAACATCGCACCGCTGTCAAGCCACAGATTTGCCTTATTCTCGATTAGATCCTGCCTCTGTGCCTCAGTAAGACCAAGCGCGCGAAAATCCACCCATAACAGATAAGTACCCTCCGGCTGAACCATCGAAAGTTTCGGAATTCTTGTCTGAATAAACTCACTGACAAATGCGATATTGTCTTCCAGATATGCCTTTAGCTGTGTCAGCCACTCCTCGCCATACTCATAGGCAGCCTGGCACGCCTCTAAGCCCATAACATTGACCTGGCTGTAGCCTGCCGCATCCACTGCCTTCTTAAACTTCTGGCGAAGCTTCTCATTCGGAATAAGGATATTGGAAACCTGAAGACCGGCGAGGTTAAAGGTCTTGCTCGGTGCAGTACAGGTAATGCTTATATTTGCAAATTCTTCTGAAAGAGATGCAAACATCAAATGCTTATTTTCGCCCCAGGTAAAGTCACTGTGAATCTCATCGCTCACAATGGTCACACCATAACGGATGCAGATTGCTCCGACCTTTTCTAACTCCCACTTCTTCCAGACACGACCAACCGGATTGTGTGGGCTACACATCAAAAACAATTTTACGTGATTGTCGCGAATCTTATTCTCAAAATCATCAAAATCAATCTCATAGTGACCGTCAACAAGCTGCAATGGGCTGTTTACAACAACACGCTCATTATCCGTAATGACCTCGGTAAATGGGTAATAAACAGGCTGCTGTAACAGTACAGCCTCACCCGGCTTTGTGTATGCACGCACAGCAGCTGCCAGCGCAAAAACAACTCCCGGTGTCTTGATCAGCCATTCGTTCTGAATCTCCCATGAAAAATGTTTCTCATACCAACCGGAAAGTGCCTTAAAATAAGGCTCTTTCGCATCGCTGTATCCATAAATTCCATGTTCAGTGATCTGGCGAAGACGTGCGCTTACCTCTGGTACTGTCGGGAAATCCATATCAGCTACCCACAACGGCAGAATGCCATCATGTCTGCCGCGCTCTTTTGCAAAATCATATTTTAAACAGTCCGTACCTCTGCGGTCTGTAATCTTATCAAAATCAAACTTCACAATTTTTCCTCCACAATTTGCCAAATTCATGTTGTCAAGCGGATATTCGCAATCCGCTTTGCTACTTGCTTGATTTGGTTAAATTCTTTTTCCATGTTTTGCCAAAGATAACCTTTCCAATCAATCTTCCCCATTTAATGCCTGATCCAGATCAGCAATCAAATCGTCTACATTCTCAATGCCTACGGAGAAACGAAGGAAGTCCTCGGTGATGCCGAGACGCTCTCTCGTCTCAACCGGAACATCACCATGTGTTTGCAACATCGGATATGTCATAAGTGATTCTACACCGCCAAGGCTCTCTGCGTAAGTGATCAAACGGATGCGCTCAAGCACGCGGCGTGCAGTTACCTCACTGTCGGTACGAAGGGAAATCATGCTTCCAAAGCCTGTCGTTTGCTTCTTGTTGATCTCATAACCAGGATGATCCTCCAAACCAATGTAGTAAACCTGTTTAATCTTCTTCTGTGTCTTTAACCACTTTGCAATAGCAAGTGCATTTTCCTGCTGGCGCTCCATACGAATCGGCAATGTTTTGATACCACGGATGATCAGATAGCTGTCAAACGGAGCCAGACAGCTTCCAACAGTCTTATACAGGTAACGGATTTTCTCCGCAAGATCATCTCTTGATGTGGATAAAAAACCAGCCAGTGTATCATTATGTCCGCCAAGAAATTTTGTTCCGCTGTGAATGACAATGTCTGCGCCAAAACGGATTGGCTTCTGGAAATAAGGCGACAAGAAAGTATTATCGACAATCACGAGAAGGTTATACTTGTCTGCAAGATGCTTCATCTTTGCAAGATCAGTAATCTGCATGGTCGGATTGCTCGGTGTCTCGATGTAAAGAGCCTTTGTGTTGCTCTTGATGGCTGCCTCAGTTGCCGCAACATCTGCTGTATTCACATAGGTGAAACTCAGCCCTCGCTTCTCTCCTGTCGTCTGAAACATACGAACAGAACCGCCATACAGATCCTCTGAGCATACAATATGATCTCCAGACTCAAACAGCTCCATGCATAATACAATTGCTGCCATACCATTTGCACATGCTACGGTATCCTTCGCCTCCTCAAGTGAAGTCACAATCTCTTCCAGCTCACTTCTTGTTGGGTTGCTCTCTCTTGTGTAATTAAATCCTGTAGTCTGTCCGATACCCGGATGGTAAAATGTAGCAGTCTGGTAGATCGGTGTGCATACGGAACCGTATGGATGACCTTCCTCATACTCATGCTCTCTATGAATACATCGTGTCTCAAATTTCAAATCCATATCCTTAGTCTCCTTATATTCAAAATATTATAATAAAAATCCAAATCCAATACTTTTTTCTTCTAAAGGATACCTTTTTTCTTTGTTATTGTCCATGATTAAAAATCAATAAGCCGCTATAGTATTCTCCTATAGCGGCTTGTAGCCTGACAAACAATATTTTCTTGCCTGTTCAGCAAAATCCGATCTGACACTGAATTATTCTCATTACACGTTTTTCATCATATATTCAGCAAAATCCAGTCTGGCACTAGACTCTTCATCACACGCTTTTCATCACACATTCAGTAAAATCCAATCTGCCACCGATGCAATCAGCAAAAAAGCAACACTGATCATGAGAGCAACCGTCTTTAAACCGATCACTGCAAAATGTGCTCTCCAACCGTTTTTAGCCTCTTTCTTCTCGTCTGCGTTCTCTCTCTTTCCTTTTGCAAGAAGCATTCCCGCCACCAGAAACAATCCGATCGCACCTATCAGCATAAGACCATCCTTCACGACTTCAAATCCATTTGCCGCCTGAAATTGTCCAAAGAGAAAGCCACATGCAAATAATATGATTGACAAAACCACTGCGGCTATTATGCCAATCACAAATGCCTTTCCTACGTCTAATGCAGCCTTCCTTACCATCTCTTTTCTATTCTGTGTCATACGCACTTTCCTGTCTCACAGCCGTTTGCCGGATCGCACATATGACATGCGACAAAATGACCTCCGCCTATATCACGAAGCTTCGGCATTTCCTGACGGCAAATTGGCATTGCACATTTACATCTTCCCTGAAACTTGCAGCCTGCCGGAGAATTAATTGGGCTAGGAACCTCACCTTCAAGACGAATCTTCTCTGCATCTCTCTTCTTTTCGATCTTCGGGTCAGGAATCGGAATTGCAGATAGCAGTGCCCTGGTATATGGGTGCTGCGGATTTGCATACAGTTCCTCAGAAGTAGTCAATTCAACAAGTGTACCCAGATATAGTACGGCAACACGGTCAGAGATATGTTTTACCATGGACAGATCATGCGCAACAAACAGATATGTCAGTCCCATGCGCTTCTGTAAATCAATCAAAAGATTTACGATCTGCGCCTGAATAGAAACATCCAGCGCTGAGATTGGCTCATCGAGAACCAGAAACTCAGGCTCTACTGCAAGCGCACGCGCGATGCCGATACGCTGTCTCTGACCACCGGAGAACTCATGGACGAAACGGTTCGCATGTTCTCTGTTTAAGCCTACCAGCTCCAGATAGTGGTAAATGCGCTCGTTACGATCCTTCTTATTCTTTGCCAAATGGTGAATATCAATTCCCTCACCGATGATCTCTGCAACAGTCATACGCGGATCGAGAGAACCATACGGATCCTGAAAAACCATCTGAACAGATTTTTTGTAATTCTGTCTGGCTTTTCCTGTCAGCTTCTGCGGATCCTGTCCCTTGAACAAAACCTCGCCGTCTGTTCTTGTATACAATCCGATGCAAGTTCGTCCGCAGGTGGTCTTTCCACAACCGGACTCTCCTACCATGCCGAGTGTTTCTCCCTTATAGATATCAAAGGAAACGTCGTCAACAGCTTTTAAGGTAGCATTTTTGCCTACCTGAAAATATTTCTTTAAATGGCTCACAGAAAGGAGCACTTCTTTTTCATTATCCATCTTTTACTCCTTATCTTCTCCCGGCATCTCTACCTTAGGTGCAAGCGGATGATGCAGCCAGCAGCTAGCTTCGTGTCCATCACCAAAATCAGTTACTTCTGGCATCTGCTCCTTGCAGATTTCCATACAATACTCGCATCTTGTACAGAATGGACATCCAACCGGAGGATTTAATAAATCTGGCGGTGTACCCGGAATAGATGCAAGTACCTGCTTATTCTCAAGGTCAAGTCTAGGAACAGAACGAATAAGTGCCCATGTATACGGGTGTCTCGGGCGATAGAAAATATCCTCGCTGTTTCCACGCTCCACAATCATACCTGAGTACATAACAGCAATCTTCTGCGCAATATTTGCCACTACACCCAGATCATGTGTAATCATAATAACAGAAGTATTATGATCTTTTTGTAAGCCTTTGATTATATCAAGGATCTGTCCCTGAATGGTTACGTCAAGTGCTGTAGTCGGCTCATCACAGATTAAGACCTTAGGATCACATGCAAACGCGATTGCAATCATGACACGCTGTCTCATACCGCCTGAAAACTCGTGCGGATACTGACGTACACGTTTCTCCGGTTCCGGAATGCCAACCATGCGTAGCATTCTGACTGCCTCTTTCTTTGCCTCATCCTTTGTCATGTGCTTGTGCGCCATCAGATTTTCCATGATCTGCTTGCCAACACGCATCGTTGGATTTAAGGAAGCAAGCGCATCCTGGAAGATGATTGCGACCTCACCGCCTTTGTATGCCTGCCATTGTTTTTTATTATAATTAAGAATGTTCTCTCCATGGTACAGAATCTCGCTGCCTTCTTTAATCTCTCCCTGCGGTCCTTTTATCAGACCCATGATAGTCTTTGCAGTAACGGACTTTCCACAGCCTGACTCACCAACAATGGCAAGTGCCTCGCCTTCCTTTAAATCAAAGGAAACGCCGCGCACTGATTTAACTTCGCCTGCGTAGGTATGGTAGGAGACTCTTAAATTTTTTACTTCTAATATCTTATCATTTTTCTGGTCACTCATATTTTCTCCTTTGCTTTACTGGCGAAGTCTCGGATCTAGCGCATCACGCAGTCCATCACCGAGCAGGTTAAATGCCATAACAATCACACACAGAATCAGACACGGCCAAATAAGCTGTGTCGGATAGAAATCAAGTGTCTGCTGTCCCTGTGATATCAAAACGCCCAGGCTGATCTCAGGTGCTGTCAGACCGATTCCAAGGAAACTAAGTCCCGCTTCTGTAAAGATAAAGGACGGAATGGAAGTAGAAATATTAAGAATCAAAATTCCTAACATATTAGGAACGTAGTGTTTCAAGATAATGCGAGACGGTTTCGCACCAAGCACTTCTGCCGCATAGACATACTCTGATTCCTTTAACTGCTTGATCATACCACGCACCTGTCTGGCAGTGCTGCACCATGCAGTGATACTAAGTGCAACCAAAAGTGCAAACATGTTATTTCCTAATACCATCATGATAAGGATCGTAATCAAAAGGCTCGGAAGAGAATTGATAACCTCGATGATACGCATCAAAACATCATCTACCCATCCGCCAAAGTGTGCCATTGCAGCGCCATACAGTGTTCCGACAACAAGTTTAAGCGCAGTTGCAACAAGCGCAATAACAATAGAAGCTCTTGCACCCATCCAGACACGAGAGAACAGATCACGTCCCAGATAATCAGTTCCAAACCAGTATTTTGCACTCATTCCCTGGTTTTTCTCTTTTACATTCTTTGAAACAAAATCGTAACCTCTGATATATGGTCCAATAATAACCATAATCAAAATCAATCCCAGTACAATAAGAGATGCCATTGCAACCGGATTTTTCTTAAGTCTTCTCCAGGCGTCCTGCCAGTAGGAAATCGTTGGGCGGTCAATACGCTCTGCTTCTTCTTTTGTATATCCAACCCGCTTAAATTTATCAGCTGTGAGCATGTTTTTTCCTCCCTTACTTTCTTCTCTTACCTGGCATCTCAATTCTCGGATCGACGAATACATACAGGATATCCGTGATAAAGATGACAGCGATATACAGGATTGACAAAAGCACTGTTTCACCAAGTACGATTGACAAGTCCTGATTGTTTACAGCAGTTACATAATACTGTCCGATTCCCGGAATAGCGAAAATACTCTCAATAAAGAAGGAACCCGTGATACACATGGCTACAGACATCGGCAGCTGTGTCATAACAGGAATAAATGAATTACGCAAAATGTGTTTTCTGATAATCGCACTCTTACTAAGACCCTTTGACTCTGCGGTTAATACATAATCCTGATTAACAACATCCAGCATAGAAGTCTTTAATAATCTCGTATATGTGGCAATATATGAGAAACATCCTGTCAATGTAGGAAGCACAGTATATTTCCAGCCTCCAAACCAAAGGTCTTTTCCTTCAGGCCATCCAATCGTTGGGAACCATTTTAAATTACCTGCAAAAATCTTCTGCAATAACAGTCCAAAGATCAGATGCGGCACAGATATTAATAGTACCGACAGTCCGACAATCAGGTAATCTATAAAAGTCCCCCTCTTCATCGCCGCCACGATTCCAAGCAGCAATCCCACAGTTACACCAAGCAGCATTTGCTGAATACCAAGTCTTGCTGATATCGGAAGCTTTGTCTTTAACAGACCGGTTACAGTCTGACCTGCATATACAAAGGACTCACCAAAATCACCCTTGCACATTTTTTTCATTGTTATCAAATATCGTTCTATTACCGGCTTGTCCAGACCATAGCGCTGGTATAAAACAGTCCTCGTCTGTTCCGGCAGATGGTCTGCTCTCTGGGTCAGCGGGTCACCTGGAACCGCTTCCAGCAGGAAAAAGGTCGCTGTTGCGATCAGAAAGATCGTCAGAACCAACTCGGCAAAACGCCTGATCAAATATCTACCCATAATCTGATCTCCTGTTCTTTCTCTGTTCTTTTCTCTTTGCTCTTATCTTGTAGCAAAAAAGGAGGGGTCGCATGACGAGCCCCTCCAATACGTTTTGATTTGTTTTTACGTAATTATTCGGTCTTGCCGTCGATATAGGTCCAGATAAACTCAGCGCTTGCTCCGAAGGAGGAAGTGCGATAATCCTTAACCCAGTTCTGCAGCAGAACCTGCTTTGTAGCATGATAGATCGGTGCGAATGCACAATCATCTAACAGAAGGATCTTCTCCATCTGCTCATAGATCTCAAGACGCTTGTCCATATCTGTCTCACCAGTCAGCTGATCTGCTAATGCATCATACTCTGCATTGCTATATCCACCAAAGGATAAACCATATGCATCAGTGTAATAGGTGTACAGGAAATCAAGCGGATCGTTGTAATCTGAATACCATCCGCTTAAGAAGAAGTCATAATTTCCTTCATTTCTCTCAGCGATATATAAGGAGCTGTCTCCTGCTACGCTTAAGTCAACAGTGATTCCAAGAACCTCTTCAATAGACTGCTGAATGTACTCTCTCTCAGCCTGTCCTTCAGTGGTGGAACCACTTGTCAGATAAGTAATAGTGATGTCTTCCATAGGAGTATCAACACCTAACTCATCCAGACCTTCCTGGAACAGAGCTACGATCTTATCAGTATCACCTACGTACTCATTGTACTCATCCTCGATGATATTGCCTACCTGATCACGATAGGAAGAACCATTGAAAGTGATAGCCGGTGCAACATAGCTGTATGCAGGCTCATATCTTCCGTATACGGCATCGATCATCTCTTCACGATCGATACAATATGAAAGAGCCTTACGGATCTTTACATTGCTCATCAGACCGGACATACCACCGTCTACAGAGTTGAAGCAAAGACCAATAGTTCCCGGATAATCAGTTACAAGATACTGATACTTGCCTTCCTCTGCTTCTGCTGCAAACTTTGTTGCATAGTCGCCGGTAGGCTGATACTGATCTAACTCACCATTTTCAAACATGGTGGCTGCTGTGGACTCCTGTGCGATAACATACCAGTTGATGGTATTCAGATGCACATTCTCTGCATCCCAGTACTCATCATTCTTAGTCCATACCATCTTGTTGTCCTCAACCAGGTCAGTCATGCAGAACGGTCCGTTGTATACGCAAAGTGTCCAATCCTTGCCCCAGTTATCGCCAGCTGCCTCAGCCAGATCCTGACGGGTCGGATAAAGAGGAGTAGCTACTAACTTAGACTCGAATGTCGGGTCTGCTACCTTTAATGTAACCTGGAAGGTATAATCATCAACTGCTACTGCCATAACATCGTCTGCAGAACCTTCACCCTTGTTGTACTCTTCTGCTCCAACTACATTGTAGATGAAAGATGCATAATCATATCCGTAATCCGGATTTAACAGACGCTTCCAGCCATACTCATAATCATGAGCGGTAACTGCAACGCCATCAGACCACTTTGCATCCTCTCTTAAATGATAGGTGTAAACAGTTCCGTCGTCAGAAACGTCAACGCTCTCTGCTCCTGCTAAGATGAAATGCTCGCCATCCTCGTCTGCAACATTACGATACAGACCCTCGTAGCAAGCTGCCATCATCCAACGCCAGCCCATATCCTGAACGTCGTAATTGTTTCCGAAAGCAGTTGTTCTTACGTTGATAACCTGCTCATCGGTCAGCTCTGTAACCTCTGTAGCCTCAGCAGATGTCTCATCTGCAAATACTGCCGGTGCATATGTACTAACAGCCATAACACCTGCAAGTAATGCTGCACACACTTTTTGTATTTTTCTCATATTTCTCCTCCTCCAAAGTGAAAATACGTCTCTTATTGTATATCTTCTTTTGATAAAAGTCTATAGATTTTTTTTACTTTTGATTTTTTAATTTCAAAATCCGTTCACAGCTCTTTTGACAAAAAAAAGGTGCAACAAATCTGATTGCTGCACCTTTCAATACTTTATTTTATTCGTTTATTACGGTCTCTGACCCATGCCGCCCTCAAGGGTAATGGTCTCGCCGTTCATATACTTGAAGTCCGGTGATGCTAGCTGTACGCAAACACGTCCGATCTCAAGCTCTGCATCGCCGAAATGTCCAGCCGGCGGCATCTTTACATTTGCCTTGAATGCGTCCGGATATGCTTTCTCGAACTGCTCTAACTGTGCTGTCCATGCTAACGGGCAGATTACATTTACATTAATTCCATCTTTTGCCCACTCGGTAGCTGCTACACGAGACAGACCACGGATACCCTCCTTAGCTGCTGCATATGCACACTGTCCGTAATTTCCAAACAGGCCTGCACCTGATGCGAAGTTGATAACGGCACCCTTGGACTTTGCCAGATACGGATAGCATGCCTTCATATAGTAAAATGCTGCATACAGGCCAGAATACATAGCAAGATTAAACTGATCGGTTGTATGATCTGCGATTGAAACACCGGAAGCAGATGCCTGTGCATTGTTGATCAACACATCGATTCCACCAAACTCCTTTACAGTCTCCTCTACAACCTTGTTTACTACTGCCTCATTGTCTGCACCTGCATTGACATCGGCCTGCATAATCAGAACTTTAATTCCGTAAAGGCGCTCTAACTCTTCCTTTGCATCCTCAAGCTTCTTTACGTTACGTCCTGTAATAACCAAATTCGCTCCCTCTTTTGCATAAGCGGTTGCAATTCCGTATCCGATAGATCCGCATCTTCCGTCACTTAAAACGGCGCGTCCTGCTCCGGTAATAATGGCTGTCTTACCTGTTAAAAATCCCATTGGTTCTCCCTTCTTGTCCGTGTCTTTTGATTGTTTTTCTCCAACCTGCACAGACTTCATGTGTAATTATCATACCATATTCTCGTGATAATCACAAGACAAAATTTTATCATTATCTGAGTTCATATCTGCTGAAAACTTATGAACGTTCATCAATAACCAAGCTATAATTGCTATGCAACAATGCTCAGAATGAATGATATTACATGGTCAATTCAACGCGTTCCAAAAATGTCTGACAATTAGTTGCGACTTATTATCATTTACTTTCATCCATTTTTAATTGACTTCTTACAAATTCAGTGTTATGGTATCACTGAATGGTGAATTATCATTTACCTTCCATTATGTGTGTAGTTTTAAACTATTTTCATACTAATATTTCACACTAGTTTTATTCTAAGGAGGATACTTACTCATGGCTAATGGACATGATTATGGAGAGAGAAGTCTCCAGATGCACTACGAAAAGCGTGGTAAAATTGAAATCGTTCCTACCGTTCCGGTCAAAACAAGCGAGGATCTTTCCCTTGCATATACTCCTGGTGTCGCTGCACCGTGTCTGGCTATTCAGAAGAATCCAGAACTTTCCTTCTGTCTGACCCGTCGTTGGAATACCTGCCTTGTTGTCACTGACGGTACCGCAGTTTTAGGACTTGGCGATATTGGTCCTGAGGCTGGAATGCCGGTTATGGAGGGAAAATGTGTGCTATTTAAGGCATTTGGTAATGTTGATGCATTCCCGTTATGCATTAAGAGCAAGGATGTAGACGATATCGTAAATACCGTTGCATTAATTTCCGGAAGCTTTGGCGGTGTGAACCTTGAGGATATTTCCGCTCCACGCTGCTTTGAGATTGAAAAGAAATTAAAAGAGCGCTGCGATATCCCGATTTTCCATGATGACCAGCATGGAACTGCTGTTGTCACACTGGCCGGTTTGATCAATGCTTGTAAACTCACAGGCAGAAAGCCAGAAGAAACCCGTATTGCCGTAAATGGTGCAGGTGCTGCTGCAATCGCAATCTCCAAGCTGTTAATTTCTTACGGTTTTGCTGACATTACTCTGTGTGACCGTACTGGAATCATCTATGAGGGACGTGAAAAGGGCATGAATCCTGTCAAGGAAGAAATGGCTAAAATCACAAATAAGAATAAGTTACAGGGTACCTTGGCTGATGCAGTTCGCGGTGCAGATGTATTCATCGGTGTCAGTGCTCCTGGCGTTTTGACAAAGGAAATGGTTCAGACTATGAAGCCACAGGCTATAGTATTTGCATGTGCAAACCCAACTCCTGAGATCAATCCAGATGATGCAAAGGCCGGCGGCGCTGCTGTTATCGCAACCGGAAGAAGCGATTATCCGAACCAGATTAACAATGTACTTGCATTCCCGGGAATCTTCCGTGGTACGTTTGATGTCCACGCAAAAGAAATCAACGATGAAATGAAGTTTGCGGCCGCAAAGGCAATCGCTTCTATCATTCCAGATGATGAGATTCGTGCTGATTACATTATTCCTGAGGCATTCAATCCTGTTGTTGCACAGACTGTTGCTGCTGCTGTTGCAGAGGCAGCTAAGAAGAGTGGTGTAACAAGAGAATATGAAACACTGTAATGACATAAGAAATTGCCGTTCTCATCTCTAAGGCTGTATGATGATGTTCGACAATTTTTGATCTTCTACACTTTGCATTATGCAAAGTATTTTACACGAAAAGGCGCACAGTCATGATTCTAAATTTCATGGCTGTGCGTCCTTGTTTTTGTACTTGTTTTTTTGTTTTGCGTCCTTGTTTTTATACTTGTCTTTTTTACTTTTTTATTTTAGTTTTATCGTACTGCTCATTTTATTTTGCTGTCTTTATTTTATCTTCTGACTTATTTATTTTATAGCTGCGACATGATTTCATAAAATTTTTTGCAAATGTCGGATTCGCATAATATGCCAGATGTGCAAACCCCCACCAATGATCTGATCCAGCATGAACACATTCCCAACTTTTCTTTCCGACTGGCTTTTGCGCCGTAGCACATGCACCATTGTCTTCACTATCGTAATAATGAAATTCATGGCCACGTATTGTCTCTCCAACCTGCAGAAAACTGTCCTTGTGAGAAGTAAGCGTCAGATAGCCAAAGCGCACCAGGCGATCTTTTTTTCTGCATCCTGCATGAATCACACCTGCCATTGGATATGGAATCCCGTCACAATCACAGATTGTATCATGCAGATACATGAACCCTCCGCACTCAGCTAATGACGGCATTTTTCCCTCGATAGCAGACTTTATTGCATTTCTCATTGATTCATTTTTAGCGAGTTCTTTTAAATGAAGCTCGGGATATCCACCACCAAGTAATATACCATCTAAATCGTATGGCAATGTGGTATCGTGCAAAGGCGAAAAGAATACCAACTCAGCACCAAATGATTGTAACAATTCCAAATTATCCTCATAATAAAAGCAAAATGCTTCATCCCTTGCCACTCCGATACGTATTACCGGATAAGTATTGGGTACAGTTATTCTATGCCTTAATCTAAAATGCTGGCCTTTATTGACTGTGTTAATTTTAGTGATTCTATCTGCCGTAAATTTTTCCTGACTGCTGCTTGATCCATCATCACATTCTAATTTTGGTGCGCTCTGTGCGATTTCAAGAACCTGATCAAGGTTTGCATTTTCACGTAAAATGTCAGCTGCCGTTTGTAATCGTCCCTGAATGTCTGCCAATTCCGACGGCATGACAAGACCCAGATGTCGACTCTCGATGCGCACATCCTCCCGTACTGGGAATGATGCAACAACCGGTATGCCAAAGGCATTCTCGATCTCCTTTGCCAGCACTGCTGCGAATGATGGCGGTGTCTGGTTTAGAATCACACCTTTTATCAGATGCGCTGTGTCATATTGAAGAAAACCGCTCAAAAGTGCCAGTAGCGATCGTCCCATCCCTCTTGCGTTTACTGCCAGCAGAATCGGAGTATCCGTTGCTTTTGCAAGTGCATATGAGGATGCTTCCTCGCGAATGCCGCCCAGTCCATCATATAATCCCATAACACCTTCAATCACCGCCAGATCACGACTGTCTTGCCTTTTGGCAAGAAGCATTCGCGTCACGCTATCCTCTGTAAAAAACGGATCAAGATTTCTGGAAGGAATTCCAAGAACGGTCTTATGAAACATCGGATCAATATAATCCGGACCGCACTTAAAAGATTCCAAATGATAACCTTGATTTTTCAATGCCTGTAGTAATGCACATGTGATCAATGTTTTGCCGCTTCCACTCTGTGGAGCTGCAATCATAATACGCGCACCTG
>CAVCPW010000176.1:0-7221 GCA_963604075.1 Anaerovoracaceae bacterium | reverse complement strand
TCCATTGACAACACCCTGCGCACCCTCTTCGCGAAATGCCTGAATCTGCTCAAGAATCAATTCTTTCTCATATTTGCTGTAGCAAAAATCACCAAATCGCGGGCGAATCAAAATACGTGCCGGAATACCCGTCTCATTTTGAATGATGCGATATAGCTTTATATCTGGTGTTGTTCCTCCGATAATTAAATTGCTGCACAACTCGATACGGTCTGCTCCTCCCTTTTTTGCTGCAATCGCAGACTCTACGCTATCGGTACATACTTCGAGAACTGTTTTTTCTGCCATATTTTCTTTTCCCTCTTTTCTAATGTTTTTACATACTCTACCATTCTTCATTATAGTTTATTATAGTTTCTTCGTTTTCTTTATTATAGCATCTCCCGATTAAACTTTCCATTCGTATATTTCTCTGTTTCACAAAGATGTGATCCAACTTCTGATACAAATAAATCCGCGCCTGGCATTCCAGACACGGATTATTCTTGATATTAATAAATTAGAGCGGCATATTATTATTTATTCGAGTACTCACGTTCCATGCGGTAATACTGAATATTCTGATACTCATTCAAAAGCTCTTTAATATTCTCTGGTGCATCGTCATACTCCACCAGTTCGCCGTCTGCATTCTTATAGCCTAATGCGTTCATCACCGGAATTTCACCTTGCCACAGATTTTTGCGGAAAGTCTGATATTCATCAAGCTGGAGGCCGGCAGTCTCGAACAGCAAAATATTAAGGTAATTCAAGCTGATTTCGACATTAGTCTGTTCTTCGATATCATAATTTGCCCAGATGAAGAATGGTGTCTTCTGTCGATCCTGCTGTTGTTCATAGGTCTGATTGTCAAAATCAAGACCGTATTCCTTGTAAATCGGGCGAACAACATAATCATTCGGCTGATGGTCACCAAAGAATACGACAATTGTTTTGCGATCGGACTGAGACAGCTCACTTAACAGTTCTGACACAGCCTGATCAGTCTCGTACATCAAAGACAAATATTTATTCAGATATTTATTGGACGTCGTATTCTTAAACTTTGCTGTAATCTGCGGATCAAAGTTATCGAAATCACCACCGTAGTTGCTGTGATTCTGCATCGTGACATTGAACATGAAGAACGGCCCGTCTGTGTTTTCACGCCATTCAAGGATACTCTTAAAATCAGCCTCATCAGAAACATAGTTACGCAACTTATCCTCATATGGGAAGCTTCCCTGGAAATATTCATAATCAAAGCCCATCAGGTTGTAAAGGAACTCGCGATTCCAGCCCTTTGCGCGGTACGGGTGGGTGCCGTACGTGGTATAACCATAATCATTTAACTGGGTAACGATCGTGCTGACACCATCGCGAATGTACTGCAAATACGGTACGGAGCCGTTCGGGAAGAATGCCATGGAATTTCCAGTTAAAAACTCAAACTCGGAGTTTGCTGTATTTCCTCCCAATACGGATACATATGTATATCCACTAATTGTATTGGATACCTCTCCATTTAAAATACTATGAACAAATGGCATATAGTCCTTATTTGTCTCAAATTCGCCGAGTACTGCCAGGTCAGAAAAAGTCTCATCCATGATACATATGATATCCGGCAGTTCCTCCGGTGTCTCAACCTCTTCTACTTCCTGTTCGTCTAACAAAGACAATGCATACTCATCAGAATAATTGTCCGGCTCCTCGATCTGGAGGAAATGAATATCCAGAATGAATGATACAAAAAAGCCATCCTTGCTGTGCATATATTTTGCATTAAATAATGTATCGTTTAATCCGGTATTTCGCTCTAGGTTATCCTGCCACAAATAGGAAACATAAAAATAAGCCGGAACACACATTGCAACTGCCAGAATCGGACGCAAAATCTTTTTATTTATGCGAAGATTGGTGCGCACACCGACGATTAACATCAATATAAACATGGCAACGTGCTTTGCTAAGTCCCAATCTACAGAAAAGACATAATTATCTGCCACACTCATTGCTGTTCCAATGGAGTAAATATCCCATGGCACAATCGGGTTGGAACGAAACATAACAACGTAGTAATTGCCGACACCAATTGCCGCGATTAGTGATACGCAAATTCCCATAGAAATACTGGTTCGCCCGGCAATAAAAAATACAAACAGAAACAGCCAATAATAAAAGGCAATATTAAGCTGCTTTGCCAGATCAATCATAGTGCTCATCTGGTGTGTCAATGTCTCAAATGTATAAAAGCAGCCCAACGGGATCACCAGCGCAAATAAGGCGCGGATCACCGGGTGCACCGGCATATCGATCAGATAAATTGCAATTGTCAGGACACAAAGTCCTGCAATAATTGCGAGGTCTTTTGCAGAAAATTCGCTGTAATGCCACGCCATACCGATGAGAACTGCAAAACATACAAGTAAGATCACAGCCTTGATAAGACGCGGTTTGGTCTTGCCGATATGTACTTCCTGCCGCCAGGAAACGGCTTTTTCCTTAAAACTCATTACTCTTCCTTCTCTTTCCGCCTAAATCTTCATAGGCATTAAATAAAAATCATCGTCTACTTTAGCACAAATAAAATTGAATGTAAAGTGAATGTAAAGTGAACAATGGTCAAAAATAGATTATCACGCTTGTTCACCCGATTTGAAACAGATCACCGCGCCCCAGAGTCCATGAGTAACCCGTTACACAAAAAAATACCCTGGCTTCCACCAGGGTACTAAAAAAGGGGGAGGGCTGCCGGTAACTCACCCGGCTTGATGTTTTTGTCTGCCTGTGGCATAAAATGCAAACCTGTTTGTTCATCCACAGCCTCACGTTCAGTCTGGCTGTTTCAAAAGCTTTCATCTAAGCTTTGTCTATATAATACCGAGCATTTGTGTCTAATTTTTGACCGCTGCCTTAAAGAAATCTTACGAATTCTTACCAAACCCTTATTAAAAATAAATATTCTATTAAATAATTACCCGATCAGTGCCACATACTCGTCAATCAGTTTTGCGAAAGTCTCAAGACTGCTTCTCCAGAAGTCTGGCTTTGTCAGGTCAATGTCTGCCATCTTCGCGGTATCCTCTACGGAACAGGTAGCAGTTGCCTTTAACAGTGCCTTATACTTTGGGACAAAGCTTTCGCCCTCGTTTTGGAACTGGGTGTACAGACCCATCGCGAACAGACCTCCGAATGCATACGGGAAATTGTAGTAGCTTAAGCCAGATGAATAATAATGGCTCTTGCAAGTCCACATATATGGATGCAATTTTGTCTGGTCAAGACCATCACCATATGCCTGCTTTTGTGCATCGAGCATGATCTCCTTCAGATCCTCTGTCATTAAGAACTGAGACTCACACTTATGGAATACTGCATCCTCAAATAAAAATCTGGAGTAGATATCGCAAATAATCTGTGTAGTTCCAGACAGCAGATTTTCAAGAATTGCAAGCTTCTCCTGCGGATCGTCGGACTTATGATAAGCACTAAGCATAAAGTGAGTCTCATTGAACGTAGATGCAGTCTCTGCTACCGGCATTGAATAATCCTGATTTAAAATGCGATTTTCAAAAATCTGTTGATTATGGAATGCATGACCGAGCTCATGGGCAAGTGTTACAACAGAATCAAAGGAGCCGTTGAAATTGGTAAGGATACGGCTCTGTTTTTCAGTTGTCACATTTGCGCAGAATGCACCGCCGACCTTGCCTTCGTGCGGATAGAAATCAATCCAGCTTTCTGCAAAAGCGCGTGACATCATATCGGAAAGCTCTGTTGAGAAATGGCTGAAATTTTCTACGAGTGTATCGCGTGCTGTCTCTGCTGTATAATCAGATTTCATCTTTCCAACAGGTGCAAACATATCATACCATGGCAGACCGCCCTCATGGCCAAGATACTTTGCCTTTGCCTTTAAGTACTCCCAGAACTTGGGCAGATACTCACGCATTGCAGTAAACATGGCATCAAGTGTCTCTTTCTTCATGCAGCACTGATCAAGTGTCATAGCAAGTGGACTCTCATAGCCTCTCTTTGCAGAAAGCATCGATACCTGTCCCTTGATATTATTTAAGGCAAATGCAATGGAATCTGCAATCTTATCGTAGCTTGCAAGCTCAGCCTCATATGCCTTCTTTCTTACTTCCTTATCCTCGCTGGTAGCCAGATTCCTAACAGCCGGAAGAGTGATGGTCTTTCCTTCATAATCAACCTTTACAGAGGATGTCAGATAATCAAACAGCTTGCCCCATGCACCGCCTCCGGTGATGTCCATATGTGCAATGAGATCTTCCATCTCATCAGAAAGCATATGAGATGCGTTTTTCTGAATCTGTGTCAGATAGTAGCTGTACTCGGCCAGCAGACTGCTCTGTGCAATTACCTCTTCCAGATTTTCAATAGAAGAAACATACTTACAAAATGCAACTTTTGCGCCTGTCTGGTTTGCCATGATACGATCAAAACGCGCGCCCATATCATTTGTCTTGCTGTCAGATGTATTGACAGAACCCTTTAATGAAATAAATTCACCCAGACGGCTTGCTAATGCAGTCATTTCCTCCTGAAGTCCAATGCATCCCTCCAGTCCCTTTACAGGTGTGAACTTCTTTGCCGCCTCGATCTTTTCTTTCATTTCGGCAACCTTGCTCTCAAGATTTTTCATATCCTCATCAAACTTCGGATCTTCATATCCGTGATACAATACGTCCAATGACCATTCCTGATTCATTTTTCCTCTTTCCTTTCCGCACGAAAACCACTCTGCAGATAGCTTGCAATCTGCTCCTCATCCCATTTTTCAAGAGTGCGAAGCCCCGCACGACCTTCTATGTGATGTTTCAGTTCGTGTCGCAGCACACGCGCAATTTCTCGGCGCATTTCTTCTTCATTCATATGGCCGAACAAACGCATCATGCTCCCGTAATAAATTACGATCTGATTCCCCATCTGATAGCTGCGCAAATACTGACCTGCAATATACAAATCGTTATTTTGTGCATACGGGCTTAGCTTTGTCTCCTCTGAGATGATCACACCACCATTGAGTCCCTCATAGAACTTTTCCGGTATCTTCTGTGCCTCTTCCTGCAGGATTTCCTGAAATCTGTCATACTCC
The DNA here is from genome assembly GCA_963604075.1 of Anaerovoracaceae bacterium. Classification (GTDB taxonomy): domain Bacteria; phylum Bacillota; class Clostridia; order Lachnospirales; family Lachnospiraceae; genus Anthropogastromicrobium. The sequence continues at coordinate 2,120 of CAVCPW010000176.1, read as the reverse complement.
ATGGCAGTCTCCCTTTCTGTGCTCTCTATCACTACAAGATTATCTTATCGCATATACAGGAATTTCGCAAGAGAAATCAGATTGCACTATTGCTGCTGAACTGTCCGATTTTTTCTCATTTACTGCTGAACTATCCGAATTTTCTTTTCATCCTGAAGAAATATATTATGATTCTGATACTGCCCATCTTGCTTTTTTCTTACGAAAAGGATGGCTTTTTCGACCATTTTGCTGTACTATTAAGAAAATAATAAAAGAAAAGGATTTTAACAATTATGCTTCGATCTGTTTCAATGAATGAGATTTCGGACGGTAAGCTTTACTCGTCCTCTGATATGGTGCGTGCCGACAGTCTCGGCTGTAATGGCTGCTATGCCTGTTGCTGTCATATGGGCAATTCCATCTTATTAGATCCATATGATGTTTACCAGATGTCACAGGGACTGCATGTTCCTGCAGCTGCTCTTTTTAATGGACAACTGCAATTGACTCCTGTTGATGGAATCATTCTGCCTGCAATTGCAATGACACCTGATACAGACCAGTGTTCTTTTTTAAATGAGGCTGGTCGCTGCACAATTCATACCTTCCGTCCTGGATTTTGCCGCCTGTTTCCACTCGGCCGTGTCTATGACGGCACCGGATTTTCCTATTTTTTGCAGACCGATCAATGTAAAAAAGAACATTTATCAAAGGTAAAGGTGCGTCAATGGATTAACGTTCCTCAGTTAAAACGTTATGAGCAATTCATCTGTGACTGGCATTATTTCTTAAAGGATGCTGCCTCTGCTTCGCAAGGATTATCTCCCGAATTAATTAAAACACTTCATTCCTATATTTTAAAGACATTTTACTTAACACCATATGCAAATGCGGATTCGATGGCTTCAACATCTTTAGCATCTTTGTCAAACGAAAATGTCTGTCCAGACATTCAAGATTCGTTTTATGATCAATTTTATAATCAGTTTTATGCACGTCTAAAAGCTGCAAAGGAGCTGCTTTTATAATACATATTAACACGTAGTACAATTCAAAACATATTCTGTAGTCCAAAACATATGTTGCGTATCATATTATATTATATTTTTTGCTTACACAAAAGCAAGAAAGGTCTTCTGTGTGAACTAACAGAAGACCTTTTCTTATTTTTTCTTTAAACGTTATACTGCTTTTCTCCTTCTTCAAGCACACTAATCTGACCGTCCTTTACTTCAACTGTCGTTACAGAACAATTTTTCTTAAGGCCGCTCTTCCAAAACTCGCTAACAGGCTGTTTTTTCACCCATAACATCATAGACTGGAGCGCCGCGCCATGTGTTGCGATCAAAATAGACTTATCCTGAAGCTCTTTTCTTGATGTGATATCCTCAAGGAAATCCCAGGTACGCGCACATAGCATTTTTGCATCCTCGCCATTTTCTGGTGCCTGATATAGTTCCGGATGGGCAAAAAATTCAGCAAAATAACCGATTGGCTGCTGATTTTCATCTCTTCCAGTCATTCCCTCACAGACACCAAAGCTGATTTCCTGAATTCTCGCATCCTCAATAATCTGAATACCTCGTCCCTTCAATACCAGTTCTGCTGTTTCCTTTGCTCGCTTTAACGGACTTGAAAATGCCAGATCAATCTTAGTATTTGCAAGCATTTTTCCTGCTTCGATTGCCGCCTCTCGTCCATTCTCATTAAGCGGGATATCGGACTGTCCCTGCATCCGTCGTTTTTTATTCCAGTCTGTCTGACCATGTCTGATAAAATATAAAAGCATTATTTACCCCTCTCACTATTGCGTTATAAAAGCATCATTTGCCTCTCTCACTATTGTATAATGATGCTCGATTCATTATACTCATTTTCGCCTGGTATTCACGAATTATCTTGTATGCAACTCCATATTCTCACAAAAGGAAGCTGCATACAAGATAAATGCCAAGCTTTGCCACACCGCTTAATACCATGACAAGCACCGGATTCATCTTGCGAAATTGAATCAAATATACAGCAACGATAAAAATAATCACCATGTCAAGCTGCGTTTTCTGAATCATAATCATTCCATCCGGCCAAAATGCATTGACCAGAATAGACGCACCAGCCGACGCAATCAGTGCGACGAC
>CAVCPW010000175.1:0-3333 GCA_963604075.1 Anaerovoracaceae bacterium | reverse complement strand
GGAGTCACCTCCACCGGACGTTATCCGGCATCCTGCCCTATGAAGCCCGGACTTTCCTCACCTGCAGCCTTTCGTTTCTGCAGCCGCGATCACTTATCCTGCTCAAACCATGCCTAATTATTTTATCACATTTTCTGAATTTGTAAAGTGTTTTTTATAAAAGTGCAAGAAAACACACTGCCTTCAGGCGGTGGGCTTACTTTTCCTTCTTGCGGTAGCTACCGGGAGTACAGCCCATCTGCTGGCGAAATGCATAAGAAAAATGTTCCGGGGATGAGTAACCGGTCTGTTCGGCAATCTCACCGAGAGAGCAGGATGTTGCTTTTAAGAGAATACAGGCTGCACTGATACGCGCCTGTGTCCTTTTTTTCTGAAACGTAGTTCCATATTGCTTTTGAATCAGGCGTTGCAGTTGTCGGGTGGACAGATGGGTGGTGGCAGCCAAATCCGATAGCGTGATGGTTCGATAATTGTTTAAAAATGCTTCTTCGATTGCAAGAGGAGATAATTGATATTGGTTCGCTGGGTGTTTGGATTGCTGCATAGCTGGTGTGTGTGCCTGATAGCAGCGAACAAGCAGACAGAAAAGTTGCATAAACAGGCCGGACATATAGGTCATATGACCGATCGTATCTGGTGCAGTGACCTCTGAAAAGATTTGTTTCATCAGCAAAAGAACACCTGTGGTATCTGTTCCGATCCAGCAGGTTTGCTGCAAAAAGGATGAAATAAGGTTTTGGTCTAAGTGCGTATGAAATGATTGCTCTTTTGGTGTGAGGAGCTGCATGTAGATACACATTTCCGCCATTGGATGGACGGGATCTGGTGTTTGTTCGTGAAAAACATGCGGTCCGGTCATGTATATACTTCCAGCTGAGACAGGAAAACGAGTATCATTTAAAAGCACACTTCCAGCACCGTCAGTGATACCGTGAATTTCGTAACAGCCCTTTGCATGGCTATGTCCTGGAATGACACAATTTATGATGCCGTCCGAGAGCATGGACACGCGAAAGGATATTGTGTCAATTGTGAAATAATAAGAAAGCCCATTTAAATGCATACAAATTTACCCTTTCTCTTTCAATGAAGTGTTAAAAAATATCAAAATTGAAATATTAAAATTAAAATCGAAAAATTAAAATCAAAGTGGTTAAAGAATAGTATGCCAAAGCTAAAATATTCTGTCAAGAAAAAATTCGAAAACACGACAAAATCATCGAAAAAATGTCAGGGTACTGTCTTGAAAGTATGTACTGCTTTTTTTATAATGCAATTAGAAAGATTTCTGTATAAGAACAAGAAGGAGGCGCGCTTTATGTATGATATGACACCATATTTAAAGAAAATTGACGAAGTGATTGAGAAAGGACCATACAAGGATACATGGGAATCTTTGTCGAAGTATCACACACCAGACTGGTATCAAAAGAAAAAGTTTGGAATTTTCATCCACTGGGGTGTTTACAGTGTTCCGGCATTTGGAAGTGAGTGGTATTCGCGTAATATGTATATTCAGGGTTCACGAGAGTATGAACACCATATTGAGACTTATGGAAAGCACAGCGAATTTGGCTATAAAGATTTCATCCCCATGTTTACTGCGGATAAGTTTGACCCGGATGCATGGGCATCTTTATTTGAGGAGGCTGGCGCACAGTATGTTGTACCAGTTGCTGAGCATCATGATGGCTTCCAGATGTATAAGAGTGAAATTTCCCATTGGAATGCATATGAGATGGGACCAAAATGCGATGTATTAGGCGAGCTTGGGCGCAGTTGCAATGCGAAGGGAATGTGCATAGGCGCATCCACACACCGTATTGAGCATTGGTTCTTTATGGGTCATGGAAAAGAGTTTAATAGCGACATCAAGGATCCAATGGAGCGAGGTGATTTCTATTGGCCAGCAATGAAAGAGGCCGATCATTTTGATATCAACAGTGAGCCTACACCGACCAAAGAATTCTTAGAAGATTGGTTGGTGCGTACCTGCGAGATCATTGATCGCTATCATCCGCAAATTCTGTATTTTGACTGGTGGATTCAGCATGCATCTGCAAAGCCGTATTTAAAGAAGCTTGCTGCATACTATTATAACCGTGCAGCAGAGTGGGGTACTGGAGCAGTTATCAATTATAAGCATGATGCGTTCTTATTTGGAACGGCAGTGCCGGATGTTGAGAGAGGACAGTTTGCAGAGGTAAAGCCGTATCTATGGCAGACCGATACCGCAATTGCACTCAATTCCTGGTGTTATACTGAGAATAACCAGTTTAAGAATCCAACGGATCTGATTTGTGATCTTGTTGATATCGTCAGTAAAAACGGACGTATGCTCCTAAATGTTGGACCAAAGGCAGATGGAACGATTTCTGAAGAGGATCAGCATGTATTAAAAGAAATCGGAAGCTGGCTTAAGGTAAATGGAGAAGCTATCTACGATGCACAGGTATGGCGCAAGGCAGCAGAGGGGCCGACAGAAGTTGTTGAGGGACAGTTCTCTGATGGCATTAAGAAAAACTTTACTTCACAGGATTTCCGGTTCACGACTGCAAACGGAAAGCTTTATGCGACTGCGTTAAAGTGCAGTACAGATCATAAGTATTGTATCACATCCCTTGGAATCCAGGACGCAAGTAAAAAAGCAAATTTCAGCGGGATTATCCGCAAGATTGAAGTGTTGGGTACAGATGGTGAGCTTACATGGACGCGAGATGCAGAGGGATTGCATATTGAGTGCGGTGCAGAGAGTGATAAGCCGATTGTGTTCCGCATTACGTTGGATTAATGGTATTAACCTATAGCAATCCTTAAAATAATGTTTTAAATCCAATTCATCAGAGGGCATCATTTTATATGAGCACGTAGCGAAGCGGATTGCGAACATCATTGACTGAATCGCTATAGCAGGTTCTGGGAGGAGTGCTAGGGCACTCCTTCTTTAGAAATCAGGCGCGAGAATCTTTGGTCATTTAATGATTGGGATCACTGATTGAATTAAGAAATGAATTGATTAGAAAAGTATTGAAAAATATGAAAATACTTATTTGCGAGGAAATAATCGAAAAAATGAAAAATACGAAAAAAATAGTTGACAGGGCAAAAGAAGAGTGCTATCATAAACGAGTCGCTTGCGAGACAGTTGGTCGACATAAAAAGATCAAAAACTTAAAAAGTTTTTGAAAAAATGGTTGACAAACTTGAAGCGATGTGGTAAAGTAATGAACTGTCAGCAGAAAGCACAGATGAGTGCTAAAGCTGATAGGCGAAAGCAGAGAACCTTGATAATTGAACAGTATAACCAACCCTGAAGATTTCTTAAACAGCTTG
>CAVCPW010000174.1:0-5232 GCA_963604075.1 Anaerovoracaceae bacterium | reverse complement strand
ATGCTCTATGGATTATTCAGTTATCAATGTGCAACTTGTTATTGCAATTTACAACATTTATACATAGCAAATTCAATCATGAAGTATTAGCAAGGAAGGCTTATGAGAACTTCTGGACAAATTGTCCAGAAGTTGAAAGACGCTATGCGAAGCATGTTTTTGTAATTAAAAAATAAGTCGGATTTGGAAGAAAACCGTTGAATATTTCTGCAAGGGTCTGTTATAATTTAAACAGATTTTTGATAGCAGATTCATGTGGCGAAACACTGTTAGTTACTGAATTTGCATAGTCGAAGTTACAAAGGAGAAGATAAACAGCATGAATAAACAACAGCTTGCTCAGAAAATCTGGGCATCCGCAAATCAGATGCGGTCTAAAATTGAGGCGAATGAGTATAAAGATTACATTCTTGGATTTATTTTTTACAAGTATTTGTCTGATAAAGAAGTCAAGTTTTTAAAAGAAAATGATTATGATGATGAATTGCTGAAAACAGTGTCTGAAGAGGATGACGAGACCGTAAAATGGGTTCAGGAGAATATCGGTTATTTTATTTCATATGACGATTTGTTTTCGACATGGCTGTCAATGGGAAAGGATTTTGATGTATCTAATGTTCGTGATGCACTTTCAGCATTCAGCCGTCTTATTTCGAATACCCATAAAAATGTATTTGACAAGATTTTTGATACATTGCAGACAGGACTTAGCAAGCTTGGAGATAGTTCTGGCACACAGACCAAAGCAATTAGTGGTTTGTTGCAGCTGATCAGGGATATTCCGATGGATGGAAAGCAGGGCTATGATGTGCTTGGCTTTATTTATGAGTATTTGATCAGTATGTTTGCTGCCAATGCGGGAAAGAAGGCAGGCGAGTTCTATACGCCACACGAAGTATCATTACTGATGTCTGAGATTGTGGCAAGTCATCTGAAAGGGAAGAACGAAATCAAAATCTATGACCCGACAAGTGGATCTGGCTCGTTACTGATCAATATCGGTCAGAGCGTGGCAAAATATATGTCTGATAAGGATAATATTAAGTATTATGCGCAGGAATTAAAGGAAAACACCTATAATCTTACCCGTATGAATCTTGTTATGCGTGGCATAAAGCCGGATAATATCGTTACGCGAAATGGAGATACACTGGAAGAAGACTGGCCATTTTTCGATGATAATGACCCAATTAACACGTATGAGCCGCTGTATGTAGATGCAGTCGTATCCAATCCTCCATATTCACAGCCATGGGATCCAAGCAATAAAGAAGGTGATCCGAGATATGATCGTTATGGCTATGCACCAAAGAGCAAAGCAGACTATGCGTTTCTTCTGCACGATCTGTATCATATTAAGCCAGATGGAATTATGACCATTGTTCTTCCACATGGAGTATTGTTCCGTGGTGGAGAAGAAGGTGAAATCAGAAGAAATCTAATTGAGAACAATAACATTGATGCAATTATTGGACTTCCGGCAAATATCTTTTTTGGAACGGGCATTCCAACAATTATCATGGTTTTAAAACAGAAGCGTGAAAATACAGATGTTCTTATTATTGATGCATCAAAGGGATTCATTAAAGAAGGCAAAAATAACAAGCTCAGAGCATCTGATATTAAACGTATTGCAGATACATTTGTTAAACGTGAGAGTGTTTCAAAATTCTCAAAAGTGGTAAGTCGTGAAGAAATTCGAAGTAACGATTATAATTTGAATATTCCACGTTATGTTGACTCGTCTGAAGCAGCTGAACACTGGGATATTTATGCCTCTATGTTTGGCGGAATCCCGAAAATGGAGTTGGATGAGTTAAGTGAATTTTGGATGGCATTTCCAGAGTTGAGAAAAGCATTGTTTGCAGAGAGTGATATTCCTTACGTGAATATAGCTGTTGATAATATAAAGAAGGCAATTAAAGAAAATTCAGACGTTGTTGCATTTGAGAATGGATTTAAGACAGCATTTGCTTCGCTGCCGTCATTTTTGAAAGAATCGTTGATTGACCAGATGGAAACAGTTGAGATTTCTAAGGAAGAGACAGTGCTAAGTGAGGATATCTTTAAACGGTTAGAAAATATTCCACTAGTGGACAAGTATGCAGCATATCAGCTCCTAGATGATGATTGGACAAGTATTGCAACAGATATTGAAATGATTCAGACCGAAGGTGTAGACGCGATTAAAAAGGTTGATCCTAATATTGTGATGAAGAAAAAGGATGGAAAAGATCAGGAAGTGCAGGAAGGCTGGGTTGGTCATATTATTCCATTTGAATTAGTTCAAGCTACCATTCTGAAAGCAGAGTCAGATGAGCTTAAAAGGATGGAAAATGAATTGTCAGAAGTTCCATCAGAGTATGAATCGTTGTTGGAAGGTATGACGGAAGATCAAAAAGAAACCTGTAAAGAAGTAGTTACAGAAGAAGGTGATGCTTTTGTTACGAAAGAAGTTTCCAAAAAGATCAAGGAATTAAAGAAAGATCATTCGGCAGAGAGCACGGAGCTGAGAAAGATCTTGGAAGCAGTTGAGGCAGTAAATAAGAAGGAAAAAGAACTCAAGAACAAGATCAAGAGCAAAAATGCGGAGCTTCAAGCCAAAACAAAGGATACAATCGAAGCATTGTCGGACGAAGAAGCAAGATATCTGTTGGAAGAAAAGTGGATTACGCCATTGGTGTCTAACCTGCATAAGCTGCCAGATACGATTGTGGATGGTTTAGTAAGTAAGCTTGTGGCGCTTCAAAATAAATATGCATCAACATTCTTAGAGATTGAGAATGAAATCAGTGAAACAGAGAAGCTGTTTGCGCAGATGGTGGACGAGTTGGATGGAAACGAATACGATATGAAAGGAATTGGCGAGTTTAAGTCGTTATTGATGGGTGAAAAAGATGAGCGATAATAAGAAACCAGCCATTCGGTTTAAAGGATTCGATGATGATTGGGAACAGCGTAAGTTGGGGGATTTGCTGGTTAGCTTGCAGAATAATACGCTTTCCAGAGCTGACTTATCAATTGATACAGGCGTTGCAAAGAATGTTCATTATGGCGATGTGCTAATCAAGTTTGGAGAAGTTTTAGATATAAGCAAAGAACAGCTTCCGATGATTTCAGATGAAAGCGTTTTGACAAAATATAAGACTTCATTTTTACAGAATGGAGATGTGATTGTTGCTGATACAGCGGAAGATTCGACTGTTGGAAAATGCAGTGAAATAGCGGGTTTGAATGATGAAGTTGTACTGTCTGGATTGCATACTATTCCATACAGACCGGTAGAAAAATTTGCCTCTGGATACTTGGGATATTATTTGAATTCCAGTGCATATCATAATCAGCTGATACCTCTAATGCAAGGTATCAAGGTTACATCAATTTCAAAATCTGCAATGCAGGATACAAATATTGTTTATCCTAAATCACAAGAAGAACAAGGTAAGATTGGTGCCTATTTCCGGTCACTGGATTCACTCATCACTCTTCATCAGCGACAGTTAGAAAAGCTGCAAAATATAAAGAAATCGCTGCTAGAGAAGATGTTTGTGTAAGTAAATGAGCTATTTACAGATTAGGGAGGAAGGGAAGAATGATTTTTAATCAGGAGTCGGAATTTGAAGAAGCGTTAATTAAGGTGCTGTCAGAAAAAGGTTGGGAAAAAGAAGTAATAAAATACCCAACGGAGAAAGATTTACTGAAAAACTGGGCTAATATTTTGTTTGACAATAACCGAAGCATTGACAGACTGAACAATTATCCTCTTACAGATGGTGAAATGCAGCAAATACTTGAAAAAATCACAGAACTGCGTACACCATTGAAGCTGAACGGATTTATTAACGGAAAAACCGTGTCTGTCAAAAGAGATAATCCAGATGATCAGCTGCACTTTGGAAAAGAAGTCAGTTTGAAAATCTATGACAGAAAAGAGGTTGCTGCTGGACAAAGCAGATATCAGATTGTGCAGCAACCGATTTTTTCAAAGAGATCCAAGCTATTGAATGATCGACGTGGAGATTTAATGTTACTCATCAACGGAATGCCAGTCATTCATATTGAACTGAAGAAAAGTAATGTACCAGTAAGTCAAGCATACCATCAAATAGAAAAGTATGCATATGAAGGTGTTTTTACAGGTATCTTTTCACTGGTGCAGATCTTTGTAGCAATGAACCCAGATGAATCTGTGTACTTTGCAAATCCGGGTCCTGATGGAAAATTTAACTCGGATTACTACTTTCATTGGGCTGATTTTAATAATGAGCCGATAAATTATTGGAAGGAGATTGCCTCAACGCTGCTATCAATTCCAATGGCACATCAGATGATTGGATTTTATACGGTAGCCGATAATGCAGATGGTGTCCTAAAAGTTATGCGCAGCTATCAATACTATGCAGCAAATGCGATATCAGATGTTGTGTCAAAAAATAAATGGGATGTAGGAAATCAACGCGGTGGGTATGTATGGCATACAACTGGATCGGGAAAAACTATGACCAGTTTTAAGTCGGCACAGTTGATTGCAAACTCTAAGGATGCGGATAAAGTGGTATTTTTAACGGATCGAATTGAACTTGGAACGCAGTCTTTAAAAGAATATCGCGCATTTGCAGAAGCACAGGAAAGCGTTCAGGCAACGGAAGATACAGGCATTCTTGTAACGAAATTAAAGAGTGGAGAGACAGCAGATACGCTTATTGTCACTTCAATACAGAAAATGAGTAATATTCAGAATGAGGAAGGGGGAATGAATGCTGATGATATTAAGCGCATAAACAAAAAACGTTTGGTGTTGATTGTGGATGAGGCACACAGATCAACTTTCGGAGATATGTTGGCAATCATTAAGAAAACATTTCCTAATGCACTCATTTTTGGATTTACCGGAACACCTGTGTTCGATAAAAATGCAAAAAAGAATAATGCACAATCCGATGTATTTGGAAATGAGCTTCATAGATATACGATAGCGGATGGTATCCGTGATAAAAATGTTTTGGGCTTTGATCTGTATAAAGTAATGACGTTTCGGGATGCAGATGTCCGTAAGGCTGTTGCATTGCATAAAGCAAAGGCAGACACAGAGGAAGAAGCAATTTCTGATGAGAAAAAGTCTAAAAAATTCTACGAGTATATGAATCCGACCAAGTTTAAAATGGCTGGTTATGAAGAAAATGGAAAATGGATTAACGGAATTGAGGATTATCTGCCAAGCTCACAATACGT
>CAVCPW010000173.1:0-9341 GCA_963604075.1 Anaerovoracaceae bacterium | reverse complement strand
GCTTTACCGAACTCCAGCAGTGCCATGGAACAAGGAATCGGATGCTCTTCATATCCTCTGCGCGAAAAATCCGGCAGAGGAGCTTGGTTTTGTGTTGCGAAAGATCTTAGAGTTGGTGCGTGATGGCTATTCATATCGCGATATCGCCGTCGTCGCAGGTGACATTGAGACATACCGCGATGAGATGACACGGCTGTTTGATCATGCAGGCATTCCATACTTTATCGACCAAAAGAAGGGACTCAAAAATCATCCGCTGATTCAATTTGTTAAAAAGGCACTTGCCGTGCTCGAGGAGCAAATGAGTTATGATAGCATAATGGCATTTCTTAGAAATCCATATGTGGTAAGTGAGGAATCTGCTTCCTGCGCAACTTCGAATAATTCTGAGCGCAGCAGTTTGGATCAAAGCACTTCCGATCAGAGAGTCACTTCTTCAAAGGACAACTGTCAGGGCATTTCTTGCGAGGATTTAGACCGCCTCGACAATTACTTGCTTGCGGGAGGCATTGAGCGCATAAGTCGCTGGAAGCATCCGTGGGCAATGCCATATGATAACACTGACGAGAAGGAATTAGAACATTTAAACGTGCTTCGTGAGCAGATCTTTAACTGGTTCGTGCCGCTTCGCACAGTCTGGGAAAATTCAGAAACAACGGTGCGCGAGGCAATGACGGCACTGTTTTATTTTATGCAGCAATTTGGCGTCGCCTATAAGTTAAAGGCACAGCAGGCAGCCTTTCATGAGGCGGGTGAGCTGTATTTAGAGAGTGAGTACGAGCAAGTCTATCCAAAGGTGCTTGGTTTGTTTGATCAAATCGTGGAGCTGATGGGAGACGAGACATTAGAGACGCGCGTACTGTCTGATATCTTAGATTCTGGATTTGAGGAATTGCAGGTCGGCTTTATCCCGGCGGCAGTGGATCGTCTGGTAGTGGGCGATTTGATGAGAACGAGACTTGAGCATATCCGTGTGCTTTTTGTTATAGGCTGCAATGATGGATTACTTCCAAAGCGTGCCGAGCGCGGTGGTATTCTTTCTGACTATGACCGTGAGATTTTAAAGGGCGCTGGCATGGAGCTGTCACTTGCAGCGCGCGAGGAAGTGTTCTGCCAGCAATATTACCTGTACTTGCTTTTGACAAAACCATCCCAAAAGCTTTATGTCAGCTTTAGCGAAACTGCGGCAGATGGCAAGGCACTTCGCCCTGCACACTTAAAAACGGTAATCACAAAGCTTTTCCCTAACTGTCCGACCGAGTTGGCAGCTGATGCTTATCCGGGTCTGCAGGGACTGATGCAGAAAGAGGATGGCTTTTTATTATTAGTCAACGGTTTGCGAAACTACTTAGATGGAGAGCAAGAGACGTGGTGGCAAGAGCTTTATAGTTATTACATGCATGATGACACATTTACAGATCGCTTGCATCTCATGCGTGAGGGCCTTTTTTATGGCTATAAGACAGAAGCACTTGACAAGGAAATTGCAAAGAAGCTTTTCGGTGGTGATAAAGAGCTTTCAATTTCACGTTTGGAAAAATATGCTGCCTGTGCATATGCTCATTTTCTGACATATGGTCTTAAGCTAAAGGAGCGTCGCCAATTTGAACTGAGAGCAGCTGATTATGGAAGCCTTTTTCATGCTTCCATTAGCCATTTCTTTGAGCTGCTTGAAAAACGCCATTTGAACTGGAGAGAAATCGATGATACCGAACGAAATCATCTTGTGGAGGAGAGCGTGGCAAAGGCAATGGAGGAGTACCAGACTACTGTTTTTGACAGCAGTGCCAGAAATAAATCCATGGCAGACCGCATTCGTCGAATGACAGACCGTACATTATGGGCACTTGGGCGTCAGTGGGAGCACGGTTCTTATGAGAAAACGTGGCATGAGATGGACTTTGGAAAGGCAAGCAGCAATGCCGTACAGCTGCCTGTTGAGGATGGATTAGAGCTTTCGCTTCGCGGACGTATTGACCGTGTGGACTTTGCAGAGGAGGACGGCTCGATCTATGTGAAGGTCATTGACTACAAATCCGGCAGCACAAAGCTTGATCTTGGAAAGGTTTATTATGGTTTACAGTTGCAGCTTGTGCTTTATCTGGAGGCGGCAATGGCAATGGCGGCAAAGAAAAATCCTGGTAAGGATCTGATTCCGGCAGGAATTTACTACTACAACATGAAGGATCCGATTGTGCCGGGATTTGGTATGACACAGGAGGAGATAGAAACAAAGCAGCAAAAGGAACTTCGCATGAACGGTCTTACCAGTACGGAAAAGGGTTCCCTTCTTTTGATTGACGCAGAGGGTGGAAATGTTGTTTCAGGACTGGAATATAAAAAAGACGGTACATTGTCTTCGCGTGCACTTGTCGCTAATGCAGACCAGATGCATGAGATTGGACGTTTTGCCCGCAAGAAAGCTCTTGATCTGGCTCGCAGCATCTATGGCGGAAAGATTGACGTATACCCATATGAGTATAAGAAAAAAAATCCATGCGAGTATTGTGAGTATGGTTCTGTGTGCGGTTTTGATCTTCAGACAGAAGGCTGCCATTACAGGAGACTTTCTGAGATGGATAATGATAAGGTCTGGGCAGAGATTGCACGTGAAGAAAGTCGTGATATGGAAAGTGGGCAGCAAGATAAATCACAGGACATATGGCAAAGTAGCGATCAGAATGCCGATCCCAATACCGAACAAAACAGGAAGTAAAGCAACAGCATAGGCGAGGAAAAGAAGGAGAGAAAAAATGGCTGACAGTGTGATGTGGACGAATGAGCAGAAGCAGGTCATTGATTTGCGTGATAGAAGTCTTCTTGTCTCTGCGGCAGCAGGAAGCGGAAAGACTGCCGTGCTCGTACAGCGAATTATCGAGCGCATCTGCGATGAGAAACACCCGGTTGACATAGACCGTCTTCTTGTGGTGACTTTTACAAATGCCGCTGCGGGAGAGATGCGTGAGCGTGTGCAGGCTGCGATTGCAAAACGTGTAGAGGAGCAGCCAGACAATGAACACCTGCGCCGTCAGGAGGTGTTAGCAGGTCATGCACACATTACTACGATCGACAGCTTCTGTTTGTCGGTGCTGCGCGAGCATTTTCAGGAAATTGAACTTGATCCGGGCTTTCGCATTGCCGATGAGGGCGAGTTGAAGCTCTTGCAGGCAGATGTTTTAGAGGCACTTCTCGAAGATGAGTACCAGCAGGCGAGTGAAGCTTTCCTTAATTTTATGGAAGCATACGCACCAGGAAAGGATGACGAGCGTGCAGCAGAGCTGATTTTGAAACTCTACGGATTTGCAGTGGCAAATCCGCGCCCTGAGGACTGGCTCGATAACTGTCTGAAAGGTTATGCGGCAAACAGCATCGAAGAGCTTGAAAATCAGCCGTGGATGTTGCGTATGGTCGAACATATAAAGATGATTTTGATCGAGACTGCGTCAGTTTATGGACGTATGATCGCGCTATGTCGGGACGAGGGCGGCATGGAAAATTATGAAGCAGTGTTGTTATCGGAGCAGCAAATGGTACAATTTGCTTCCGAGGCGGCAGACTTTTCGCAGCTTCGCGAGCGCGTGAATTTGATTCGCTTTGGAAGTAAGCCGCGGAAGAAAAAGACCGATACCTTCAGCGAGGACAAGGTAAAGCGTATCTGGGAGATGCGTGAACAGGCAAAAAAACAATTAAAAGCATTGACAGAGGATTATATGGCGGATGACGATGCATGCCTTCTTCAAAAGCAGCATCTTGCCGGAGCACAGGTGCAGGAATTAGTGCGCCTGACGCACGCATTTTTAGCTCGCTACAGTGCAGCAAAGCGAAAGAAAAATCTAGTCGATTTTGGCGATCTAGAGCATCTTGCACTCGATATTTTGAGCCAAAAGACAGCAGATGGTGAAGTGCCGACAGCTGCTGCCGAGCAGTATCGCGAAAGCTTTGAGGAAATCATGATCGACGAGTATCAGGACAGCAACTACGTGCAGGAATTGATTTTGACAAGCATTTCAAGGCAAGACCCGCCGAATCTGTTTATGGTCGGAGATGTCAAGCAGAGCATTTATCGCTTCCGTCTGGCGCGCCCGGAGCTCTTCATGGAAAAGTACACTTCGTATACAAAGGAGGAGAGTACACACCAGAAAATCGAGCTGCATCAGAATTTCAGAAGCCGTAAGAGCGTGCTCGATTCGGTAAACTATTTCTTCTATCAGCTGATGCATAAGTCGGTAGGAAACGTAGAATATGATAAGGATGCTGCCCTGTATCCCGGTCTTGTGTACGAGTCATGCGATACTCATCCGGCGGGCGGAGCAACGGAGCTTCTTTTGCTTGATCTGGAGGATGTGCCGGAAAAGAATGATGAGGAAGATGCAGGATCCACTCCGGAAGGTACAACAAAAAACACAACAAAAGGTACAACTGAAAGCGCAGCGGGAAATGCAGCGAAAAACGAGGAGCGGACAGATCAGTCAGACAAAGTGAGTGAGATTCAGACAGACCGCTTGGCTGATACGGAAGCCGTCTACAACAGCCGTGAGTGGGAGGCAGCACTTATT
The DNA here is from genome assembly GCA_963604075.1 of Anaerovoracaceae bacterium. Taxonomy (GTDB): domain Bacteria; phylum Bacillota; class Clostridia; order Lachnospirales; family Lachnospiraceae; genus Anthropogastromicrobium. The sequence continues at coordinate 4,785 of CAVCPW010000173.1, read as the reverse complement.
GCTCAGAAGATTCAGGAAATCACCGATCCGAAGACCGGACTTTATGTCTGGGACAAGGAAGAAAAAACATATCGTCTGACAGAGTACCGTGACATCGCGATTCTGCTTCGTACAGTGTCCGGTTGGGCGGAGGAATTTATTCCTGTGCTGCTCTCAAAAGGTATTCCAGCGGCAGCCGATACCGGAAGCGGATATTTCAGTGCAATCGAGGTGCAGACTGTCTTAAATCAGCTGGAAATTATCGACAACCCATTGCAGGACATTCCGTTTGCAGCGGTAATGCACTCGCCAATCGGTCATTTTTCCAGTGAGGAACTGGCGATTGTGCGCGCTGAGCAGCCGCCGTCACAGAGTAAGCACCTCTATGATGCCGCCGTTGCATTTGTACAGAAGTATGCCAATCCAGAGAATACAGAAATTCAGAACATAGAGAATCAAAATACAGAGATTCAAGAATCAGAGAATCAAAACACGGAGAGTCAAAAATCAGAGGGTGAGAATAAAGAGAGTGAGAACTCAGAGAGCTTGAAAAAGACACATGGCTTTCATAGAAGCCACGCAAGTAGTTATCATGCACTTGCGGTCAAGCTTCGCGCCTTCTTAAATCAGCTTGATATATACCGCAGTAAGAGTCGCTATTTGCAGTTAAGAGAATTGCTTGTCTATGTGCTTGAAGATAGTGGTTATTACGAGTTTGTAAGCGCGATGCCGGGTGCATCGACGCGAAAAGCCAATCTGGACATGCTTCTTGAGCGTGCCGGTGCATTTGAGAAGACGAGTTATCAGGGTGTCTTTCAATTTGTCCGTTACATCAACCGATTAAAGAAGTATTCCGTCGACTATGCGTCTGCACAGGAGCTTGCACAGAATCAGGTGCGAATTATGAGCATCCATAAGAGTAAGGGTCTTGAGTTTCCTATCTGCTTTGTGGCTGGTCTTGGAAAGAAGTTTAACCGGCAGGATGTGAATGCGTCCATGTTGTTTTCAGTTGATTATGGCATTGCAACAGATGCAATCGATCCGGTCATGCGCACCAGGGAGAGCACTGTCATGAAGCAGGCCGTGCGTGGTGAGCTTGTGCTTGAAAATCTGGGCGAGGAGCTTCGCGTTTTGTATGTTGCGATGACAAGAGCAAAGGAAAAGTTATATCTGACGGGCGCAAAGGACGGTCTTTTTGGCTATCTGGAAAAGAAGATTCATGAGACCGATAAGATGACGCGCGCACTTTCCTACAATGCACTCACCACGGCAGAATGCTTTTTGGATTGGATTACAGCGGCACTTTGCAAGCACAGAAGCTTCAAGGAAATTTATGAGCAGCTGGGATTAAATGTTCCATTTGACGGCGTATGCTATCAGGATGAGAGTCCACTCGCGGTGTCCATCGTGACAAAGAGCAGTCTGTCCATGCAGACTTCGCTTTGGCGCACAGAGGAGGCAATGAAGCGCACTGTGCTTGAAAATTGGAAAAATGACACCGTAGACGAAGCAGCAAAAGAGCTTATTGAATCACGATTTGCATTGCGCTATGATGATAGTCCGCTCGCAAAGCTGCAGGCGGCATTTACCGTATCCGAGTTAAAGGCGCGCCACGATGAAGAAGCCTTTGCAGCGGGTGAACCAGACGCAGGCGAGCCGATTGCACAGCTCATAAAACAAGAGCCTGCGCTGCACGATGAAGAGCCTTTTGAGCATTTGGCAGACGAAATGATACTGCCAGATGAAGAACTTCTTCCAGAATTTTTACAGAAGAAGGATAAGATGAGTGGAGCTGCGCGCGGTACACTTTATCATTGGCTGTTCGAACATTTTGATTTCACAGGCGATTTAAGACAGCAGCTTTCTCACTTTATGCAGCAGGACTTGATCAGTGCAGAGGAGCGAAAGCGAATTCGCATCGCTGATTTTGATCATTTTGTACAGACGCCTCTTGGAGAAAAAGTCAAGCAAGCTCAGGAAGAGGGAATGTATCACCGCGAGATGCCATTTATCCTCGGTGTGCCGGCTTCTGAGATGGTACAACTAACTTCTGCAGAGACTTTGTCTGAAAAAGATTCAAAAGAGTATGTCAGCGTTCAGGGAGTTATCGACGCATGGATTGACGGTGAAGATGAAATTATCCTGATAGATTTTAAGACGGATCGTAAGCCAGAGGGAATGAACGAAGCAGATTTTGAGGAACTTTTGAGAAAGCGTTACAGAGTGCAGCTCGACTATTACAAGCGTGCGCTCGAACAGATGACGAAAAAGTCTGTAAAAGAGGCTGCTTTGTACTCCGTCTCTTTGGGAAGAGAAATCTTATGTTGACGAACAAATTTTAAAATGATATACTTTTTGTGGCAATACGTGATCGGGATAATAGCTCTTGATTAAATTATGAGTTTTTTAGCACGAGTATTAAAGAAAGCGTGATTGTGAAAAAGGCAAAAGGGGAGGTGGATCGAGTGGATAGTGCAGACAGTCACGGGCGAAGCAGCGATGCGGGAGCCTGTAAAGATGATCGGTCGGTGGATTCAGCAGATCCGCCTCGAAATATATAGACAGACTTCCTGCTTCTGGTTCAAATGAGAATCAAAGAAGGGAGAAAAACTTAATTATGTCAGACGAAAAAGAAAAAGTGGACGACAAAAAGCTGACAAAGGTTCTTGAACAGACAGATAATTCACAATCTCATGAAGAAATGTTTGAAAAACCTGATTATGAAACTGAAATTATAACTATTATAAAAAGCACGACATCACCAAAAGTTACTCGTGAAAAGCTCGATGATTACCACGCAAATGATATCGCAGATGTTCTTGAGAAGTTAACTGTTGTTGAGCGGAAGAAACTGTACAATATCTTAAATATGGACATGCTGTCAAGTGTGTTTGAATGCGTAGATAACATTAGTCAGTATTTAGATGAAATGGACATACGCAAGGCTGCTGAAATCATTAGCAATTTGGAAGCAGATACGGCAGTGACGGCACTTCGTGGAATCGACAAGGTAAAACGTTCTGTTATCATTGATCTGATGGATCAGGAATCAAAGAAGGACATCATGTTAATCGCATCCTTCGATGATGATGAAATCGGAAGCAAAATGACCACAAATTGTATCGTAATTCGTGAAAATTTGACCGTAAAGGGTGCGATGCGTTCGCTTGTTGATCAGGCGGCAGAAAATGACAACATTTCAAAAATCTATGTGGCAGATGAGACGAATACTTTTTGCGGTGCGATTGATCTAAAAGATTTGATCATCGCGAGAGAAGGTACGAAGCTTGATGATATGATTGTGACATCGTATCCGTATGTGTACGGTCATGAGTCAATTGACGATTGTATTGAGATTTTAAAGGGCTACTCGGAGGATTCCATTCCGGTACTCGATAACAACAATAAAATCCTCGGTGTTATCACGGCGCAGGATATCATTGAAGTTGTCGATGAAGAGATGGGAGAGGATTACGCACGCCTGGCAGGTTTGACTGCAGAGGAGGATTTGAAAGAACCGATTTTTGCCAGCATGAAAAAGCGTCTTCCATGGCTGATTGTCCTGATGTTTCTTGGAATGGTTGTCTCATCCGTTGTTGGAATTTTCGAGTCTGTTGTCTCACAGCTGACGATTTTAATGACGTTCCAGTCGATGATTCTTGGTATGTCCGGAAATGCCGGAACGCAGTCGCTTGCAGTCACTGTGCGTGTGCTGATGGACGAGAATCTTGAATTGAAGCAAAAGCTTGGCCTCGCCGCAAAGGAAGTGCGAGTTGGTTTTGGTGACGGATTATTGCTAGGTGTCTTGTCATTTGTGATTCTCGGTTTGTTTATCATGATCGTGAAAGGCCGCCCGGTAAACTTTGCATTCGCTGTATCAGGCTGCATCGGTCTGGCACTGATGTGCTCTATGGTTATCTCTAGTATGACCGGTACATTCATACCGATGTTCTTTAATAAGATTGGCATCGATCCGGCAGTTGCTTCCGGTCCGCTAATTACCACTATCAACGATCTTGTCGCAGTTGTGGTTTATTATGGACTGAGTTGGTTCTTCCTGCTTGAGATGATGCATCTGGGGTAAATGAAGTCTCCACGCACATGCGGTGCATCGCTCCTATGGACGTGGTACTCTGCCAGATTTGATAGAAAAAGTGAATAAGAATAAAAGTACCGAAGTCACAAAAGTAGTGGCTTCGGTACTTTTTTATGGATAGATTAATGTTTCTGGCAAAACCTATTCATCGTTTGTCAATGATATTCGCAATCCGCTTCGCTACTTACTCATATAAAAGCGGCACTACGTGCTCTTGCATTTTTATAAATTTTTACGCTTTCAGCTCGCTTAATACTTCCTCAAAGCATACGCCGTCAGTCTTCGGACAATCAAATTGCTCAGTAACTTCAATGCAGCGCTGCACGAAGGCGCTTGCTTTTCGTACAGAGGTCTCAAAGTCTACGTGGTTTGCGCAGTCTGCGGTCAGAATCGCGGCAAAGATATCTCCGGTTCCAGAGCGCTCCTGCCCAACGCGCTTCCTTCGGATGACACTCGGTGTGCCGCCTGTCTCACAGATAACATTGCCGATGTAGGTGCCCATCGAGACACCGGTGATTACGACCTTGGACGGTCCCATTGAAAGGAGTGCGAGTGCCAGATCAGACAGTTCGTTCATTTGCCAGTGCCCATCGTGGTACGGGGTGTCAGTTAAAATGCAGGCTTCAGTCAGATTTGGAGTCAGGATATCGGCAAAGCGCGTTAACTGCTTCATCTGATTGCACATCTCTGGTGTGAAGGTTTGATACGTG
>CAVCPW010000172.1:0-4938 GCA_963604075.1 Anaerovoracaceae bacterium | reverse complement strand
TGCATAAATCATGAGCGATGACAAAATGCTGGACAGCAGACGGCAGATATGTCATCTATTTATGTTTTTGTATGCTGAAGTGAAAATAAAAATTCGGATAAGAATTTAAATGAAAATTCGAATTGAAATTCAAATAGGGATTTAACACGCTGTGAGCAAAAAATCCAAATGTGAATTCAAAGGTAAATTTGAACAAGAAAGGAATGATAAACATGGTAGCTTCGATTGTACAGGGATTATTGATCCCATTTGCAGGAACATCGCTTGGCTCTGCATGCGTGTTTTTTCTGCGAAAGACATTGAATAAACAGATACAACGTGCGCTGACTGGATTTGCAGCGGGCGTTATGGTAGCAGCTTCGATCTGGAGTCTTTTGATTCCGGCAATTGAGCAGTCGCAAGGAATGGGACGCTTTTCTTTTATTCCGGCAGCAGTGGGATTTTGGATTGGCATCTTGTTCTTGCTGTTACTTGATCACATTACACCACATCTTCACATGAATAGCATTGAATCCGAGGGACCGAAGAAAAACTTGTCTAGGACGACGATGATGCTTCTGGCAGTAACGATTCATAACATACCTGAGGGTATGGCAGTCGGAGTGGTATATGCGGGCTGGGTGAGCGGCAGTTCCAATATTACATTGATGGGGGCGTTGGTGCTTTCCATAGGTATTGCAATTCAGAATTTTCCAGAGGGTGCCATCATATCACTGCCGCTTCGCAGTGAAGGGATGAGTCGTCCGAGAGCATTTGTGATGGGCATGCTGTCCGGTGCAGTTGAGCCGGTGGCTGGTATACTGACGATACTTGCGGCAGGAGTTATCGTTCCGATGCTTCCTTATCTTCTTAGCTTCGCAGCAGGTGCAATGCTGTATGTAGTAGTGGAGGAGCTGATTCCAGAAATGTCAGAGGGCAGCCATTCCAACATCGGAACAGTCTTGTTTGCAGTGGGATTTTCAATCATGATGATTCTTGATGTTGCGCTCGGATGATAAGAATCGTGGGAGAATGGCAAATCAGCATTAGAATTGATATAGTGAACTACTCCGACTTATAGAAGTCGGAGCTTCCTGCTTAAAATTACAAAGTAAGCGGATAGATTTAAGTCAATTGCTTTTCTATGATAGTTGTTTTGAGATAAAAGCTTCGTTCATGCTTTTGCATGATGCGAGGCTTTTCACTTTGCAAAAGTGGTTGACTTAAAATGTGTGTAGGTGAAAAATAATAATTAGAGGTACGCATTTAATGGATAATTATGGATACATACGAGTATCAAGCGCAGATCAAAATGAAGAACGACAGCGCGTAGCATTGGAAGAAGCAGGCATAAATGAAAAGAATATTTATATGGATAAGTTTTCGGGAAAAGATTTTAATAGACCACAATATAAAAAAATGGTTCAAAAAATGAAAAAGGGAGACGTACTTTATATTCTTAGTATTGACAGACTGGGAAGAAGTTACGAGGAAATACAAAATCAATGGCGGATTTTAACAAAAGAAATTGACATTGATATTTGTGTATTAGACATGCCATTGCTAGATACACGGATGTGTAAAGATTTGTTAGGAACGTTTATAGCAGATATTGTATTACAAATTCTATCGTTCGTAGCCCAGAATGAACGAGAAAATATTAAAAAGAGGCAGGCGCAGGGAATAGCAGCAGCTAAGGCGAGAGGTGTGCATATGGGACGACCGGTAAAGAAGGTTCCAGATGATTTTGAAGAATTAATCGGAAAATGGAAGAAAAAACAAATTTCATTGGATATAGTACTTGAAAAAAGTCATATGGCAGAGGCAACTTTCTATCGAAGGTTGAGGGAATATCGTTTGATGGATAACGGAGAATAGAAAAACTATCAAAAGGTTTACCTTTTAACAGCACGCATATCTGCCATCTAAATACCTCAAAACAATACTATTCCGACATCAAATTATTGAAAAGCTTCCATAGTTGATGTATAATGCCAGTATCATTGTGAATTGTCAAAAGGTAAACCTTTTGACAGCACGCAATTTTATAAGATGGAAAGTGAGGGGATTAAGAATGGCGAAGTTTATAATTGAATGCCCAAGCTGCGGTAAATATGCAGAGGCCAAAACAGGTTTCTTTGTCCGTAAAAAAATCGACTGCTCCTGCGGATATACGATTGATGTTCGCACAGATAAGCTGACATCAAGGGAGTGTCCGCATTGTGGGAATATGGTAGTATTTGATCAGTCTAAGGGAGAAAAGGCTCAGTGTCCAGTGTGTCATGAACCGATTAATACTATGGCAGAGCAAAATAAAATGAAAGAAATTTCCTGTGCGCAGTGCGGTGTGAGACTTAGAGTTAGCAAAGGAGCAACAACGTATACTTGCCCTGTTTGTGATTGTGTGAATGACGTGGCGGAACAGATTGCTAGAGCAAATATCCGCAAAGATGGGTTGGCAAGTATTATCAAATATGAAGGTGATGGAGATACACTTGTCTGGAAACATCCAGTTGAAGATTTCAATTTTGGATCACAACTAATTGTTCATGAATCACAGGAAGTTGTCTTTTTCAGAGATGGCCAAGCACTTGACCTTTTTGGTGCAGGACGATATACTCTTGAAACGCAGCAGCTTCCGTTATTGGAAAAATTTTATGAATTGCCAACTGATACAGAGGGAACATTTCATTCAGAGGTGTATTACATAAATCTTGCTACAGTCATGGGCATCAAATGGGGTACAGATTCAAAAGTGCGTATGTTTGATACGGCATCAGGATTACATGTGGAAATAGGCGCGTGTGGTGAATTTAACATCCGTGTGTCAGATTCTAGGAAGTTGTTAATGAAATTAGTTGGAACGACTGGCAATCTTAGGCAGGAACATATTCTGGGAATGGGAAATGGCAAGGGATATTTTAGAGCTTTGCTCATGACACAGGTAAAGAGTTATCTGGCTAAGACAATTAAATCGTGTGGTATTAATATTCTTGAGATTGACGAAAAACTTATGGAATTATCCGAGGCATTGCGAGACAATCTTAATAAATATCTTGAAGAATATGGTCTTGAGATACCGGATTTTTTCATATCTCGTGTCATTACACCGGATGATGATCCGAATTTTCGGAGGATGAAAGAACAGTATGCTGAGCAATATTTGTTAGTTCGCGAGGAGCAGATTCGCAAGAGTGAAGCGGAGGCTGCGGCGCAGCGAAGAGCTGTGGAAGCTCAGACTGCGGCACAAATGAAGATTATCGGTGCGCAGGGAGAAGCAGAGGCATTAAAGATAAAAAAAGCTGCTGAAGCAGAGGCTTATCGTATGCAGGCAGAAGCCGAAGCAGCAGAAATGCGTATGAAAGGATATTCTTACCAGCAGGAAACAGCAAGACAGGTCGGCCTTGAAGCAACGAAAGCTATGGCAAGTGGTGGCTATGGAAGTGGCATTGGAGAAGTGGCGAATCTCGGAATGACTTTAGGAGCTATGGGAAGCATAATTGGAATGACAAAGGATGCCATGAGTAGCATTCCGGGTAGAGAAAATGCATTTGGACAGGCAGTAGCGTCGACAATATCGCAGGCAGCAAGTGCAGATGGATGGAATTGTGATTGTGGCCAGAAAAATATCACATCAAATTTTTGTCCGAATTGCGGTACAAAGAAACCTGATGTAGAGCCGGAAACACAGAATACGTGGGATTGCGACTGTGGAATGAAAAATATCACGTTCAATTTCTGCCCGAATTGCGGAAGTAAGCGTCCTCAGGAGAAAATAGGCTGGGATTGTCCGAATTGCGGCATGAAGAAAATTACGTTTAACTTTTGCCCAAATTGCGGTACAAAAAAGCCTGAAGAAAAAACAACATGGGATTGTAGCTGCGGCACAAAAGACATTAGCTTTAACTTCTGTCCAAATTGCGGAAAGAAAAGGGGTGAGTAAGCTATGACAAAAAATAAAAAAAGAACATTGGCTGTGATTGCTATTGTATTTATTGCTTTTTCGATGATTTCGTTTGTAGTACCGTTTAAAAGAAACGATTTGTTTTGGCTTTCTTACTTATTTGGTGTTTTCGCTATTGCAATACAAATTTATGTGATGAAGATTGCCTTTGGCAGTGGCGAGAGTATTAAAAGCAAAATATATGGCTTTCCAGTAGCACGGATTGGATTCCTCTATATGATGTTTCAGGTAGTGTTAAGTCTGATTTTTATGATTCTTGCAAATATTGCACCTATGTGGTTGGCAGCTCTTTTATATATTTTGGCATTGGCGGCAGGAGCCATTGGTTTTATCGGAACGGATGCTATGAAAGAAGAAACTATTCGTCAGGATGCAAAAATTAAAAATGATATAGCGTGTATGATGAAGCTTCGCACAATAACTGCTTCTTTGTCACAAAAGTGTGATGATGCAGGTGTCAAAAGGGAACTTTCAAATTTAGCAGATGAATTTCGATATAGTGATCCGGTAAGCAGTGGAGCGTTGAAGAATATTGAAGCAGAGCTGGAAATGGCAGTCGACGAATTAAAGAAAATGCTGGAGAGCGGTGATCATCAGAATGCATCAGACGCGTGTAACAAAGTAAAAGAGTTACTCGCAATGAGAAATAGGCAATGCAAGTTGAATAAATAAAGGTTGTAATTATTTTTTTAATGATTATAAATATGAAGAGGGAGATGTAGAAGAAATGGCGATTTTTAGATGTAAATCGTGTGGCGGTGATCTGGAGATAACAGAAGGTCAAACCGTGTGCACCTGCGAGTACTGCGGAAAAGAGCAGACACTTCCGACAGTAAAAGATGAAGATTTGCAGAAGCTGTTTAATCGTGCAAATGTGCTTCGTATGAAGTCAGAGTTTGATAAGGCGGCAGATATATACGAAAAAATCCTGCAAAAAAGTGATAGTGAAGCTGAGGCTTATTGGGGATTGATTCTTTGCAAGTATGGTATTGAGT
>CAVCPW010000171.1:0-5549 GCA_963604075.1 Anaerovoracaceae bacterium | reverse complement strand
ATGTGATACCATGATTATATGTATGCAACTGTTAGTGACCGTGCAAGTTTGTACCGGAACGCATTCCCGGGGTTGTACTGGTTTCGACGGGGGTTTTGAAGTTAGAGTAGCCATCCGTGGTCCGGATCCACGATAAAAGTCGGATAATAAATATAAACGCTAACAACGAATTAGCATACGCTGCCTAAGGGCAGCTGTCAGCCTTAGGTCACCTGCTGCTTAAGAGTCTGGCATCGACTTTGCAGGGCACCTTGCCATTTAAGCTTTGCGGTGGTAAGAGATTTATGAAGCTACTGAGTCTGACAGCCTGTTGTTCGGCGGCCGGATGAGGGAATGAATGTAGAGCAACTGTGATGGGAGAAGCTTTAATGGATGGGCTTTCGGACAGGGGTTCGATTCCCCTCAGCTCCACTTAGAGATCTTTGAGAAATCAAAGGTCTCTTTTTTGTTTGCAAATAAAATAATGAGATTTTAAATTATAATTTTACTTTATGAAAAGAGCTGGACATATCAATTTGACAGCCCAGCTCTGAATAAGAATATTCTAAATGTTGTTTTAATACAGATTTGACACCTTGAACTCTCTCTCGGCCTCTCTTCTGGTGTCCTTCTTTGCAATATCAGCACGCTTGTCATAGAGTTTTTTACCTTTTGCCAGGGCAAATTCTACTTTTACAAGGCTTCCCTTGAAATAGATCTGAAGCGGAACAAGTGTATAACCCTTCTGATCAATCTTTCCAATAATTTTGTTAATCTCATAGCGGTGAACCAGAAGTTTTCTGGCACGCAGAGGATCTTTATTAAAGATATTTCCCTTCTCGTAAGGACTGATGTGCATGTTGTAGATGAAGACTTCACCCTTATGAATCTGAATGAAGGATTCTTTTAGACTGCATTTTCCCATACGAAGCGACTTTACCTCGGTACCAACGAGTGCGATGCCTGCCTCCCAGGTATCCTCGATAAAATAGTCGTGGAACGCTTTCTTGTTATTTGCGATGAGCTTTCGGCTTTCTTTTGCCATGTCTTGTTTCCTCCTTTAACCAATCTTCTTCTGGATAGTAGAGTAAAAATTCAATCTGTTTGGTGAATGTATCTGCATCGACAACAACAACGGATACGGTCTGTCCGATGCTGAAGGTGCGTCCTGTCATCTCTCCGACCATCTGGTAATGTTCCTGATCATAAATATAATAATCATCGTCTAGGTTTGCAGCGCGCACAAGTCCTTCAACGGTATTTTCAAGCTCTACATAAAAGCCATACGCAGTTACTCCAGAGATGACACCTTCGTAGACATCACCAATATGGCGTCGCATAAACTGTGCCTTCTTGAGTTTGTCGGTTTCGCGTTCTGCTTCATCTGCTCGCCGCTCAAGCTTACTTGAACTGTCGCAGACACCAGGAAGGATATGATTATAATGATCCTTACGTGCTTCATTAAGCTCTCCGTGCAGTTGCTCTTTGATAATGCGATGAATCTGCAAATCCGGATAACGGCGAATCGGTGATGTGAAGTGACAGTAATACTTTGCTGACAATCCGAAATGGCCGAGATTTTCAGGTGAATACTTTGCCTGCTTCATAGAACGAAGCAAAATACGGGAAATTAATCCTTCAGCATCGCTTCCCTCAATACGGCTGAGTAACTTTTGCAATTCCTTCGGGTGAATTGTGTGATTCGTCAAATGAAGCGAATAACCGAAGTTATTGATGAATGTGGCAAATGAACGAAGCTTCTCTTCGTCCGGATTCTCATGGATACGATAGACAAACGGAAGTTCCATCCAGTAATACTCTTCTGCGATAGTTTCATTTGTCAGAAGCATGAAGTCCTCAATTAGTCGAGTTGCTGCGGAGCGTTCATATGCCTTAATCTCCACGGGACGGCCTTTTTCATCGAGAATGATCTTTGATTCTGGAAAATCAAAATCAATCGCTCCGCGGCCAAAACGCTTGTCGCGAAGCAAATCGGAAAGCTGCTTCATAAGCTTGAAGTCAGCGACGAAGTCTTTATATTCTTCTGGCGGCTCCATGCCGTCTAAAAGACTTGCCACCATCGTATAAGTCATGCGACGATCAACGTGAATCAGAGTTTCGCAGATCTCATGATTGATTACGGTTCCGTTTTCGTCGATATCCATAAAGCAGGACAAGGCCAGACGATCTGTTCCTGCATTTAAAGAGCAGATTCCATTTGAGAGCTTTCGTGGAAGCATCGGAATTACGCGATCAGTCAGATAGACACTTGTGCCACGCTTAACAGCCTCTTCGTCAAGCAAAGATCCCTCTTTTACATAGTGCGTAACATCTGCAATATGGACACCGAGGTGATAAATGCCATTCTCAAATGTAAGAGAGATCGCATCGTCTAAGTCTCTTGCATCTTCACCGTCGATGGTGACGGTATGAAGACTGCGGATATCGCGTCGACCGACCATCTCCTGTTCTGTTACCTCATCTGGAATGGAGTCGAGTGAATCGAGTACTTCCTGCGGAAACTCCTCCGGAATACCATAGCTTCTTACGATACTTAAGATATCGGTGCCAGGTTCATTCTTCGCACCAAGAATTTCAGTAATCTCGACCTGTGGATTTTTATGGACACTGCCGTAATCAAGGATCGTGGCGACGACTTTATCACCGTTTTTTGCATCCATATCTTTTCCTTTTTCCACAAAAAAGTCCCGTGAAATGCGCTGATTGTCCGGGAGAACAAATCCAAAATTCTTATTCTTCTGGAATGTACCTACAACACTTGTCAGCGTGTGCTCTAAAATTCGCACAATGCGTCCTTCTTCGCGTCGACTGCCGCTGGCATGGGAAATTACTGATACTAGTACAACGTCGCCAGGCAAGGCTCCTAGCGTGTTATCTGGTGCAATGAAAATGTCTTCATCTTTTCCTTCTACTGTGACAAAGCCAAAGCCTCTGGTTGTGGAGGTAAAGGAACCTTTCAGGGTAAATAGTTCTGGCTTGCCATATTTGCCATGAGTGGAAATACCGATTTTTCCCTCGTTGACAAGCTGATTTAATGCGGTCTCAAGCTCATAACGGCGTTCACGCGGAACATCAAGCAGTACACAAAGATCCTTTAGCTTCATTGGACGATAGTTTTTATCGTACATCAGCTCTAAAAGCATCTTTTTCTTTTTGTTTTCGCACTCGAAAATGGATGAATTGAAAGATGCATCAGATGATGAATTGAAATTAGAGGTGAGATCTTGGTTAATTTCAGATTCTCTTATTTCTTCGAAATCCTTATGTCTCTGTTTTCCTTCTTTGTGATTTTCTTTATATCGATCTTTTTTATAGTTCTTATCCTTATATTGATCTTCTTTGTATTGTTTCATATGATTTTACTTTAATAAACTTCTTTCCAATTAGTGAGTGTTAGTGAGTGTTTCATTACATAGTATTATAGAGAAATCTCATGTATTGAGTACACCTATAAGGGCTGCTGATCTAAAAAATGGCACAAAACGGCTGCCGCAATCTGCGACAGCCGCTTCTTTTGTTCAACAAAGCTACTGTCCACGTAACGCGTGAACTGTAACTTAAAAACTCATGTTTAAGAGAATTGCTCCGATAAAGAAAATAACAGCTCCGATCAGAGTGAATCTTTCAAGCTTTCCCTCCATGGAACGTCCCTTATTCTTGCCCCAGTAGCTCTCGGCCATACCACCGATTGCACCCAGACCTGCGGATTTTCCCTCCTGCATCAGTACAGAAGCGGTAAATGCAATTGCAATAATGCAATAGATAACAGTAACAACAATCTTTAATACTGACATGCCAAACCCCATTCCTTATAAAAATAATCGGTTATTACACGAGACAATAACACTTAAGTCAGTGTAGCACAAAGAGGACAAAAATGCAACCGTTTTTTCGGATTGTTTTCAGGATTCACAGATTTGCTTTCTTATCAGCGTTCTTTCTGACTTTTTCTATCGACTTTTTCTATTGACTTTCACTTTTCTTTGAGGTTATAATAACCTGTGTATGTTTGGAATCAAACAGATTTGTCCAAACCTGCAAGACTAATTAAAAAGGCGGTCCTATAAATGGCAAATATTGATTACTCATTTGAAAACAATATTCCTATCGGTCCTTTGAAGATTGCTGCACTTGACAGCTGCAAGGATTTTGCAAAGAAAGTAGATGATTACATCGTTTCCTTCCGTCAGCATGACGCAGTGGCACTTGCTCAGCGTCAGTCCATGCTGGATTTCCGTGGCTATGACAGTAAGTCTTATTTACTGGACTTTTCTTGTCCGCGTTTTGGCTCTGGTGAGGCAAAGTGTGTATTGAAAGAGTCTGTTCGTGGTGCTGATATCTTTGCAATGGTTGATGTAACAAATTATAGCCTAACCTATCAGCTGTGCGGCGAGGTTAACCATATGTCTCCTGATAATCATTATCAGGATTTAAAGCGTTTAATCGGTTCGTGCCGTGGTGCGCGTCGTGTCAATGTTGTTATGCCATTTTTGTATGAAGGCCGTCAGCATAAGCGTACCAGAAGAGAATCACTTGACTGTGCGTTGGCACTCGAAGAACTGATCGATATGGGTGTAAGCAACATCATTACTTTTGACGCTCATGATCCGCGTGTGCAAAATGCAATTCCACTTCATGGATTTGATAACTTCACTCCTCCATATCAGTTTATCAAGGCACTTTTAAAGAAAGAGCCAGATATGATAATCGATAAGGAACACTTAATGGCAATCAGTCCGGATGAGGGTGCGATGGGACGTGCTGTTTACTTTGCAAATAACCTTGGCATTGATATGGGTATGTTTTACAAGAGAAGAGACTACTCTACTGTTGTAAATGGAAAGAATCCGATCGTTGCTCATGAGTTCTTAGGTGCAAACATCAAGGATAAGACTGTTATTATTATTGACGACATGATCTCCTCTGGTGAAAGTATGCTGGATACCGCAAAGGAATTAAAGGATCGTGGTGCAAAGAAGGTTGTTGTATGCTGTACATTCGGTCTTTTCACCGATGGATTAGAGAAGTTTGATGACTTCAATTCTCAGGGATACTTCGATTATGTTATTACAACCAACTTAAACTACCGTTCTCCTGAGCTGCTTAAGAGAAGCTGGTATATCGAAGCTGATATGAGTAAGTTTACTGCTGCGATTATCAATACTCTGAATCATGATGTTCCGATTGGAAACAGCTTGTCTCCAACTGACAAAATCCAGGCATTGTTAAAAAAGCATAAGGAACAGTTTGAATAAAATAATTAAATCAACTGATTTTAAATTGAGTAAAATAAGAGTTGTTAAAAATAAATTAAAGCTAAAGAGTCGTTAGAAGCTAATTTAAGTCAAACTATATCAATTAGAATCAATTAGAAAAAGCCCTTGGCTGGAAGTGATTTGTTGCATTTTCTCTGCCATGGGCTTTTGTTGTTTCTCCTCGTCTGTTGCATTCTCATTTTTCAGCACTGCTCTAATATCTGATTTTTTCAAACTCATTGCTATATACTCCTATTCTTTGGCGCACGTTCTTGTGCAATAGCTTTCTACACT
>CAVCPW010000170.1:0-7651 GCA_963604075.1 Anaerovoracaceae bacterium | reverse complement strand
TTTTCTCATTTTCCAACTTTTTGGCAATCTCAGCTGCCGGATGCTTTGGTGTAACAAATATGAAATTTCCACGGCAATCTCTTACTTGATAGCCATGAGATTTTAATGTTTCCAGTGTATATGCTTTTCCTTCCTTCTCAGTCTTGATTAATTGCTCAATCATTTCCGGATGATCCAGAATACGCTCCGCAAAAAGCAAAGCAATCGCATTTGCATCAAATGTCAGCTTCGCATTCTTCACATAATGAATAATCTGAGGATTGCTGATTATCACACCAAGACGGCATGCAGCAATTGAAAACAGCTTGGAAAACGTGCGAAGCAGAACCACATTTTCTTCCTGAAGCGCATATTTTAAGAAGGTATTCGGATAAAAATAGTGATATGCCTCATCAATAATGACAATTGCTCCAACCTTTTTTGTCTTCTCGATTACCTTTTCCAGTTCTTCTTCAGTATAAACATTACCGATTGGATTATTTGGATTTAATAATACAACAATTCGCGTATTCTCTGTAATTGCATCCAGAATCTTATCAATTGAAATAGTCAAATCCGGCTCATATGCAACCGGAACATGATGAAGACCAAGAATGCTGCAGTTGACCCAGTACATTTCAAAGCTTGGTGCAACCGTGACTACATCTTTTCCTTTCTCGCCAAAAGTCTCCAGCAGATAGCGAATTCCCATGTCAGAACCGTTTACAGCTACTACATTTTCATAGGATGCGCCAATATAAGTAGCATATTTATTTAAGAAGCGATCTGGCTCTGGGTAAATTGAAAGAAATTCCGGCGTAATCTCCTTTATTACACTGTCCACAAACTCCTTCGGAAGACCCTCTGGATTCTCATTCATATCATAGCGCATATACTCGTAGCGGCCCTGCTGCGGAAATACGCGTTTTGTGTTTTTAATATGTTCATCTACATAATACATTCGTTGAAGACCATCCTCTCCTAGTTCATTTTTTCTTATTCATTCCATCATTTCCTTGCATTCAGTTGCATTTTCTTACATCACTATTGTATCTGCATCTTCTTGCAATTTTTGTTTTAATTTTTACTTTCAACTTGTATTGTACTACAGATAGTCAAAACATACAATAAGGAAAATCAGCATGAATTACATTAAACTTTCTTATTGATTCGCTACATATTTTTTCCACTTTTTTTGATAATTATGCTATACTTAAAACAAAATTTAAATGCCTCAGAAAAGGAGATTCTATGAGTACACTAACGAAATTAAAAGAAAACATTGAATCGGTGATCGTTGGAAAAGGAAAGATAATCGATATGGTCATGACTTCCCTGATTTCCGGCGGTCATATCTTATTGGAGGATGTTCCGGGAACTGGCAAGACGGTGATGGCAAAATCACTTGCACGCTCTCTTGACGCCTCCTTTTCCCGTGTACAGTTTACACCAGATTTACTGCCATCTGATGTAACAGGATTAAATTATTACAATCAGAAGCAGGGCGAATTTGTCTTTAAATCCGGCCCCGTTTTCTGCAATATCTTATTAGCAGATGAGATTAACCGTGCTACTCCGCGAACCCAGTCTGCCCTCCTTGAATGTATGGAAGAACACCAGGTTACCGTTGATGGAATCACAAGGCCACTTCCGGCTCCTTTCATTGTTATTGCAACACAAAACCCGGTTGAGACTACTGGAACTTTCCCTCTGCCAGAGGCACAGCTAGATCGTTTCTTTATGAAGCTTTCCATGGGCTTACCGTCAAAAGAAGAGGAACTTTCCATTTTAACCCGTTTTGAGCGCGCGCAGCCACTCGCTAAACTTTCTTCTGTCTGCACCACAGAAGAAATTCTTGCCGCACAGCAAGAATATAAGAAAGTTTATGTTCATCCGCTTCTTCTTGACTATATGGCAGAACTTTCCCAGCAAAGCCGCCGTCATCCTTACGTTGTCACCGGTGTCAGCCCAAGAGGAACACTTGCTCTCTTAAATGCTTCAAAGGCATATGCATTTTTGCAGGAACGAAGCTTTGTAGTCCCAGAGGACATCAAAATGGTTGCCGTTCCAGTTCTTGCTCACCGTCTTGTCTTAAGCCGCGGTGTTGGAAGTCAGTCTAGCGGCGCAGAAATTATTGAAAAGCTATTGTCCGATGTTGCTGTTCCAACCGAAAACTGGGAAAAACACTAAGACAACCAAGGGAGTTCAAGTCTATGAAAATACTTCTTTTACTTGCTGCAGCAGGTCTTTTGTATCTACTGCAGGACTGGATTTATCGAAATCTCTGGGACAAAAAGCTTTCTGTCTCCATTCATTTTCAAGACAAGGCAGTGCTAGAGGGCGAGGAAGCATCGCTGACAGAAGTGATTGAAAATCGAAAACTGCTTCCGCTCGCCTATCTGAATGTCAAATTTCAGGTCAGCCGCAACCTTATTTTCAATAACATGGAAAATACCAGCGTTTCTGACTTTAATTATAAGAGTGATGTCTTTTCAGTCTTGTTCAACCAACGAATCCGAAGAAAGCTTGTCTTCTCCTGTCAGAAGCGTGGTTACTATGAGATCACGCAGTCCGATATCATCTCCTCGAATCTTCTTATGACGAGCGAATATGTCAGCACACTCCCGCAGAACACGTATTTATATGTATATCCGCGCTATCTAAATATTGATTGCCTTGATGTGCCATTTAAAAAGATGATTGGTACCATGACTAGCCGTCAGTTTCTGTATGAAGATCCTTTCGAGTTTCGCGGAATCCGCGACTATACCTTTACTGATCCAATGAACAGCATCAACTGGACTGCCAGTGCCCGCACCGGCGATTTGATGGTTAACGTCCATGATTCCACCTCCTCTCAGGAAGCAATTATTATCTTAAATCTGGAAACAGAGACAGTATGGGTCTATGAACAGCTTCACGAAGTCGCCATTCGCCTTGCCGCCTCGATCAGCTACTACTTTTTAAATGCATCGGTTCCGACAAGAATGATCTGCAATGGAAGTGACGCCATTACCGATCAGGTTGCGGTCATTCCTACTGGAAGTGGTCTTCGCCATGTCAATGCGATTGCTGAGGTGCTCGCTCGAATTGACCTGACGCGAACCGTTGTCTCCTGTACGGATCAGTTAAAAGATCTTGCAAAAAATAATACTGCTACTGCACCACTCTATATCATGATTTCAAATTCTATGAGCAATTCCCTGCAGGAAGCCTTTCAGGAATTAATCAAGACTGGCAGTAGTGCCATGTGGATTGCGCCACTCTATAGCGATATGGAACTTCGCGTAAAGAAAGCACCAAATCTGGAAATTATACGATGGGAGGTAAACAAATATGAGAATTAAGCTGGAAGCTCTGACTGAGCAAATTCATGGTTTTTTACTCATTCTCGGAATTACTGCACTTCTCTCCTGCCTGATTTTTCCTTCCGAGTATCTGTTTTACTTTTTTCACAGCTTTCTTTTGTTGATTCCTTTTGCCGTTACCGCATGGGGCGAACAAAAAATGAAGCATTTTGTCAGCTATCTGCTTGCTGGAATTGCCTGTGCCACTTTGCTTTTCTTTCTTGGAGTCCACTTTTTTGAAAAACTGTATCTTCTGATCCTCTCCATCATCATCATGCTTGTGCGCATTCCATCTCGCTTGCATAAAACGGATGATTATGAGATTGTCGATGAAAATGTGACAGAATCGGGTGGACTGTTGGATTCTCCCAGTGCCGGCTTTTTAGGCTATTTTGTACTTTTATTTTTCGTATGCGCATTGTTAAAAAAGCCAGAGCCGCAGAATCTGATTTACTGGCTAACCTTCGCCTGGCTGGCTGATTTTCTCGTACATATGAATTTGAGAAGTTTAAATAACTACCTCTACAGCAGAAGAGGCATTGCTAATTTGCCCGGCAGGCAAATCGTCTCCACAAACCGTGCCTTGATGATGGTCTTTTCCGTTCTGGCGCTTGTGGTTATGTTGGTTTTGCCGCTCATTCCATTAGACCACATTGTTTCTTCTATTGGAATTGCCATCCGCGATTTTCTTAGATGGATTTTCTCACATTTTTCATCTGAGGAAGAGAACGTTGTTGAGACTGTCGCTGAGTCACTTGCATCCTCTGGTCAATCTGATATGTTTGGTGATGTAAAGCCAACCCCTGCCTGGTTAAAAATGCTCTATGATATCATCTTCGCCATAATCGCATTTGCGGTCAGTGTTGGCGCACTTGTCGGTATCGGCTATGCTATTCTTCTTCTTGTTCATCGCTTTTACAAGCCAATAGCCGCTGCCGGTGACATGCAGGAATTCATTGATGAAGAGACTGAAACTTCATTCATCCAAGATGCCGAAAAGAAATCCGGTGACTCGCTTTTCTCTTCCCTCTTTCATCCAAATGCAACAATACGAAAGCGTTTCAAAAAGCAGATTCAAAGAGGAAGCTCTTCCAATAAAAAAGTCGGAAACACAATTCCAATATCGCTTACGCCTGCTGAACTTGAAGAATATGCCGGCCTTTCCGATGATGAGCGCACCCGTCTTTTGCATACACTTTATGAAAAAGCCCGCTATTCAAAAGATGGATGTACCAAGGAGGATGTCGCTTTGCTGAAAAGGCAATAATATCATCGCAAAATAGTGAATTACAATGACCAAATATATATTATTTGAACTCCACCGATAAGCAATTAACAAAGTACTAAATATAAAACGTCAGAAGATACTGAATACTAAATTTTCAATATCTCCTGACGTTTTCTTACATATCAATATACCCTTTAACATTAGAAAGATTTCACGTAATATTAGCTAACATTGTTACTTTCAAATCCTACACAATTCTCTGCAATCACTCACATGTAAACAAATTTTGCTATTAGCAATGCCAATCTTGCTATTTTGTGGTTCACTGCAATCAATTTTCCAGCTGATTACATGGATTTTCTCCGGTTTGCCTTCATGATTGGAATGATCCACGGTCTCAATCTGAAACTCGCTTTGACGCCCCTCTACCTCCAGTTTAACCGTATGCTTTTCTCCATGAATTACGACGCCAGCCGCTTCTACGCTCACTGGAAGCCTTGTGATCAGATTTTCATAGACCGATACCTCTGGCATGCACTGAATATAATCACACACCGTAAGCGCACCTGTCTGCTCATCAAGCCGAATCTCACGATATACCTTCTGAGCCTCAATGCCATATGCTTTTGCAAATGAAATGAAAATGCTGTGATCTTCCTTTAATTCAAATCGATCGGCGCGATATTCATTTCCTTCCTTCTGATCTATCTCTCCGATAATCGGAATGTTATGACTCTTTCCTCTGTTGCAGAAGATTTTATACCTTTTCTTTGAAAAATAATCTTTTGTATATTCTCCGGCTCCAAGGTCGTCCAAAAAAGCTTCCCCTTCAACTAAATAGTAAAAGCTTCCAACGTCGTTATGATTATGAGATTCCCCATTATTTCCACCCTTGGCAATCACAGCACTGTTTTTTGCTCCTCTTAACATGCACCATTCTGCATCCTTTAAGAATTCAACTCCACTTTGCTTTAGTGGCTTCGGGGGCTCCACCCTTTTATTTTTTACATCCTCCAGATAACGATGCGTCCAATACCAATTCCAGTAAATTCCAACCCAACGCCAGCAATTATCGCCAGACAGATTCTGTGCATATGCTGTATCAGGGAAACGAATGTCACTATACAAATCTGCCAGACAGCATGTAAGTCCCATTGGATAGGTACCTTTTGAATCGCCATCAGAAAAACTGATCGTGCGACCACCATAGAAATAACATTTCTGCTGGAAATGAGCGATTGCATCTGTCTTTTCAAATGCCATCAGATCCACCGATGGATCATACTCCTTCTGTGCAAGTGCAAATAATGTAAAATATGTAAAACCGTAAACCCAGTAGCCAAGACCCTCCTGGCAGGCACCATCCATACCAAAGCTTCCAAGATAATACGTCGTTAACGCATAACGAATGCGCTCCAACAGCTTTTTCTTTGCTGCACCTTCCTCCAATAAAAGAAGTGCGGCACTTCCAATATTACCACAACAAACGGCATTCCAGTTATTTTTCGCCTGCTCCCAACTCGCATATGGCACATTCGACTCCATAAACGGAACAAGAATACGTTTTCTCACTTCTCTATGCGCCAACCCTACCACTTCTTCGGAAAGTTCATCCTTTAAAAGCGCTGTGATATGTGCCAATGCCTGACCAGTCTCGCTTGCAAACAGATCAATTACGCCTCTCCAATCCGGATTTTCTTTTCTGTTTACATGTGCCGGAAGTGCCCAGCACTCCTCCTCACAGATTTCCTTTATGACTGCTTCCAGCTTTATAATGTCATCCTTTTCATGCCAGATCACACAAGCCAAGCCGAGAACTGATAAAAACTTTCTCCTTCCAAAGTAAACAGCCTCATAGCGAATGCGATTCCCACACGTTTCAAATTCACTGAAAAGTTCCTCGCTTGGCTGCGGCATCTGTTCTTTTTTTAATTCATCTGCCATCGCACGCACATCCTTTTTATACTGTGCCGCATATTCTTTTATCTGGTCAAGCATTTCCATAGTAATAAGCTCCCTTCGATTTTCACCATTTTGCCAAAATATCTGCTTATACTATACCTCTTTTGCACATTTTTGTATAGTATTTTTCAGATTTTCTTGCCATTCTTCAGGAAGTTATTACTGTTCACGATTTTTAACTTTCTCTTTTACTAAGATTTTTGATTAATTTCCGTCACTCAAACGAAACGGCTCCTGTCCTCGAAGCTCAATAATCGGACCTCCTGTGTGTTCCACATAAGCACGTGTAATGCGGACACGGCCAATATTGTCATCCTTTGGAATCTCATACATGATATCCAACATGAACTCCTCAATGATTGCACGCAGCGCTCTTGCACCAGTATCCTTCTTTAATGCTTTTGCTGCAATCGCCTCCAGCGCATCCGGCTCAAATACCAAATCCACCTCATCCATTGCAAGAAGTTCCTTATACTGCTTTAAAAGAGCATTCTTTGGCTCATTTAAAATTCTTGTCAACATCTTTACATCAAGCGCATCGAGTGTAAAGACAATTGGAAGACGGCCCAAAAACTCTGGAATCATACCAAAGCTTCGAAGATCCTCGGTCTCTACATAACGAAGAATGTTCTTCTCATTGTCATAGTGATCCTTCAACTCTGCATTAAATCCCATGGAAGATTTCTTTGCCAGACGCTCACGGATAACCTGATCCAGATCTGGAAATGCACCGCCGCAAATAAACAAAATGTTGGTTGTATCGACTGTTACCATCGGCACCATTGCATTCTTGCTGGACGCACCAACCGGTACCTCCACCTCAGCGCCTTCCAAAAGCTTTAACAGACCTTGCTGAACACTCTCACCATTTACATCACGGTGATTAGTCTCTCTTTTTCTTGCAAGCTTATCAATCTCATCGATAAACACAATTCCAGTCTGTGCCTTCTCGACATCATTGTCAGCTGCCGCAAGAAGCTTACTGATTACACTCTCAATATCATCACCAATATATCCTGCTTCCGTCAAAGAAGTAGCATCTGCGATTGCCAACGGCACATCAAGAAGCTTTGCTAAGGTCTTAACTAGGTACGTCTTGCCACTTCCAGTCGGTCCGATCATCAGCATGTTGGAC
>CAVCPW010000169.1:0-9997 GCA_963604075.1 Anaerovoracaceae bacterium | reverse complement strand
TAATACCACAGACTTCAGAAGTCAAGAGATGCCGTGTAAAACGCAATTCATCCCGTCACCTATAGAGGTGGGGGATTTCTTGCTCACGGCATGTTAAAATTAGTTTTGTATATTTTAAATTAGTTATATCTAATCATCACCAAATATACGCTTCTTAAATAATTTGTCAATCTCCGTTAATGATTCATTTTATCAGCTAATTTTTCAAAAAAAGAGACACACCAGCATTGCCGAATATGGCTGGTATGTCTCTTCGTGTTATTTATTTAGCTTTTACTTGCTCCGTGAACTACTTTATTTTGCTGATGTTGATTCTGCTTCGCTTGTATCTGCCGCAGTATCCGTGCTGGAAGATTCAGACTCAGATTCTGTCTCAGAACCGCCCAACTCCTCTGGCTTTTCTACTTCATAATCAGACCATGCTGCCGTCTCGGAGGCACCAGACAAATCAGCAGTCTCCTCGTAGCTTGAAACGGTGATCGTATACTCACTTGTACCTTCCACATAAACAGTTCCATCGGTTCCCACTACTGAAACGGTATTTCCGTCTGCATCAGTGATGGTACCCTCGCTGTAAAGATTGGTCAATGTACTATCGCCATCTACTACCCAGGTTGAATCCTCGCTCAGATACAGATTGCAATATCCGTCTCCGCCTTCCCCTGCATAGCTTTCGTCATCGACAAATGCACCTGTCAGTGTACTGCCATCAGTCATATAAAAGTCCAGATCACTGATGCTGTCCCAGATTACATCGCCTTCCATTTCCTGATTCTCAGCTGTGAACTTGCAGTCAGAGCCATTCGCTCCGCTTGTTCCCCAACCACGTGTATTATTATTTCCAGTGCATCTTAAGAAGAATTCGCTGTCATCTGAGTACGTAATATTCACATCTGAAAGAAGGATATCACACTCTGTATTCGTCGTATAAATCAAGCCACCATTTTCAGAGGTAACATTTCCTCCAACAAGCTGCATCGTACTATTTCCAATCTCTGAATCACCTGACATACTCTGGTAAACAATGAATGTCCAGGTTGTATCATTTTGATCGAGATCCTGCATATTTCCTGTGATATCACTATCAAACAGGTAAAGAGAATTTAATCCCTCGATGCAAACAGCCTCAGAACCATTTGCAGTAAGTGTTGCATCATTTACGGCAATGTTAGCAGTACAATAAACAGCCGGAGACCCGGTTCCATTACTGGTATAATTTCCGCCATCTACTACCATAGTTCCGCCGCCTCGGTCACTGCGGATTGCCGCTGAAGATTCGCCATCCGTCTCTGCGGTTACATTCCATGCATAAAGTGTTCCGCCGCCTGCTGCATGAAGTCCGCCTGAAGTATCCTTTTTTGTGGTTATCGTAGAATCTGCTATATAAACAGTTCCATCGCCATAGGCAAATGCGCCTGCACCACCGTTAGCATCAGTCGTAATCGTTGCATTGTCAATATAGGCAATTCCGTCAGTTGTCAGAAGTGCTGCGCCGACACCATAAAAGCTCGAGTTGTCACCACCTGTGCTGTCCTCGGATGTACGGTCGATTGTGCTGTTCTTTAAAGTTACAGTCGCGCCATTTGAAACAAGTACCGCATTCTCATCAGTTCCAGTAGATGTGTAGTTCTCATCATCCGTCTCTGTATCTTCGGTATATTCTGTTACTGCATCATAACTGTCCACGCCAGAAGATCCGCCTGGACCTCCCTGTCCGCCACCCGGCTGTCCGTCCGGTGCTTCTCCTGATGGCATCTCTCCTGACGGCATTTCTCCTGATGGCATTTCCGGCGGTTCACCATCCGGCTTTTCTCCCTGTTGTCCGTCAGCGCCTGAAGCTGCCTCACCATCTGGTTTTTCCGGTGGCTGTTCATCTGCACTCTGTGACTCCTGCTTTGTTTCACTTGTTGTCGTTGATGCATAAGCAGGGATTCCTGTCATCATAAGGGAGCAAGCTATAAGTTCATATGCAAATATTCTTCTTTTTCTCACAATCTTTAACCTCACTTCTAAGTTTGTCATACTATTACTACATAAATATTAAGATAAGAACCGACAAGACACTTTTCAAACATGTTATCTGCGATTGCGTTACATGCGCTTCATTCTCAGCAACTTCGCATTAGCTTTGTTTGCATCTCTTTTGTTCTTATAATCCTTATTGTACTCAATTAATATGGTGAAAAAATGTTTTTTATGTGACAGGTATTTGAAAAGTATTTAACGAAAGTGTGATTTACAAAAAGCCAGGGCATTGCCCCGGCTTAATCTAAAGCTTATAAACTCGTTTATAATTACAGTTGTAATTGTATTTGTAAATGTATTTTTTCTTTACTCCATCTCAAATGCACCTGTATATAGCTGATAGTAAACTCCCTTCTTTGCAATCAGGCTGTCATGATTTCCTCGTTCTATAATACGTCCATGATCGAGTACCATGATTACATCCGAATTTTGTATCGTTGACAGTCTATGTGCAATTACAAAAGTAGTTCTTCCTTTCATTAACTCGTCCATGCCTTTTTGCACAAGTTTCTCAGTTCGTGTATCTATGGAGGAGGTTGCCTCATCCAGTATCATCGCCGGCGGGTTTGCTACCGCTGCTCTTGCGATTGCTATAAGCTGTCTTTGTCCCTGGCTCAAATCTTCTCCCGCTCCTGTCAACATGGTATTATATCCATTGGGGAGTCTGCTTATGAATTCATCCGCATTGGCCAGTTTTGCAGCTGCAATACATTCTCTGTCAGTCGCATCAAGATTTCCGTAGCGGATATTCTCCATTACAGTTCCTGTAAATAAACACGTATCCTGAAGAACTATTCCAAGCGAGCGGCGCAAATCTGCTTTTTTAATCTTATTGATGTTGATTCCATCATATCGTATTTTTCCATCTTCGATATCATAAAAACGATTTATCAGATTTGTGATCGTCGTTTTTCCTGCTCCTGTAGATCCCACGAATGCTATCTTCTGCCCCGGCTCTGCATACACTGTCACGCCATGAAGTATCATTTTCTCAGGAACATATCCAAAATCTACATCTGCCATACGAACATCTCCCTGCATCTTTACGTAAGATACAGTTCCATCATGGTGTGGATGCTTCCATGCATAAGTTCCTGTATATTCTTTACACTCGCATAATCCTTTTGCAGTCTCTTTCGCATTTACAAGCGTTACATATCCATCATCAGTCTCTGACTTTTCATCAATCAAATCAAATATACGCTGTGCTCCTGCCAATGCCATAGATACCATACTCATCTGCTGTGAAATTTGCTGTATCGGCATAGAAAACGCTTTTGACAGAGAAAGAAAAGCTACTACTACTCCTGCTGTTAAATTGCCCATTTTATTCAGTACCATGCCGCCACCCAATATTGCCAGCAATATATACTGTAAATTTCCAATCTGACTCAATATAGGCATCAAAACATTGGCATACTTGTTTGCATTCTTTGAATCCTCATATAATTGTCTATTCTTTTTGTCAAATCCCTCCTCTGCCTTTCTTTCATGACAGAATACCTTTATGACCTTCTGCCCTTCAAGCATTTCTTCGATATATCCGTTAATATTTCCCAACGAAACCTGTTGTTTTGCAAAATATCTTGTGCTATGCCCTGCAATATAACGAGTAATAAATAAAATAAGAATCGTCACTACAACAACCACCAGAGACAGAGGAATACTGTAATACAGCATGATGCAAAAAGAAAATATTACACTAACCGCACACGAAAACAGCTGCGGCAGCGCCTGTGAGATAAACTGTCTTAACGTATCCGTATCATTTGTATAATGGCTCATGATATCTCCATGAGTATGCGTATCAAAGTATCTGATTGGAAGCGTCTGCATATGATTAAACATATCATCTCGAATATTCTTCAGGCAACCCTGTGAGATATTAACCATAAATTGGCTATATAATAATGTGCACAGTGCTCCTACCAGATATACTACACCCATGATTACAAGCACCTTGATCAGGCCATTAAATACCGGATGATCTGACAATAGCAGCGGTTCAATATATTTGTCAATCAATACCTGTATAAACATAGAGCCTACCGTGTTTGCAGCTGTCGATATAAGCACACATACAGCAGAAAGCACAAACAGCCCTTTTGCATGGCCGTAAATATATGACATCAATCGTTTAATGGTTTTTCCATCATATTCCTTCATTCGTTATCCCCTCCTTTTTGCTGAGATTGATAAATTTCTGAATAGATTGCATTTGTCTTCATAAGTTCATCATGCGTTCCAACTGCATCAATATGATCTCCATCCATAACAATAATCATGTCTGCATCCTGTACTGATGAGATTCTCTGCGCTATGATAATTTTAGTTGTATCAGGTATTTCCTCATTAAATGCCTTCCTGATAAGTGCATCTGTCTTCGTATCTACTGCACTCGTTGAATCATCCAGGATAAGAATTTTAGGTTTTTTTAGAAGTGCACGTGCAATGCATAATCGCTGCTTCTGTCCGCCTGATACGTTCGTTCCTCCTTGCTCAATATAAGTATCATAACCACCTGGAAGCTGCGTCACAAATTCATCAGCCTGAGCAAGCTTGCATGCATGAATAATTTCTTTTTCTGTCGCGTTTTCATTTCCCCATAACAGATTTTCCCTTATTGTTCCGGAAAAAAGCACATTTTTCTGAAGAACCACAGAAACATTATTTCTAAGTGTCTCAAGATCATAATTCTTTACATTTATTCCTCCAACCAAAACCTCACCATCACATACATCATAAAGTCTCGGTATCAATGAAACAAAACTACTCTTTCCACTTCCTGTTGAACCGATAATACCCACTGTTGTTCCTGAAGGAATATTAATATTTATATTTTTCAGACACATTGCATCTTTCGAGTAACCGAAATTTACATTTTTAAAGTTTATTGTTCCATCAGCCACATTTGTGACAGGAGATGTTGGGTTATCCAGACTGCTCTTTTCATCAAGCACCTCTACTATACGCTCCGATGAACTCTGGGCAATCGCAATCATAACCAGTACCATGGATAACATCATTAATGATGTAAGTATTTGCATAGCATAAATAATAAGACTTGTCAGTTCTCCTGTTGTCAATTCTGTTGCTCCAGACAGCACAATCATTCGTGCTCCAAACCAGAATACCAGAATCATACATGCATATACAACAAATTGCATAAGTGGTGCATTAAGTGCCATGTAACGTTCTGCCCTGCAAAATGTTTCAAACAGCAGCGTAGACACTTTCTGAAACTTACTCTTCTCATGCTCTTCACGCACAAAGCTCTTTACAACACGGATACCGCTTAAATTTTCCTGTACCACTCCATTTAAATTATCGTACTGTTTAAATACCTTTTCAAAAATCGGATGCGATTTCACCACAATCCATACGAGTCCTCCACCTAACACTGGAATCATAATCAAAAAAATCAATGCCAGTTTCCAGTTTATGAAACATGACATAATCAATGCAAAAATCATCATAAGCGGTGATCTGACTGCTATACGAATAATCATCATATATGCCATCTGTATGTTTGTGACATCCGTTGTCAGACGTGTCACGAGACTGGCCGTTGAAAATTTATCAATATTTGCAAAAGAGAATTTCTGAATATGATAATACATATCTTTTCTAAGATTCATTGCAAATCCGGCAGACGCATTGGCTGATTCAGCTCCGGCCATAAAGCCTAATGCAAGTCCCAATACAACAAGCACTGCCATCGTCAGACCTAACTTAAGCAGTACATTCATGTCTCCGCCATAAATACCTTTATCAATAATATCTGCCATAAAAAATGGGATTATAATCTCTAACAGCACTTCCAGTCCTGCAAATATTGCAGTTCTTATGGACGCTGCTTTATATTCCCTGACGCTTCTTAATAACTTTTTTATCATTCTGTCTTACCTCCGCTAGCTACTATATTTTGTATTTTGCTCCTTTCAGTTTAAGATTTCGTACAGCTTTCCTGCACCTGTTATATATTACACTTAAATCACTTGAAAATGAATTTCAAAGATGTTATCATTGATAACGAAATCAAAATAATAATAATAAACAAATTTTATAGTAACCATTTAGAAAGGCAGGTATATTATGACAGAAATACAGATAGAATGCTTTCTTTCCGTTGCCAATCATTTAAATTTTGCCAGGGCATCAGAAGAACTTAGCATATCTCAACCGGCTGTGACACATCAGATACAGTCACTTGAAGCTGAACTTGGTGTGAAATTATTTAAGCGTTCAACGCGCTTTGTCTCTTTGACAGAGGAAGGCATCAGCTTTCTTGATGATGCAAAATCAATGCAGCAGATTATATTTCGTGCCAAATCACGTTTTTCAAAAGCAGGCACAGCAGCATATGAAACTCTTGTAATTGGTTGCAGCAGTCCTTATCAAATGCAACTATTTTTAGACCCTCTTTATCAGATGCGACTGAAATATCCCGATTTTCATCCTCAATTCAGATATATTACTCCAAGTCAGATTCCTCCTAAAATCGATGATGAAATCCTAGACATCGCATTCAGTTCAAAAATAAATATCGGTACAAAAAAAGAAGTCATCTACCGGGAGTTATTCCAGGTGCCTCTATGCTGCGTATGCCCTAAGGATCATCCTGTCGCTTTACGAAAAAACGTTTCTCTTGATGATCTCCAACAACACAAGCTGATCGTATACACACCTGTTTCTGCATCACCGGAAGTGACTGTTGCTCAAAAAAAATTATTGGGAAATAAAAATATAAAAGATACTTATCTATGTGAATATTCAGAAGATGCCATTCTTCTTGTCAGAGCAGGATATGGCATTGCTATCCTGCCCCAGATATTTGTCCCCGAATGGACTGACGTGTGCACTGTTCCTATCGATAATGTAAAGAAAATGTCCTTTGGTTTTTACCACAAGGCACATTCTTCAAATAAAGTGCTTCACGATTTTATAAAATGCTCAACTGCCTGCGATTATGATTTTCTTCGTTGACGATATCAGCATTATATATAGCCGATCTGCATTAGCCCCTATCATTCAAATATCGGTTAAAAATCGACACCTACACCCTGCTGATTTCCATACTGTTCAAGCGCCTCAATGTAAGCCTTTGCCAACTTCCCCAGCACGGCTTTCTTGTGTCGAATATAGCCGATCTGCATTAGTCCCTGCTCCTTTAACGGTACAGCGATGATATTTTTTCCATTTAAGTTCTCATCAATGACACCACTGCAAACCGTGTAGCCATTCAATCCAATCAATAGATTAAACAGCGTTGCACGGTCACGCACACGAATATTCTTTTTTCGCAAAACGCGGCTATAGCGTTCCTCCGCGTAATAAAATGAATTATGCTCGCCCTGCTCAAATGACAAATACGGATACGGTGCAAGATCATCCCAGTCCACACACTTCTTTATGGAAAGCGGATGCTCACTACTGATAAAAACATGCGGCTTGGCATCAAAAAGCGGAGTGAAAATCAACTCTTTCTCACGAAGCGTCTTCATGATCACACTCTGGTTTTCATCATCCAAATAAAGGATGCCTAGCTCACTTTTCATAAGTGCCACATCCTCAATGATCTCGTAGGTCTGCGTCTCGCGAAGATTAAAGTCGTATTCTTCACCCGCATATTTTTTAATAAGCTCAACAAATGCATTTACCGCAAATGAATAATGCTGCGTGGAGACACAAAAGTTTCGCCCCCACTGACGCTCATTCGTATATTTTTCCTTGAGCAGCTCGGTCTGCTCTAAAATCTGCCTGGCATATCCAAGGAAAACCTCTCCCTCTTTGGATACTGCTACACCTCTGTTGGAACGGATAAAAATCGTCAGATTCATTTCTTTTTCCAACTCTCGAATTGCAGTTGTCAGACTTGGCTGTGTGATATAAAGCCGCTGTGCCGCTTCTGTGATTGTTCCCACAGAAGCGACGGTGACGGCATATTGCAGCTGTTGTAATGTCATGGTTCCTCCAAATAAAGTCAAAAGCACCATGTCGTATAAGATGATTTGTATACTAAATTATTTGCCCCAGACTTCCTCTGCGATCTCTTTTACAAGTGCAAGCTTTGCCCACTGCTGCTTTTCAGTCAGCTTATTGCCAATCTCGCAGGATGCAAATCCACACTGTGGACTTAAATACAGACGATTAAGCGGAACATATTTTGCAGCCTCATGGATACGTGCGATTACAGCCTGCTTATCCTCAAGCTTCGGAGACTTTGTTGTGATCAGACCAAGCACTACTTTCTTATCACCGGATACAGCCTTTAAGCACTCAAATCCACCAGAACGCGCATCATCAAACTCCAGATAATAGGCATTTACATTCTCCTTTGCAAAAAGTGTCTCTGCTACGCTGTCGTAAGCACCACTGCTTGCATAAGTGGAATGGAAGTTTCCTCTGCACACATGAGTGTTGATGATAAGATCAGCCGGTGCGCCCTCAATTGCCTTGTTGTTGATCTCAAGAAGCTGCTTTTTGATATTCTCAAGACCTTCCTTTGTGGTGCCAAACAGTGCCGGTGCATTCGGGTCTACAACCATACCCCAGGAGCAGTCATCGAGCTGAAGGTTACGACAACCTGCTGCATATACTTCCTTAATAAATGCGCGATAGCCCTGTGCAATATCCTCTGCTACCTGCTCTGGTGTATCATAATACTTTGAAGTATTCTCCCATGCAAACGGCATGATCATCTGCTCCAAGAACTGTGCCGGTGCCGGAATAGTCAGCTTTGCTACGGTATTCTCATCCTCAAACTGCTTTACAAATGCAAAGTGCTGAACGAATACGTGACCACTCTTATAAGAAACCTTTCCAGTCAGATAAGTATCATCAATCATTGCAGCCTCGCCGTGGAATGGAAGACCGTTCTCTGTCTTAGAGTGACCTACGCCCTCAAACTCCCACATAAAATCAAGATGCCATGTTGCACGGCGAAACTCACCATCAGTGATGACATGATAGCCAGCTGCCTTCTGCTTTGCAATCAGATCTTCGATACAAGCATTCTCTACCTTTGTCAGTTCTTCCTTGGAGATTATGCCTGCCTCAAACTGTTTTCTTGCTTCCTTTAAAGAAAGTGGACGTAAAAAGCTTCCTACAAAATCGTAACGAAATGGTGTTTTCATAATAATTTCCTCCTGTATAATGCAACTTCAAATTGTTTGAATTATTCGTTGCTGTGCTATTGTTATTTTGTTGTTTTGGTATTTCTTTGGTATTGCTTTGTGTTGATAGCGTTATCATACAGGATTTTTGGATATTTGTATAATACCTTAATTCTTTGTTTACCATAGTTTTAAACTATAGTTCTCTTTTTAATTTTAATGTCAACTTTGTGATCACCGTAAAAGTAATATCATCAAAATAGCCGTCAAACAGTCTTCATAAACCGTCTCAGGCCTCTTTCCCTGAAAATGTCTGATCAAAGAGATGTCCAAGACGTGCCTCTTTGCGATATGCCTTCTCTAGCTCATCAGCCATTTTTACGGCATCCTTTACGCTTTGTTCCATGCGAATTTCGAGCTGCTCATTGCTGTGGCTGCATCTCGGATTGTCTTTTTCATTGGCAAAAAAGCCTCGAATCTCGCCATAAACACGCGCAATTCGCATTCCAAGAAATATAACACGCCTTTTTACCTTGCTTGTTGTGAAAAACAGACGCGAAAAACGCAGAAAGCCTTTGATGGACTGATGAATTTGAACAGGCTGCAAGCCATAAAACAGAGCAATAGGCTTTGCCCAACGCAAATTTGTAGATAGAGCCTGTCGAAAATCCCAACTAAATGGATCTAGGCCGTCCTTTTTCATCAAATATTTTTCAAATTCCTTCTCGATCTCATGATGCGAAATGCGTCTCGTCTTTTCAAAGTGGTTGATATATGTATGACACGATGCATCGAGTGCAAAATGACACACGACGCCAAGCGCGTATGCCCACATTGCCTTTTGCATCTTATCGCCT
>CAVCPW010000168.1:0-50302 GCA_963604075.1 Anaerovoracaceae bacterium | reverse complement strand
TGACGCGATAGCCGGATGAGCTTACCTCCGTTATTGATACATCTCCTACTGACAGACTTGCTGATGAATTTGATGCCGCCGGAACGGTTACATTGACTCCCTTTAATGGAGCTAGCTTTCCTGTGCTGTCATACAAGTAAATGTGTGTATTATATACTCCACTTTCACCTTTATGTGCACTCGTTGGCACATAAAATGTCGCTGTATCTCCACTCACTGTCGCCTGATGCCATACCAGATCGTCCTGGCCGTTCGCTGTTGTCCATGTCGGCATTAGCACCTTGCTAACTCCTGACGGTGCATTTAATTTTGCCGTGACGCGATAGCCGGATGAGCTTACCTCCGTTATTGATACATCTCCTACTGACAGGCTTGCTGATGAATTTGATGCCGCCGGAACGGTTATATTTTCACCCTTTAATGCAAATTGCCCCTGATTATCATAAACATAAATATGCGTAATATACGCTCCGCTCTCGCCATTATGAGAACTTACCGGAACATAAAAAGATGCCGTATTTCCGCTTACTGTCGCCTGATGCCAGACGATATCATCCTGACCATTTGCTTCCGTCCATGTCGGCATCATGACACGACTGACACCTGCATCAGCTGAGAATGTGACATTTACACGATAACCTGAGGCAGATTGCTCAGTGATGCTTGTTGACAAAATCTGCACAGGGGCTGCATTTGTGACAATTGGCATTGCACCTACCATCAGGGATGCTACTATTGCCGCTGCTATTTTTCTCTTCATAAATTAAATCCTTTCATTTTTCGTAGACTAACCCACTACACTTAGGTGATGGATAGTTGACAAATACCCTCCCTTTTGTAATATATTTGTCATTTCGATGCTTTTTTGACTTTTCTTAGTCTCATTATACCGAATACGAATAAGAATTGCAAGAGCTGCCATATGTAGTTCTATAGCCATATGTAGTTCACACACACGCAAAAAGAAAGACTGCCCTTGAGCAGTCTTTCCGTTGTCGTATTTACATTAGCTATTGACCTTGCAATTCATATATCTGTCTGATCAACAAATCCCCGGTCAAGATCTTTTATTTTTATGCTTCTTTCAGTGCCTCCTCGTATTTCTCGAGAATGACCTTCTGCACGTAATCTCTTGTCTCCGAGTTGATGGGATGTGCGATATCACGATATTCTCCTGTTGCCGACTTGCGGCTCGGCATCGCAACAAATACTCCCTTTTCCCCTTCGATCACCTTGATATCGTGAACCACAAATTCATTGTCCAGTGTAATAGAGACGATTGCTCTCATTTTGCCATCCTGTGCGACCTTTCGCACTCTCACATCTGTAATTTCCATCCCACTATTGCCTTTCCGTCCTCTGCACGCCTTTGTGCAGCTGTTTTCTTTATTCTGTTTTTCTTTATTATTACATATTGATAGTACCTACGGATTGCCCCGCTGCGCGGCATCTCCCGTAATCGTCAATGATATTCGCAATCCGTTGCATTCTCATGTTTGGGCTGGTCCCAAAGTCAAAAGTTTTTCATGCAAGTATGCTACGCTTCTGACTTTGATTACCTGATACTATCAAATGATATATCGGTCATTCTTCTCCACAACGATACGGATATCACCCGGCTCTGCCTTGTAGCAAGCATTTGCCTCAATGGTTCCTCTGCTCTCAATGATACAATTTTCAATCACTGCATTATCACCGATATAAACATCGTTCATAATAATGGAGTTCTTAATTACTGTATTGTTTCCGATATATGCTTTCTTAAAAATAACGGAATTTTCAACCGTACCGTTTACAATACTGCCACATGCAATAAGACTGTTTGAAATATTTGCACCCGGATTGTACTTTGCCGGCGGCAGATCATCCACCTTAGTAAATACACTATCACCTTCCTTGAAGAAATACTTGCGGACATCTCTCTTTAAGAAGTCCATATTGGTCTTATAATAAGCTTCAACAGAGGAAATATTATTCCAATAGGTATCGATCTGGTATGCGTAGATTCTCCTGATATCCTTGTAACGGATCAGGATATCCTTTACAAGATCATATCTGTCTTCCTCTGCCGCACGCTCGATCAACTCGATCAGTAAACGTCTTCTGATAACGTAGATACCACAGGATACATTTCTGGAAGTCTCGACAACCGGCTTCTCCTCGTAATCACGTATCCTTCCGTCATCATCGGTCTTTACCTGTCCGAAACGGCTTAAATCCTCACCATCAGGCATCTGCTTGCAGACAACGGTGATGTCGGCACGCTTCTGAATATGGTACTCCAGAACCTTGTTGTAATCCAACTTATAAATTCCATCGCCAGAAGCCAGAACCACGTATGGCTCATGGCTTCTCTTGAGGAAATGCAGGTTCTGATACAGGGCATCGGCTGTACCCCGATACCAGTTACTATTTTCTGCGGTTATAGTAGGGGTGAATACATATAAACCGCCCTGCTTTCTTCCAAAATCCCACCACTTTGAAGAGTTTAAATGCTCATTTAGGGATACTGTGTTGTACTGTGTTAAAACAGCCACCTTCTGAATACGGGAGTTTGACATATTGCTGAGTGCAAAATCAATGCTACGGTATGTTCCTACCATTGGCATAGCAGCGATTGCACGATTATATGACAGCTCCTTCATTCTCTTGTTGTTTCCGCCAGCTAAAATTATACCAATCGCTTTCATTCTTTCTCGCCTCCCTTGATGATATATCCGCCGCTTACAAGATTTCCATTCGGATAATCTTCAATGACGGTCTTACCGGAAATTGCTACGTTCTTACCAATCGTAACGCCATCCGGAATCTCGGAGCCTTCTGCAATGGTGACAAGGTCACAGCAATATACCTTCTTATTATATTGACTGTCTGCGTACTCTCCGACACCAATCGTACAATTCTCACCAACTGTTACATCCTGTGCAATGATGGACTTATAGACTTTAGCTCCCTTCTTTACTACAGTACCCTGCATTAGAATGGAGTCATAAACCTCTGCGCCTTCCTCAATGGTAACGTCAGGTCCTATGACACAATTTCTCACTTTGCCATACAGCTCAGATCCATCTCCTATGATACAACGCTCAATCTGTGCTGAATCTGCAATATACTGCGGTGGCTGGTTGTCAGACTTAGTATAAATCTTCCAGAATTCCTCGTATAAATTAAATACAGGAACAATATCAATCAGCTCCATGTTTGCTTCCCAGTAAGAATGAAGTGTTCCAACATCCTTCCAATAACCATTGAACTCGTAGCAGAATACGCGATCTCCGCGCTTGTGGCAATATGGAATGACATGCATACCAAAGTCACAGTTCGGAATATCCTTATTTGTAATCAATGCTTCGCGAAGCACCGACCATGTAAATATATAAATGCCCATGGAAGCAAGGTTGCTTCTCGGGTGTGCAGGCTTCTCCTCAAAATCAGTGATACGACCTGTATCATCTGTAATGAGGACACCAAAGCGACTAGCTTCCTCAATCGGAACCGGCATAGCCGCCATAGTAACGTCTGCATTATTTGCTTTATGATAATCGAGCATTACCTGATAATCCATCTTATAGATGTGATCACCACCAAGAATAAGTACATACTCCGGATTGAAGCTGTCAATGTAGCGAATATTTTGATAAATCGCATTTGCAGTTCCTGTATACCAGTCACTGTTTCCTGTCGCTTCATATGGTGATAGAATCGTCACACCGCCGTAATTGCGGTCAAGATCCCACGGAATACCAATGCCGATGTGGGTATTCAAACGAAGCGGCTGATACTGTGTCATTACACCAACTGTATCCACCCCTGAATTAATGCAGTTACTTAATGGGAAGTCAATAATGCTGTATTTCCCGCCGAAGGATACAGCCGGCTTCGCTACTTCCGAAGTCAAAACTCCAAGGCGGCTTCCCTGTCCGCCCGCCAATAACATGGCGATCATTTCCTTTCTAACCACAAAATCACCCCTTTGTCTATATTGTATTACTAACTCGCAAAACGAATGTTTTCCACTCGCTTTGTGAACTGTAACCATGTAGTACTTGTCATCATTATAACACATATCTTTCAAAATGTGAACAATTTGCTTAAAAATTTTCATATATTTTTAATTATTTATTACACCTTGTTTAGATTGTTTTCCATTACCTTTACACATTTTCGATCATTTTGTCCAAAATATGCCTTTACATCTCACGTTTTACAGCACTTCACAAAACGTGCGTTTTTGTAAATGAGTGTCTTGCTGATTTGCAGCCTTCTGATAGCCGCCTGCAACATTTGCGCTTTACAATCACTCAAAATCGAGTATACTTAAATTAAGAAAACAATTCATTTTTGTTTCTTAATCTCGTTCGTTATTCATTATTCATTCATTTGATTATTCGGAGGAATTACCATGTATCATATTAATTTTGAAAAACCATGCCATATTTATTTTATCGGCATCGGCGGCATCAGCATGAGCGGACTCGCTGAGGTTTTAATGAAAGAAGGCTTTACAGTGAGCGGTTCCGATTCTAAAGAATCCCCGCTGACCGACCATCTTTCTTCCCTGGGCGCTACAATCTTCTACGATCAGTCTGTTTCCCACATTCCTGAGGGAACAGATGTCGTTGTTTACACTGCTGCCATTCATGCTGAACATTCGGAGATTGTAGACGCAAATGCGCGCAATATCCCGCTGCTTACAAGAGCAGAGCTTCTCGGACAGCTGATGCGAAATTACAAAACTGCCATAAACATTGCCGGTACCCATGGTAAGACCACCACCACCTCTATGATAACAGAGATTCTTTTAGCAGCCGGTACTGATCCAACCATCTCTGTAGGCGGAATCCTTCCAACGATCGGAGGCAACATCCGCGTAGGCGGCTCTGATCTGTTTGTCACAGAAGCATGCGAGTACACCAACAGCTTTCTGTCATTCTATCCGACAATGGAAGTCATTCTTAATATAGAAGCAGACCATCTCGACTTTTTTAAGGACATCGACGATATCCGCCACTCCTTCCGCCTGTTTATGGAAAAGCTTCCAAAAGACGGCGTACTTGTCATTAACGGCGACATCCGTGATCTGTCTGAGCTGACGAAGGGCATAGAGTGCGAGATCATCACCGTAGGACACAGCGAGTCATGCGATTACCACGCTGCCAATATCACGTACAATGAGCTGGCTCAAGCCTCTTTTGATGTCACAG
The DNA here is from genome assembly GCA_963604075.1 of Anaerovoracaceae bacterium. Classification (GTDB taxonomy): domain Bacteria; phylum Bacillota; class Clostridia; order Lachnospirales; family Lachnospiraceae; genus Anthropogastromicrobium. The sequence continues at coordinate 45,098 of CAVCPW010000168.1, read as the reverse complement.
ACGCACACGGCACTGTACTCGGTCATATTCAGCTAAGCGTTCCTGGCGAGCATAATGTTTATAATGCACTTGCTGCTGTTGCCCTTTGCCGAAAGCTTGACCTTACGATGGATCAGATCGCATCAGGCCTTTTAAATTTCCACGGCACGCAGAGACGTTTTGAAAAGAAGGGCGTGGTAAATGGCATTACCATCATTGATGATTATGCACATCATCCACAGGAGATCGCCGCTACACTGACTGCTGCAAAGAAGTATCCACATAAGAAGATCTGGTGTATCTTCCAGCCGCATACCTACACAAGAACAAAGGCTCTGCTAAATGATTTTGCAAAGGCACTGTCCCTAGCCGATGAGGTCGTTCTAGCAAAGATTTACCCGGCAAGAGAGACTGACGATTTAGGTATCAGCTCTGACAATATTCGCATTCTATTAGAGCAGGAAGGCATAAATGCCCACTATCTTGAAACTTTTGAAGAAATCGAAAAATTTATTTTAAAAAATGCTATCCCCGGCGATTTGGTGATAACTATGGGTGCCGGAGATGTAGTAAAAATCGGAGAAAATCTCATTTCCAAGTAAATTTCAAGCAAGTTATCAACATTATCCCCAATTTATTCCCAGACCCTCTGGGGATAACTATGGGGATAACTTTTTCTTTTTTCACCCTCAAAAAATGGCGTATTTACGCTCTTTTCCAACATTCTTTCCCACTCTTTTCTGAGTTATCCACATTATCCCCAAAAAACTTTATATACCCACTGTTCATTTCGAGGTGGCTTTTCAAAAATCGAAAATTGTGCTATACTTCACTTTACTAACATAGGTGAAAAATTTACCGTAATTGATTTGATTAATTACAATTGACAATAACTAATTTAATTAATTGATTGATACAGGCCACAGTTTTGGAGGTTTTTATGTCCTTTCTTTTACTGGAGAACCGGCTCAGCATTGATACACTTGTTGTTCCCGGCTATTTTATAGACCGTTTTCTTCCTGCCGCCTCCGGTACGGATGTAAAGGTTTATCTATATTTGCTGCGTGCGATCTCGAAGTCGACTTCCGGCTTAAGCAGCGCTTCAATCAGTGATCATCTCGAAATTTCAGAGCGCGAAGTTTTGCGTTCTCTTATTTACTGGGAAAAGGCAGGTCTTCTTCGCCTTAGCTTTACCTCAGAGCATGAGCTATCAGGCATTGCATTCACTGATCCACCGTCCCAGACTGTTGCTGATAAAGCAACTGTTGGCATACAGGCACAAGCATCTCAGGCATCTGCACAAGCTGTGGCATCGCAGGCGGCAGTGCAAGGTACCGGTGCACAGTCGGACTCTGGTACTGCGCAGTCGACCACTGTTTCTAATACTGCTACCTCCGGCACTACAATTTCTGGCACCACTGTTTCTGGTACTGCCTCTTCGGACACTACCAATTCGGGTTCAATGCCGCCGCTTCATCTTTCTCAGGAAGAGCAGATTCTTCTGGAAAATGACCCTGAATTTAACATGTACATGTCAGCCTGGGCGCAGTATTTTTCACGCCCGCTTACTTATTCAGACTCAGAGTCCTTTGGTTACTGGTACCTACAGTTTAATCGTTCGCCTGACGTGATTGACTATCTGGTTGATTACTGTGCCAATCACTGCAAGGGCAAGCTAAGCATGAAGTTTATCGATTCAGTGGCACAGTCCTGGCACAGCAAGGGGCTTCACACGCTCGATGCAATTCGCGAATACAACCAGCTGCACAACGATACCGTCTATGCAGTTATGAGAGCATATGGCCTGTACAATCAAGCACCGTCACCGTCACAGCTAAACTATATAAACCAATGGATTCGCGACTATGGATTTTCCTCGGACATTTTTGTCTATGCCTGTGACATTACAATGCTAAAATGTCAGCGGCCAAGCGTAAACTTTACTGAAAGTATTCTGAAGCGCTGGAAGGAAGAAAACGTTAAAACACTCGAAGATGCAAAAGCTTCCGAGCAAAAGCGCGAACAGAATCAGAAAGCGAAATCTTCTGCCAAGCGTGGAAGCGCAAACCGCTCTGCTTCAAATCATACAAACGGTTCTGTTGCAAAGGGTACTCAGCAGTTTCGTAATTTCACTGAGCGTCAGAACAACAATTACATGGAGAAGATTTTAAAGCAGTACAGCAAGAACCCGGAAAACTAAGTAAGCGCTGAATAATGGTTGAGTCTCAACTTCGTATATCAACTAATCAAGAACTTCGTATATCAACCGCATATATGAGCTAATCAAGAACTGCGTATACGAAAGATTTATCAAAAATTTATAGGAAAGAAATGGAAGAAAGGATTAGTACATTATGGCTCTGACAAATTCACAATACAATGAACTGATGCGCCGCTATAGCCGCACCCGTTTCCAACACCAGCATGAAATGGAAGAACGTCTCCGCCATATCTATGCGAAATGTCCAAGACTTCTTGAGATTTCACAGCTCCTTCCAACTGCAAGCGCATCTCTTGCAAAAGCGAAGATTACAGGAAATGCAGGCGAAGCCGCAAAAGCGCAGGAATCTATTGATGCTCTGCGAAAGGAGCGTTCCGCTCTTTTAGCATCGCTTCACTATACGCTAAAGGATCTTCAGCCCAAGTATAGCTGTCCGGACTGCAAAGATACCGGCTATCTCGATGGCAGCCGAAAATGTCACTGTTTTGAACAGGCTGGCATTAGCCTGCTCTATGAGCAATCCGGCATTCGCGACCGTCTCAAAAAGGAAAACTTCAGCACGTTTGATATCAATCGCTATTCCACTACACCAAACCCGCTTCTTGGCGGAATGAGCAACCGCGCCCATATGCAGCGTCTTCGCTTGACCTACGAAAAGTATGCATATCAATTTAAGGATGGCAGCCCCAGCCTTTTAATCTTTGGAAATCCTGGTGTTGGCAAAACGTTTCTTTGCAACTGTATCGCAAAAGTTGTACTTGATCGTGGTTTTTCGGTCCTGTACATGACTGCCCCTGAATTTTTTGAATCCGCAATGCAGCGATTTCATTCAAATGTAAGCGATGACTCCAACGACAGTGATTCTTACGCGCTCACTTGCAGCCTGTTAATCATTGATGATCTTGGAACAGAAAACTTAACGCCATTTGTAATCAGCCAGCTGTTTCATGTGATTAATTCACGCGATCTGGCGAAAAAAACGACGATTATCTCGACAAACCTAAATCCTGACCAGCTTCAAGACACATATACTGAGCGTATCTCATCTCGTCTGATAGGGCAATATACAACGATTCCTGTTTTCGGAGAGGATTTAAGAAATTCGTAAACACTTGGATTCGCTTCTGATTTTGAGGCCTTAGGGTCATGTTGCACAAAATTTTCCATAATTTTACACAATTTTCTTTTTTATCCATTTCGACGTAAACCTTGAATCTTCAGCGGCTTCATGCTATGATTATTCAAGGTTCGTATTTTTGTACGCAGGTAAGCTGCGTCTCACTATCATGGAGGTCATCATGCCAATCGAAAATAATCTGAACACAATACCAGTTGGAACACTGGGCCTTATCCCGCTTGAAAGCTGTTCAACACTTGGTCAGAAGGTAGACAACTATCTGACACAGTGGCGTTCAGACAGAAGCCACGCTCAGTCTGCTGCACTTCACTTTTCTGAGTACAGCAAAGACAGCTATATCATCAAAACCAAAACACCGCGATTTGGTTCCGGTGAAGCAAAGGGCGTCATTGAAGAATCTGTCCGTGGCTGCGATCTGTACATCATGCTGGATGTCTGCAACTATAGCCAGACTTACTCCCTGTGCGGATATGTAAATCACATGTCACCAGATGATCATTATCAGGATTTAAAACGTATCATTGCTGCAGTAGAAGGCAAGGCTCGCCGTATCAATGTCATTATGCCTTTCCTTTATGAAAGCCGCCAGCACAAGCGTACTTCCCGTGAGTCTCTTGACTGCGCTATGGCACTTCAGGAACTTACAAAGATGGGTGTATCTAACATCATCACCTTTGATGCTCACGATGCCCGTGTTCAGAACGCAATTCCGCGCAATGGATTTGAGAGCGTTCCGTGCGTATATCAATTTATCAAAGCACTTCTTCGCGTAGAGCCGGATCTTCAGGTGGACAACGATCACCTGATGGTTATCAGTCCTGATGAGGGTGGTATGGGCCGCGCAATTCAGCTGACCAACTACCTTGGTGTTGATATGGGTATGTTCTACAAGCGTCGCGATTACACTCGCATCGTAGATGGAAAAAATCCGATTGTCGCTCACGAGTTCCTTGGAACCAACGTAGAAGGAAAGGATGTCATCATTATCGACGACATGATCTCCTCCGGTGACAGCATTTTGGATGTTGCACGCGAGTTAAAGCGCCGCAAGGCACGCAAGGTTTATGCCGCTGCTACCTTTGGTCTGTTTACAAACGGTCTGGCAAAGTTTGATTCCGCATATGAGCAGGGTATCATTGACCATATCCTGACTACCAATCTGGTATATCAAAGACCAGAGCTTCTGTCCCGTCCTTACTATGTAAATGTTGATCTCAGCAAGTACATTGCTCTTCTGATTGATCATCTGAACCACAATGTATCCATTCACGAGCTGTTAAATCCGACTGACAGAATTAATCACATCCTTGAGCAGCATCGCGCTCAGCTGGCTGCAAAAGCTGAAGCTGCTGCCGCTGCTGCTACCACCGAAGACACACAGAATTAATTAGAATTACTATGTTAATTTCATCGTGAATTCAAAATCCCCGAGACGCATTCTTCTATTGAATGTATCTCGGGGATTTTCATGTCATTACATAGTGGACAGTGATGATTGTAGCCTTTACAATCCTTTATAATTATCATAGCCTTCAAGGCTGCAGCCTTAGTGAATAAACTTCGAGATAAAGTCTCTTACCAGTCGGCGCGTCTCATCAATTCCATCCGCGTGTCCAAACTTGCGCTCCGGATGCCACTGAACTCCCAGAATTTTCATGGATTCTGACTGATATGCCTCGATAGTGTGATTGTCCTCATCGATTGCAAGCGGCTCAAAACAATCCGCAAGTGCATCCTCGAAAATGACATCCTTGTGATAATTATTAACGTAGATGCTTCGATTTTCCTTTAACAGATGCACCTTATGATCCTCACCGCGCTCTCTCGGACACGGAAGATCTGGGTGATATGTCAGCTTTCCGCCAAAAAGGACATTCATATATTGCATACCACGACATGTTCCAATGATAGGAATACCATGATTGACACAATAATGAATCAGCTTCTCTTCCATCTTGTCTCGATACGGCTGCTCCTTCTCATTGTGCGGGCGGTCATACCACTGTGAACCAAGTGCACCGCCGCCGACGACGATTAAAAGGTCAATTTTCTCGTCAAACAGACGTTCAAAATTCTTTGTATGGTTTGCAACCGGACGAGGAATAAATCCAATCGACTCATAAAATTCTACGTAGCCAGCCTCAAGGATATCCGTTGGATCGCCGTAGTCATTTACGCCCTCGCGCTGCGTAATGAGCGCATGAAGATTCGTATACTGGATGCCCTCCTTGATCAGACCGTTTCTACAGTCCATCTCTAGATAATCCAGCTGTGACACGGTATCATAAATCTTCTCGCCACAGCCGATTGCTGCAGGAATGTTAAATTCTGCGCAGCGAATCGCCATGTGGGATGCTGCTCCACCGTACTTCGTGATAAATCCCTTGATATTCTTTGTAAAAATCCACTCATAACCAGGATCAGCCTTCGGTACTACCACAATCTTTCCTGTAATATCAGCATCCGGTTCCTCATCGAGCAGCACAACCTCTCCTTCGACAGTCTTTGCCGTGATGAAATTCGGACGTGCCTCGTACACTGGAATAATATCAACGCTTGCTCCAGAAAGAATCACTTCCGGGAGCAGAATCAAGCGGCTGTCATGATTTAATCTGCGTCGCTTTGTGATTAACTTCATCCAAAGCTTCTTTAACTCATCTGGATTGCAGCCTGGCTCATACAGTTTAAAATCGTCCACGCAAAGCCATGACAGATCCATCGTGCGAATCTCAAGGATTGAGCCAAGCTTTCGAATCAGCTCTAAGACCATACTGAGCGATTTGGTAAATTCAAATTTGAAATACTCACGCTGCTCGATTGCGCTGATCCAGAATTTTGCCATACGCTTTGCTGACACGTCAATCTGCGAATCCTCGAGTGCCTGTGTCAAAATGCTGATATCAAGCTCACTGTGAATATTGGTCTTTTCCTTCTTGATACGAGATGGTGCCGGGCGAAAATTCATCGCATCATAGCGGTCAGAACGAATGTCATATGTACCGCTGCGCAGATGACCATATTTAAAGTTAAACTCTTCTCGGCTAATTAATCCCTGTGAGAAACGTTCAAAGTCATCGTTGAATTCCGAGGATACCGTAGAAATGCCCTGCATGAATGTGTCCACATTTTCACTGCTGTAATAGCCAGCATCGACAAGAGTTCGAAGAAATGATCTTGCGATAAATGCCAGTCTTGCCTGACGTGCAAACTGTGGTGTGCCATTTGTACGAATCTCCTTTAAGAGCGTTAAAATGCCATCGACAAGTTTATCAATCGACACATCCTCATATAATAACTTTTCAATTTCTTCACGGCGATTTTCAAGGCACTTCAGTGCCTCAAGATCCTTCTTTAAAATATCTTCCTGATGCGTCACTGCATCGATTGTAAGCTTCTTTACCTCGTGCACGAGAAGCTGTCGCTCCTCCTCGGTAAAGCCATATCGAAGCATTCTCTTTGAATTTTCTTCCGTCATAAAATCGTAGCTGCTGAAAATAATCTCAAACTCGATCTTATCATGCGCTGAAAGATCTTCCTCGAGTCTTGTCTGATAATACTGAACAAGACGAAGCGCAAGCGGCTCCGGGATGCTTGCCGGAATCAGCGAATAGTAGGAATACGTCAGGTTAATATATGGCTTATTTCCAACCTGATACATCAAATCCTCATTGAACGAGCGGTAGCCGAGTTCGCGTATGCCTTCGTTCCATGCGTGGTGCGTGATAATCTCACGATACAGTGAGTAATCCAGCGCCCTCGGATTGCTTCCGATGATCTCAGACGGATTCCAGAATGCCATATCGGACAGCTTCATAGGCTTTCCTGTAATTGCATCAAGATGTTCTTCGTACTCCTGACGAATTTGGCCTTTTCTTGCAAAGAAAGAATAATCATCAATATAACGACCCTCACGGTAGCCTGCCGCAAGCGGACGAACCTGAAACAAAATAACCTGATTGTGGCTGTCGATTGCAAACTCAATATCGAGCGGAATATCCTCGATGATGCTCTCCACCTCTGCCACGGCTGCAATCAAATTGTGCCAACGCTCCTCAAGCTGATATAGCGACACATTTCGCGCAATCCACAATGTCTTGCCGCCGCGGCCACTCGTAACACTGTCCGTGGAACCAAGGTCATCATAGTTGACCAGATAGTACGGACGTTTTCCCTTTAAGTCACGTGAGAAAACAACACCGCTGGCACACACATCCATTGCCTGACGCTGGATCAACACCTGTTCGTTTGAGATGCCCTTAATATCCTTCTCGTAGGACTGAATGACTGCCTCTATGGACTCGACAATCTGCGCACGGCTCGCTGAATCGACATCGAGAATACTCTTATAATGTCCTGCATTTGAGGACTTCATGCAGTCTTCCTGCGTGGAGGAACTTCGCACAACGATCCGACATCCGCCGAACTTTTCCATAATCTCTGTACAAACCTGATTTTTGTTGCGCCAGAAATCCTCTACCTTCAGGATATACATTTCCTCAATGCGTGCTTTTTTTATCAGATTTTTCATTGCGTAAAGTGTATTTGCCTTTGTCGAAATAATCTTGTTTATGTTATCCGCCATATCGCGATCCTCCCTTGTAGTCAAGCTTTAGCTTCAGTGTATCACAATTTGAGCAATCTTTCCACAAAAAAAGGCCGCCCTTTCGGACGGTCTAAAAAAGGAGGAGGACGGAACTATCTTCAGTTCCATTGAAAAAAATGAAAAAGAGTACAACTTTTGTAACTATATATAAATTGCCAACAATTGGCAGATAGTAGATACAGAAGCCATTTAAAAATTCTTTAATCGAATTTGTATGTCGAACTCTCATATTGCTTTACTTTTGTTCTGCTTGGCTTCCTCTGTTCAACTGTCTATATATTATCAAATGCCTGTGTGCAAATTGTGTTTAAAAAAGAAAGAAAATATGAAATGAACCTTACAAACATCTTAAGATACATTGCTTTACAAACACTTTTTTCGAAAAGAAAAAAGGAATCCCTCTGTGGAGATTCCTTTTTCATCATATGCATCACGCATTGCATTATGCCGCGCGTTATTTTACTGAACTTCCTTCTGCTTCTCTTCAACCAATGCGCGAATCGCCTCAAGATCTGCAGCGGTCAATTCCTGACTGTCAAGATAAGCACGAATGAAATCGACTGCAGAACCGTTAAAACTGGTCTTCTGATAACGCTTCATCAGCTCCTTCTGATAGTCCTGCTCTGTAATCAGTGGCTTATAAACATATGCATGACTTCTCTTTTCGTAGGTTACATAGCCTTTGTCACGCAGATAAGACATAAATACGCTGATAGTGGTTCTCGCATACACTTTGCCATACTCTGTCTTCAGACGCTCTAGTAAGTCTGCTACAGCTACATTATCACCAATTTCCCAGATACATTTCATAATCACTTGTTCTGTGTTCGTTAATTCTAGCATCGCGATAATCCCTTTCTGTACCTTAAGTTCTACAACTGCATCTTCTGTTTTTTTACAGCTGCTCTTATGCCTTCTAGACACTCACTGTTATGCATTGCAGCATACGGCAATAATTTTTTCTAAGGCAACGAGACTATATTACCGCATTTCTTGAATAAATACAATGAATAAAACTAGCATTTTATTAACTTTTTGTATTTTTTAAATCAAGAATGGTGGTATAAATTTGTCCTCTTTTGCAATTTCGGTCAAATTCTTTCATTCTGTGACGGAATCTGTGCCTGATCCTGTGTCACAGTCTGTGGACGATTCAAGATTCCCATGAACTCCTCACCTGTGATTGTCTCATGATCATACAGGAATTTTGAAATCTCGTGAAGCTTGTCCATATGACTGCTCAAAAGATCTTTTGCCTTTTCGTACTGCTTCTGCACCAGAGCCACAACTAGATCATCAATCTTTGTTGCAGTCTCCTGTGAGCAGCTCATACTGGTGTCTCCACCTAAATAAACATTGTTTATACTTTCCAGCGCTACCATACCAAACTCACTCATACCATAGCGAGTGATAATGGCACGCGCCAACTTTGTTGCCTGCTCGATATCATTTGATGCACCTGTTGTCACATCTCCAAATACAAGCTCCTCTGCCACACGACCTCCAGTAAATGTAGCAATCTTATTTTCCAACTCTTCCTTTGTCATCAGATACTTCTCGCCCTCATCTACCTGCATCGTAAAGCCAAGTGCACCGGATGTACGCGGGATAATCGTGATCTTTTGTACCGGAGCGGAATTTGTCTGTAATGCTGCTACAAGCGCATGTCCGACTTCGTGATAGGAAACAATCAGCTTTTCCTTAGTAGAAAGGATACGATTCTTCTTCTGATAACCGGCAATTACGACCTCGACGCTCTCCATCAGGTCAGTCTGTGTTGCAAACTTTCTTCCGTCACGGACTGCACGAAGTGCGGCCTCATTGACAATATTGGCAAGCTCTGCACCAGATGCACCTGCTGCCGTACGCGCAATCGCATTGAAATCGACATTATCTGCGATCTTAATCTTTGCGGCATGTACTTTCAGAATATCCTCTCGGCCCTTAAGATCTGGCAGTTCAACCGGAATACGACGATCGAAACGGCCCGGACGAAGAAGCGCCGGATCAAGAGACTCCGGACGGTTGGTTGCTGCAAGGATTACAACACCCTTAGAACCATCGAAACCATCCATCTCTGAAAGCAGCTGATTCAATGTCTGCTCACGCTCGTCATTGCCGCCTAACTGACCACCCTCACGCTTCTTTCCAACGGCATCAATCTCATCGATAAAGACAATACACGGTGCCTTCTCATTAGCCTGCTTAAACAGATCACGCACCTTAGCAGCACCCATACCGACGAACATCTCAACAAATTCAGAACCTGAAATGGAGAAGAATGGCACATCTGCCTCACCTGCTACAGCCTTGGCAAGCATCGTCTTACCAGTTCCCGGAGGACCTACAAGAAGAGCACCTTTTGGCATTGTCGCACCAATCTCACGATATTTATCCGGATTGTGAAGGAAATCAACGATCTCCTGAAGAAGCTCTTTTGCCTCCTCCTCTCCGGCAACATCCTTAAATTTGATACCGTCAACAGACTTGACATATACCTTGGCATTGCTCTTTGGACCGCCCATACCAAAGGTCATCATACCTTCTCCATCGCCCATTTTACTAAGAAACTTCTTTGAAATCAGTCTCCAGACAAGGAATAATATTACAATCGGTACAACACAACTTATCAGCATATATTCCAGTACGCCCATTTGCTGAACGATTGGCTTGCTGAACGTGGCTCCTGCTTCCTCTAAGCGATTTACCAGATCCGGATCGTTCATAGTTCCGGTTTTGTAAATGTGCTCACCACTCTTATCTGTAAAGGTAATCTGCGTATCTTCCACGCTGACTTCTCCGATGTTTTTATCCTCTATCATTTGAAGAAATGTACTGTAATCCGTCTGCTCAACCTTGCGGTGAAACAAATTCGGAAACACAAATGTATTCAAAAGTAAAAACACAATGATGGCAATAACCCAATAGGTCAGCATCGGTTTTTTTGGCCTTTTCGGCCTGTCATCTACTTCCATAAGCACCTCTCATTCTGCTCCAGCGTCTCTGGAACACATGGCATTGATTGTCTCACATTAATTATATTACATTAATTACCCTGCACTCCATGCCTAACCGTATGATACCCCTTTTTATTAGCACTGTCAAGTTGAGAGTGCTAAATTTTATATAAAATAAAAATAAAATCTCTCTTTTTTCCGACGTCTCTAATCAGTGACAAGTATCCTTTCTTCGCTCATAGTAAAACATATATTGCTGCATTATTCCCGCAAAGCCCTCATACATTTCCACTGGAAAATGGCCGTTATAGTATGTTTTTTGGATACGGTCAATCCACACATCTACCGGAAATGCGCCGATTCGATGATATCCAAACAATGCGACACAATTTGCTACCTTTTCTCCGACACCATAGCAGGAAAGGAGCACTTTGTGCAAATCATCGTTGGAAAGCATGTCCCACTGCGAAATGGCAAGCGATCCGTTCATGACCTGTTTTGTGGTCTCATAAATATATTTTGCACGATATCCAAGGGAAAGAGATTGAAGATCCGATAAGGTGAGTGTAGATAACTGCGCTGGCGTTGGGAATGCATAAATTTCATTTTCCCTGTCAATGCAGGTACCACATTTCTTTGACAGCGCTTCCACAGCCTGACGGATGGCTGGAATGTTTTTTCGCTGTGAAATGATAAATGTGATTAGCATTTCCCACGGATCCTGATGCAGGATGCGTATACCGCTTCCAAATGCAAAAGCAGACTGCAAATATGAGTCTTTTGGATCGATTTTAGACTCGTATTGACGATAATCCGTCTCCAAATCAAAGTAGTGACGCCAGAAATGCTCGTACTCATCCGGAGAGCAGAAGAAGGTTAATCGATATAGATTGTTCTGAAACTTTTCCTGAATGCCATTACAAAAGTTTCTCTGCTTATTTTTCTGATATGGCAAAATACTCAAGCTTTCCTGACGAATCAAAACAGTATGATCTGCAGCTGTTGCGCGATAAACTGTTCCGAAGTTGTCAGGCACATTGCTACTGCCTGCCTTAAAATCAGTGCTTTGATCTTCTTTCTCACTCACCCGGTAAATACGAAAGCACTGGCCACTCTCCATGATCTGCTCAAGATCAAAGCAATCTGCTTCAATCTGCACACCATTTGATTGGACCAATGCTGTCTGTACATTTGTCTGTGTGTTTACCCAAACGGACTTGCCTGCTGTCTGCTGCCCAATGTTACTTACTGGCACAGCTGTGCAACCACCTGATTAATTACTTTTCCGTCAGCTTTTCCCTTTAATTCTGCCATAACTGCCTTCATGATCTGCCCCTTGTTCTTTGTGGCAATCACATCAGCAAATTTGGTTGTAAGGATTTCCTTTACTTCATCTGCAGACAGAAGCTTTGGCGCATACTCGCTGATTACATCATATCTTGCCTGATACTCTTCCTTAAGCTCGGCACGATCTGTCGGGCAGGAGTCGATCTGCTCTTTTGCAGTCTTTAATTCCTTTAAGATAACGCTGTCCACCAGTTCTTCTGTAATATTGTCACGGCATCCCTTGTCGATCGCTGCTTTCTTTACTGCGGAAATCAATGCGGAGATGGATTCCTTTCTTGGCTTATCCTTTGCCTTCATTGCGGCAATCATATCTTTTTGAAGTTTCTCAAATTGCATGATACATTCTTCCTTTCTGCGGTGCGGCTTATGCCTCACGCGTCAATATCATGATAGTTCAATTAGAGGCGTCTGTCAAGGTTGCCTGTGTGCAAGTCGTTTAAAAAATTACATTTCTCATGACATCAAAAAAAGAGTGCACTTTCGTGCACTCCTATAATTACGAACTGATATCGGATTAGTCTACGGTATATGGCATAAGTGCGATATGACGAGCTCTCTTGATTGCTACAGTCATTGCTCTCTGATGCTTTGCACAGGTTCCGGTAATTCTTCTCGGAAGAATCTTTCCTCTCTCAGAAACATACTTCTTTAACATTGCAACGTTCTTGTAATCGATAACACCGTTGTTCTCTCCACAGAATACGCAAACCTTCTTTCTTCTGCGAGGTGCTCTTCTCTTCATGGAGGAATCAGTTTTTTCTGCCTTATTGTAAGCCATGTTCTTCTCTCCTTTTTGATCTTCTATCTGTCAGACCTTTTGGTTCTGACTATGGACGTTTTTCTCCGTCTGTCTTTGACATCATTAGTTAAATGGAAGTCCTTCGTCTTCTACGCCATCTGGAATGTTCATAAATCCACTTGCAACCGCACTGGCTGGCTCAGGTCTGGACTGAGACATTGCCGGTCTGTAACCGCCATTGTCGGATCCTGCACTAGCTGCCTTGCTCTCTGCAAATTCCTGATCTTCAACAACCACATCTGTCGTATAAACTCTCTGGCCATCCTTATTGGTGTAGCTGCCGGTCTGAATACGTCCGGTAACCACAAGCTTTGTTCCCTGATGGAAATACTTCTCAGCGAACTCTGCTGAACGGTCAAATGCCACACACTGAATAAAGTCAGCTGTCTGCTCACCATTGGAAGCGTTTGAGCGTCCTCTGCGATCTACAGCCAGTGTATATCTTGCAATAGCCATCTGGCGCTCGCCCTGTGAGTAACGAACTTCTGGGTCTCGAGTAAGTCTTCCCATCAAAATAACTTTATTCATAGTTAATAACCATGCCCTTTCTAAAATGCTTAAGCAAAATGCCTAAACGACTTGCTTACGCTTCCTGCTTAACGCAAAGATATCTGACAACCGGTTCCATAATGCGGATCTGTCTCTCAACTTCGTTTGGACACTCTGCATTACCATCAAACTGGATGAAGTAATAGTAAGCCTCTTTGGACTTCTGAATTTCATAAGCCAGTCTCTTCTTACCCCAATCATCAACGTTGGTAACAACGCCGTTGTAACGGGTGATGTAGCCCTGTACCTTCTCGATTGCTGCAGCTCTTTCTTCTTCTTCAAGCTTTGCACTTAATACAACTGCTAACTCGTACTTATTCATGTTTCTACCTCCTTCTGGTCTCTGGCCCTTCATCTACTGAAGAGCAAGGATATGATATTACATCACAGTTCTCTACTCTATCATACTTATGCAGAAAATGCAAGCACTTTTTTATAAAAAATGCTACTGTTCACGGGCCCCATTCGCAAAGCCGCACGTTCAAATATGTTCACATCAAATTATACAAATTCCATGCCTGCTGATCGGACGAATAAACTGATCAGAATGAACTTTTATTCTGCTTTTTTGATACTTTTCGTATTCTTCTCCACTAATTTTCTGGACACCAGAATCTGATGCTCGCAGCCACAGCAGCGCAGGCGAAAATCCATTCCGACGCGCAAAACTTCCCACTCTTTGCTTCCACACGGATGCGGCTTTTTCATGCTGATCCTGTCTCCAACCTCAAAATCCATTTTCATACAACTCACCACTCCTCAGATTCGACGTACCGAAACATTACTCGACTGCCTCGGCAAGTGCCTCTCCTATTTTTTGTTTTATGATAAGATCCGCCATGTTGTCCTTGGCGGTCGCTGCCATATTAATTAAAACCAACTTATTTCCATGATAATAATCAAGCAGCCCCGCCGCCGGATAAACAGTAAGCGAGGTTCCACCAACGATGAGCATGTCCGCCTGACTGATATAGCGAACTGATTTTTTCAGCGTATGTTGATTCAGGCTTTCTTCATACAGCACGACATCTGGCTTGATCGTACCGCCGCAGTCACACTTTGGCACCAGATCTTCCTTCTTAAGAATATCCTCTAAACTGTAAAATTTACCACACCGCTCACAGTAATTTCGAAGTACGCTTCCGTGAAGCTCAAGCACTTCTTTGCTTCCTGCCTTCTGGTGCAGTCCGTCAATGTTTTGTGTGATAACTGCCTTCAGTTTTCCCTGCTGCTCCAGCCTTGCAAGTGCTTTATGCGCCGCATTTGGCTGTGCATTCGGAAAAAGCATCTTATTCCGATAAAAGCGGAAGAATTCCTCCGGCTTTCTTCGATAAAAACTATGACTAAGAATCGTCTCTGGCGGGTAGGCGTACTCCTGATTGTACAGGCCGTCTGTACTTCTAAAATCCGGGATATTACTCTCGGTCGACACACCTGCCCCTCCGAAAAATACAATATTATTACTTGTCTTTATCCACTCTTTAAAAAGTTCCATATCGTCTGCCATATCATCACGCCTTTCCAAAATCAAATACACATGATGAGCAAAATGAATCAAGTGAACTACTCGGCCATTGAATGACCTAGCAGTTCCGTGCCTGATTCCTAAATCAGAATCAAATTTGCTCAAATTAGCTAATAACAAAAAATGCCTTTAGTTCAGCTTAAAGCCCTTTAGTAATGCGCCAAGTCCAGTTGCAGCCTCACCCTTATCCTCATACTCAGACGGTCCGTCATCCTCTACCTCGCGGCTGGCAACATCGGCAGCCTCGCGAATACTTAAGGAAATCTTGTTATTTTCGATCTTAATGATCTTTACCTTAACCTGTTCACCTTCCTTTAATACCTGACTCGGATGCTTTAATCTTCTGTCGCTGATTTGAGAAATGTGAACGAGTCCGGTGATGCCATCGCCAATGTTAACAAATGCACCGTAATCCTTTAATTGCTCAACAGTACCTTCCATAATGGTGCCAACAGTGTACTTGTTGATCTTCTTATTCTTTTCCTCCATGACCTTTGCCTGCAGCAGCTCCTTTGCAGACAGCACAACACGCTTTGCCCCCTCATCGACAGAGATGACTTGCACGTCAAGTTCCTTATTCAGGTAGTCAGCCGGCTCCTCCACATAGGTAAGTGCTAGCTTGGATGCCGGGATGAAACCACGCACACCCTCAACATAAGCTACACAGCCTCCATTTACAGCACCTGCCACCTTTACGTGATATACCTTCTGGGACTTCTGTGCCTCAGCTAATTTATCCCATGCCAACTCCTCAGCCGCATCCTTGCAGGAAAGAAGCATATTTCCTGCTCCATCGTCTGTCTTTACAACTGTTGCAGTAAGTGTATCTCCGACTGCCACGTTTTCGAGTACCTGATACGTAGGATCATCACTTAACTCACTCACTGGAATTCTGCCTGGTGCGTAGTAATTAAAGTCAATTGTAACATCCTGATCATTTACATCAATGACGGTTCCCGTTACGATATCACCCGGGCGGATTCTGCGATAAGATGCCTCCAGCTCCTCCTTGTAATCTTCCATCGTCTCAGTCGTTCCTACTTCCATTTCCTTTACCTGCTCAGTTTTTGCTATTTTCTTTGTCTCTTCCATTATTATTGCTTCCTTCCTGCATACATCGATATTTATCTATTAATATTTCTATATTAATGCTTCCATATTTAATGTTTCTATGCTATTAATATTCCTATATTGATACTATATGTTTACACAAAACTCTTGGCGCAATCCACCAGCATTCATTCGAATGACTTATTCAAACCAGAAATAACTGATTCCCATAACACCCTTCATGGAAAGCTTTAATGTGATAATCTCATCCACATATCCCCACATTGCCATCTCCTCGGACAGATTTATGCAGACTTCCTGCATCGTGCCCTGCGTATTTAGTGCAAACATCTGAGAATCCTTGTCATTTATGGTAATTTTTAGCTTACTGCCTTCCACCGCGTAGAGCTTTAAGTGAAGTTCACTGCCTAGGCTGTCATTATCTCCCATGGTGTACTCCATCATGGCTTCCTGCGTTTTGTTATTGACATTGACCACCTGCGCGCCCTCCTTCCTGGAGATACGCACATTGCGACATTCATCATACAGCCATGCGCCCGTAATATTCGCGAAATCGCGGCGCATACGTATGTCTCCATCAAGACATACTATCGCCTCAGCAGGGCGTTTCATTCCATCACTCTCTGCAATTTGCGCCGGCGTATCTGCGTTTTCCCCAATCCAAATACGATATCTGCCATCCGCAAGCATCATGCTCTCAGTAATCACATCATAAATCATCAATTCACGAAATGGAATTCGAATCGTCACTTCCTTTGCCTCGCCCGCGCGCAGCATCACAAACGCAAAGCCAACGAGTTTTTTGTCTGGCAGCGTAAGCGTTGATTCCTCTTTTGCCGCATAGATCTGTACAATCTGAGCTCCATCACGATCTCCTGTATTTCGCACACGCAATGCCGCCTTAAGCTGCTCCTTTTCCTGTTCAACTGCAAAAATATCGTAGGCAAATGAGGTATAAGACAAGCCGTATCCAAACGGGAACTGCTTTTCACCCCTGTAATACTGGTAGGTCTGACGTGTACGGATAATATCACACTCATTTTTTGCTGGAAGATTCTCAAAGGATTGGTACCAGGTCATATTCAGCCTGCCTGACGGATTATATGCACCGGATAACACATCTGCAATCGCATGGCCAAGCTCCTGACAACCGGACGGGCTAAAAAGAATGGCTTTTGCATCCCTCAATGCCGAAAGATCGTGCGGATAATTACTAACAATAACCACGATTGTCTGTGGATTTGCATTTTTTACAGCTTCAAAAAGCTCCAGCTGTGCCTTCGGAAGCGCATATTGCTCTCTGTCCTGACCGATCTGACCGTTAATCACCGGGTTCGTACCAAGCACGATAATTACCTTATCTGCCTCTGTCGCCAATGTCACCGCGCGTGCCGTGCCATCCCAAGTTTGTTCAACACCAAACAGTGCACGATTTTCACCCGGCCAGCCAATGCCAACCTGCTCATCTGTTGCTGCTCGAAGCATTCCTTCACTGTCCCAATAGACATCTCTTCCACGCCATGTTGTCAAGCGGAAACGCCCGTCAGACTGCATCTCCATACAGAAGCACTCCTTCACATGACGACCAAAGGCCTCTCTGCGGCTTGCAAACAACTTACCATCCTCATCGACGCTTGTAAGGTAGCAACCGGTCGATGCTGCCTGCAGATTCATCTTATTCTGTCCCCAGTCGGTGATTACAAATTCTTCAGCTTCCGAACGTGCACCGAGTGCCAGACGCCCCTCCTGTGTAAGGCACACATAGCGTTCTCCACATCGCAGACATAATCGCCTCTTTCCATCTGTATAAGTCACATTTTCAGGCAAAAATGCTTCACGGATGCCATCATACGGGGTGACGCGATACGGTGGGATTCCTCCATTCCAATCTTTGAGCCATTCATTGGCAAGTGGTCCGATTACTGCAATTTTTTCATTTTTCTGTGAGTCAAGCGGTAAAATATGATCTGTATTCTTTAAAAGAACAATCGACTCGCGTCCTGCCTGGCGTGACAGTTCTGCGTGAACACTTCCTCCCAAGAGCGACTCATCCGGATTTGCAAATGGATCATCTTCCTTCTTATTAAACATACCAAGACGAATCCTTGTCGCAAAGCTGCGGCGCACGGCCTGATTTATGTCCTGCATCGTAAGAAGTCCTCTATCATAGGCACTTCGCACAGCTCCTGCCACATACTCCGGCTCATCTGCAAAGCAATCGACTCCAGCTTTCACTGCAAGTGCTGCCGTCTTTGCAATATCTGAAAAACGTTCATTCTGACACAATTCAGCAAGAGAACACTCATTTCCGACAATGTGACCTGCAAAACGCCACTCATTGCGCAGCAGCTCCTGCAGTTGCTCACAAAAAAGAGACGGAAACCCATTGATCATGTTGCTAGCCGTCATAACACCCTCTGCACCGCCTTCGGTGATGCATCTGCGATATGGCTCAAGATAATACTCATAGAAGCTTCGCGGATCAATCGACACTTGAAGCGGCCGTTCCTCAGAATTGTAGCCGATAAAATATTTAAGCGTAGCCGCCGTCCTGATATAGTTCGGGTCGTTTCCTCTCATTCCTCTGATGTAGGATGAGGCCATGCATCCACCCAGATACGGATCCTCGCCATAGCCTTCCTCTGTTCGTCCAAAGCGTGGATCACGCTCTGGTTCTGCCATCGGTGCCCAACGACACAACCCGCCATGCTCGCCCTCACGATAATAAAGGATTCTTGCCTCATTTCCAACTGCCTCACCAATCTTTTCCACCAGCTTAGTATCCCACGTCTGCCCCATTCCAAACGGCTGCGGAAAAGTTGTTGTCGACTTCGGTGCCCCCCAGTTCACACTCCTGTCATGCTTTGCTTCAACGCCATGCGCAGCCTCCTCACCCAAATAGGTACTGCGTACTCCCAGACGTGCTACCTCTGGAGTGAGTGTTGACAGCATTCTACACTTTTCATCCAGATTCAGTGCCTCAAGCAGCCAGTCTAACCGCTCGCTGATATCAAGCGAAGCATCCCACAATGGTGTATTCCGGTTTTCCATAATTTTCTCAGATCCTTTCAATAACTGACAAAGATGCTGCAGATATCACTGCAGCATCTTTCTTACTTCTTTTCAAGCTCCTCTACGGCAGCTACGATTTCAGCCGCATTTTTTTTTGAAATTCCTTTTGCCGAGCATGCATACTGCACCAGCTCACTGAGAGATCCATCACACCAAAAATTCATGAACTGCTTTACCTGTGCTTCTAAAAACTTATTATCATTAATTGCGGAAGAGTAATAGAACACACGTCCCTCTCTTCTTGCGTTTACGTACCCCTTGTCAATCAAATGTGCAATAAATGTACACACGGTTGACCGTTTCCAATCCTTCTGATACTTCTTTTCGAGTTCATCCATGATACCAAGCAAGCTGATCTCTTTATCGGCTTCCTGAATGCACCGATACACTAACATCTCACAATCCGTAATATCTGAAAACAGCATAACGTCTCCCTCTCTTTCTCTCTTGATTGCCACTTATCACGATTATAATGATTCATTATATTTCACGCTGCTTTAATGCAGGCTGAAATTCATAAGACCCACGAAAATCAAAGCAAAACAAGTCAAAAACAAAATCGCCTTAATTTTTCCAATCCCGTTATTGATATAAAATAATATGCCAAACGCAACAATCACTGCCACACAGGTAAGAAGCAGATATGCCCCTGCAAAGGTAACAGTGATCGGAGAGATCACAGCGGTCAAACCCACCATCAAAAGCAGTCCCAAATTTCCTGTTGCAAGCGTTGCCCGAATTGAAATCGGCCTTTGTGTGTTCATCCAGAATTTTCTGGCTACCCGAACATATTCCGGGAGCACCAATCCCACACCAATCACTGCAAATCCAAGCACTCCTTGCTCTACATTTAAGTCGTAGGTGAGCGCTGCTGTATTACTCATGAGAAGCACACCGCCAAGCACTGCAAATACCAGTCCCAAAAAAGTAAACGCAACTGCCGGTACAAAATCGGTACCTGAGCGGCGCTGCAGCTTATGGCTTCTTACTGTAAAATAAGGAAGCATCCACACAATAAAGCCTGCAGCTAAAACCAAAAGAAAGACGCCTGCACCACGAGAGATTGTGCTGGCCGGATGACCCTTGCTCCATGTATAGTTCGTGAAGACAATCAGAATCACGACACATACCAGAAGGATCACAAGATCACGAAGTGCATTACCTGCCAGACTGTACGTCCCAGCAAGACCAAGCATTCCATAAATCAAAAGAAACTGCAACACGCCAGCTGTCAGCGCAGCCGCAAATACCATATTCCCCAGACCAAATACACCGCCTGCAATCGCAACGCTCAAAAAAGGCATGAGGCTGAGCGCAAACCACGAAAAAATCCTCTCCTGTGCATCGGACGTTGGCCTTGCTCTCATGACGGATATTCCGCATTCACTCACCAGTTTTGTGCTGGTGATTAACAATACATACCCAAGTATTGCCAGCAAAACATTTATTATCCACATAATATTTTCCACTAACCTCCGGAAGATTTACACATACACATTCATTCTACCTTTACCTACGGTTGATTGTCAAGTAAAAAGATAGCTGTCTGAAGAAAATCCTCCAGACAGCCAAGTAGTCATTTCATGTTATCTTTATATCATTCAACTGCTGTATGCTTTGCACTCCAGCAATCTCCAAAAACACAGGCAAACTCTCACTTGCGGGCAAGTATTACTCTCGTGTCTTAGATCTCGAAGAGTAAATCGCCATAGGTCGGCATCGGCCATACCTTACGCTCTACTAATACCTCCAGCTTATCAACCGGTGTACGAAGCTCTGCCATAGCTTCTTTCACAACATCCTTGTAATAGAATGCCTGCTCCTTGCCTTCCATGGCAACTGCCTTATCATGAACCTCTTTCAGATTCTTAAGTGCCTGATAGGTCTCGCCAAGCAGCTCAGCAACCTCATGAAGCATTCCTTCCTGAGTGGAGATATTAGCTGCTGCGTATGCAGACTTAATAGTATTTACGGATGCAGCCAGATTATTCTCATACTTAATAACAGCCGGGATGATCTTCTTTGTTGCCATATCAATCATAGTTGCAGCCTCAATATTTAAGGTCTTGCTGTAGGTCTCATAGAATACATCTGCACGAGCTTCCAGCTCTCTCTTTGTGAGAATGTGGAACTTCTCATACATCTCAACAGTGGTCGGAGCAGTTACAGACTCGATGGACTCAACCCATGTCTTTACATTCGGAAGTCCTCTTCTTTCAGCCTCAGCTACCCACTCATCGGTATATCCGTTTCCATTGAAGTAGATATCCTTGTTCTCACGTACAAACTCAGCGATTACCTCGCGCACTGCATCATCAGTGTGCTTACCTTCTCTAAGCTTTGCCTGAATAGCATCTGCTGCATCAGAGAATGCCTCTGCCATCATGCTGTTTAATACAGTGTTTGGCTCTGCAATGTTGCAGGATGAAGCTACCATACGGAACTCGAAACGGTTTCCTGTGAATGCAAATGGTGATGTACGGTTACGATCTGTAGGATCCTTATCAACAGCCGGGCACTCCTTAACTCCCAGATCAAGCTTTCCTGCCGGGATAGAGGAATCTGCATATCCTTTTTCAATAATCTGATCAATCACGCCACCAACCTGATCTCCCAGGAAGATAGAGATGATTGCAGGCGGTGCCTCATTTGCACCCAGACGATGATCATTACCCGGGTTGGAAGCTGCTGTACGAAGAAGAAGAGAATGCTTCTTAACTGCCTTCATAACACAAGCAACAACCAGCTGGAAACGTGTATCTGTCTCAGGAGTCTTGCTTGGCTTAAACAGATTGATTCCATCATCAGTAGACAAAGACCAGTTGTTATGCTTACCAGAACCGTTTACTCCTGCAAATGGCTTCTCATGAAGCAGGCATACAAGACCGTGACGTGTTGCAACCTTCTTTAAGGTATCCATCAAAAGCAGGTTACTGTCTGCTGCTACGTTGCTTACTGAGAAAATCGGAGCAACCTCATGCTGTCCCGGTGCTACTTCGTTATGCTGTGTCTTTGCGGTGATACCGAATCTCCACAGTTCCTCATTTAACTCCTTCATGAAGGAACCAACACGTTCCGGAATTACACCGAAGTACTGGTCATCAAGTTCCTGACCCTTTGGTGCCGGTGCGCCAAATAAAGTACGACCTGTAAATACAAGGTCATCTCTCTGTAAATATTTTTCTCTGTCTACGATAAAATACTCCTGCTCCGGTCCAACACCTGCTGTTACCTTTGTGGATGTTGTATTTCCGAGGAGACGAAGAAGTCTGATACCCTGCTCGCTAACTGCGTCCATTGAACGAAGAAGCGGTGTCTTTGCGTCAAGTGCCTCACCTGTGTAAGAGCAGAATGCTGCTGGGATACAAAGAATGGTTCCGATAGCATCTTCCTTTACATAGATAGGAGATGTCATATCCCATGATGTGTAAGATCTTGCACGAGAGGTATCACGGATACCACCTGACGGGAAGGATGAACCATCCGGCTCAGACTCACATAACTCTTTTCCGGTAAAGTCCATCATAACCTTACCATCCTCATCTGGAAGAGAAACGAAGGAGTCATGCTTCTCTGCAGTAAGCATTGTTAATGGCTCAAATACGTGTGTAAAGTGTGTTGCACCCTTCTCAATTGCCCAGTCTCTTACTGCCTGTGCAACTATATCTGCAGATCCCTTCTCCAACTTGCATGCCTTTACTTCATTATAAACCTTCTTAGGAAGGCGAGCTTTCATCTCAGCATCTGTAAAAACATTGTTGTTAAATAACTCTGTAATTCTGCCGCTCATGTTTTCAACCCTCTCATTCTATACTGATATGCAGCTCTGTCTGATGTCTTTTCCTTGTTCTGCCTTCGCTGCAGAGCCGCCTAACCGAAGTTTCATCTGTCAATCACTTTACAGTGATAAAGCAAAAAAAGGCGTTCTTATCAATAAGATAAGAACGCCCTTGTTCCGGTCAGATCGTGATCGCTCATCGCCATCACTGATGACAATAAAATAACTCATTTCAATCGGAAAAGCAAGTGTTTTTTCGGAATCGGTTCACTTTTGTGAAATATCCCTTTTTTTCACGTCAAACCCGAGAAATATTTGACACTCTGTCTATTCATCCATATGTATACCTTGCATGTGTATATTTTACCATATGTACACTTTGCCATGTGTCTGTTTGTCTCTCTAACCAAAACTGCACTCTTAAATCTAACTCAAGATTAATTGATTCAAGCCTTGCCTACAGAACCGAACAGCTCCATCTTTTCCTTAACGGTAGCCTTGATTGCCTCAGCACCTGGTGCTAACAGCTTTCTTGGGTCAAAGCCCTTGCCCTTCTGATCCTTACCAGCCTCGATATACTCACGTGTAGCTGCTGCGAAGGATAACTGGCACTCGGTATTTACATTGATCTTGGAAACGCCCAGAGAGATTGCCTTCTTGATCATATCAGCCGGGATACCTGTACCACCGTGAAGAACGAGCGGCATATCGCCAACCTTCTCACTAACTGCTGCTAAAGTCTCAAAGCTAAGGCCCTTCCAGTTAGCCGGATATACACCGTGGATATTGCCGATACCTGCAGCCAGCATGGTTACGCCCAGATCAGCAATCTTCTTGCACTCTTCCGGATCTGCACACTCGCCCATACCTACAACGCCGTCTTCCTCGCCACCGATGGAACCAACTTCTGCCTCAAGAGACATTCCCATGCCCTTACATACAGCAACCAATTCCTTGGTCTTCTCGATATTCTCTTCGATCGGCAGATGAGATCCGTCGAACATGATAGAGGAGAAACCTGCCTTGATGCACTTATAGCATCCTTCGTATGTTCCATGATCCAGATGCAGAGCAACCGGAACAGTGATATGCATTTCCTCGATCATAGCCTTTACCATAGCTGCTACTGTACCAAAACCGGTCATATACTTTCCTGCACCCTCAGAAACACCAAGGATAACCGGGCTCTGAAGCTCCTGTGCGGTTGCAAGGATTGCCTTGGTCCACTCCAGGTTATTGATATTGAACTGGCCTACTGCATACTTGCCGGCCTTTGCTTTCTTAAGCATCTCTTCAGCTGTTACTAACATTGAAGTACCTCCTTTAATTGCTTATGGTTGCTTGTGATTGCTTGTGTGATTATTTTTTCACAATCTATCGTAAGTATAGCATCTTCGCCATTAGATTTCAACTGAATTTTTTTATAGCCCTGTAATTCGTCACAGTTCACGAATAAGGCTTGACCCCCCACCCGACGTGTCAGACGAAATTTTCTGTGGAAAATGGATAATTAGCTGTGATACGCGTTGTTTCAAGCAAATTATATTGTGGACATTATAAAAATTTTATAGTTGTAGAATATATCTATTATTGACTTTTATATTATGGCACGGTATCATTTTAATCGAAAATAATATTTGCAGAAAGGCAAACATTATAACTATTCTAAGAATTTATATCACTCCCCCCACCACCTAAAGGTAGTGGCGCGTACAAATTGTACGGAATAGTCTGGATAAAATTTCTCCCACCATCTGAAAGTAGTGGGATTTTGCCTACAGCAAATGAAAGGATTTTTATTATGAAATTTAGTATGAAGAAAGATTCCCCCTTCCGCAACAACATTTTTCCCTGGGTCATATATGGCATTGGAACTGCCTTTTATGTACTCATCCTGATCATAAAAATGATCAAACGCCCTGAGTTATTATCACCCGTATTTACCATTCTTCTGGCAGTTGCCGGCATCGCACTGGGTGCTCTCTACATGATGTACCTCAAAAGGAAAGTGACAAACCGTCGTCCGTATCTGGCTTTGAAGCAAGGAATGATTGTCGTATGGGTAGTCGGTCTGATCGGTGTTACACTGACAGCGGTTGCACATTGGACCTACTTACTATGCATCTTTCTGGCAGGAATGAGTGTAGGTTACTTCTTTCTTTATATTCCGAAGTTCATCGAAATTAAGAATTATCTGACGAATTTGATGAATGATTATAATGAGCAAAAATAAATCTAAAAAGCCTCCATAAATATGATGTCTATCTCATATTTATGGAGGCTTTTCTTAAATATATCAAATCAAAGCATTTTTAGTCGATTTTACTACTAATTTCAACTCATAATCAATGCAGCCGATACTTACCAACTGTCGATGTAAAGCCACTTGCTTTAGTCATAGGAAGTGTCAAACATATAAGAAACACTCAATCATTCAACAACCGAAACAGCTCAATTGCTCGGAATATCCTCCGCCTGCTTTACATAGCTACTTGAATTTTTCTTATAAGTAACAGTCTGTCCCTTTTCCGGATATGTCATGCCCAGTTCCTGTGTCGCATAGTCATAAATGCGCTGATAATCGATTGATCCCTCAATAGTGCTGCTCAGTGCATCATTATCCTCAACAAGTGATGTATATGTCTTCTGCAAGGCTGTGAGCTGCTTCTGGCTGGCATTTAACTTAGCCTGTTGATCTAAATAAAAAATGCACACAAATAAAAATACAGCACACAGGACACCAACCACAACTGCCTCTGTGAATGACAATGCATTTGCTTGTCTTCTGCGTTCTTCGAACTCTTTCTGTACTGCACGTTTATGAATCTGCTTTTCCCAACGTTTCTGGCGCTCCTGCTGGCGCTTAAGCTGTTCCTGCTGGTAACTATCCAGATAAGGAGTTGCCTTACGCACGGTACTGTCACCGGATACGCGTGTATCAAATTGTCTATGAAAACTTGGCCAGATTATATTGTCTTTTGGATCCATGGCATCCTCATCTCTTCCTATATTTTTCTGTATATTATACATTTATTCTCACAATACAGCAGCCCATCAAGTGCATCCTGTGTCATGATCACAAAATTACCCTATTCTATACATTAAAACATTCTACTTCACAAATAATGTGTTGTCAACGACATTTTACCAAATATCGATATATTACTGTTCATGGGATGCCCTTTTTTATTTATCTTTCTTTGAAGACATTTCTTTTACTACGAGCAGGATTACACATACACCTGCTGCGATCAGCAGCATACCCCATACGTTGCTATAATCTTCAACACCAAGAATCTTGTTGGATGACTTCTTTTGTGCATCGGCGGTAGTCGGTGTTGTAGTAGTCGGTGCTGCTGTGGTAGTCTCCTCCTTAGTCGTAATTTCTTCTTCGCTAGCAGTCTCTTCCTCATACTCATTTGTAAACTCAGCGCACGGCTTCTTATTTCCGTCTCCGTCTGCATACAGCACCGCAGTTGCTTCTAGGCCATCACCGTCCTTTGCATTTGTGATCTGCACTGTTAGCGTATAAACTGTCTTGTCATATGTACACTTCTCGTTTGTGCCTGCCACTTGGGTGATCGTATAAGTGTAGATACCGACACTCTTATAGGCAATCTCCGGGAAATCCTCTTTGCCTTCTCCGTTGATTGTTAAACCGTACTCGCCAGCCTTTGTGCCTTCCGGCATCGGGTAAGCTGCATCGTTAGCCTTGAGTACTATCGTATACTCTTCAGCCGGATCAGACAGCCCGCCTGTCAGAGAAACGGCAGCCGAAACTGTGACTTTAGGTGTCTCTACTGCAAAGGCTGATACAGTCATAGCCAGCATACACATAATTGCTATAACTGCTCTAAAAATGATACCCATCCATCTTTTCATATTAGTTTTCCTCCTGATCAGCTGTCTGGTAAGATTCCACTACAGCCAAAATATATCACTACATCATATCATCTCTATACACAACAAATTCACCATTAATTTTTTCGACATTATAAATGAAAGATATTGGTCTGTCTTCTATATTTATCCGCTTCCATTCACTATACGCCTCCAAAAATCCATCATGAATAATTTTCTCAGCATCCAATCTTATCTGTATAGCCTTTTCTAGCGTTGAAGATGTCGCAACATAATATTTTTTCCCTTTAAAGCCTATCCAGACCTTGTACTTTCCATTATTTAATCGGCTAACACCTCTGAAACCACTTTTGTTATCTGATCGTGACTTTCTTTTTTCTAAAAATTCCACACACGTTCCATCTACCAGATGTAACTTCTCCGGTATCTTTTCCCATACAAATTCACGCCTGTAACAGCCACAGCTTAGGTAATTACCATGAACAAGCTGATCTTCGCTTATATCCACTTCATTTCCACACTCACATTTGCAATGCCAGTATACAGAACCCTTTTGGCTTCTTTTTTCTAATGGATATTCCGCCGTTAATCTTCCGAATTTGTCGCCTTTAATATCTTTAATTCTCACATTTATTGCGTGTTTCAGACAACCACAACTTTTGCAATTTCCATTTTTCAAATCTTTCGTGGTTGCAATGTGTATGTTTCCACAATCACACAAACATTCCCATGCTGGTCGCCCATTTTTATTTTCAGCTCTTTTAACTGCGACCAGCTTTCCAAATCGCCTTCCCTCAATATTCTCTGCCAGCCTTCCATGCTTCATATTATTCTGTGGAATACAGCCACAATTTGTTATTGTTCCACGTTTTAATTTCTTTGTGTTAACCTTAATCACTCCTCCACAATCACATTTACAACTCCAACAATAATATCCATCTTCTTTCTCACTCAGTTTTTGTAAAACTGTAAGCTGCCCAAATTTCTTTCCTGTCAAATCATGCTGCACTGCCATAAACTCCACCCATTTCTAAGATCAATAGAATATCTTTCGTTTTTAGCAAGCATTCTTTCTTTGTTATTATTACAATGCTCACTGCAAAACAAAAAGCTTTATTGTCTATTTTATAATCTACCTACCAACGTCTTCCCAACAAAAACAAATAGAGTTTTAAACGATTCATAAATTTGATAAGAAAGCCTCAACCACTTCATGGGGTGGAACAATCGACATTGGAGCTTATCTCATTTAAATTGATCTATATATGTCTCATCCATGATTTCCCCAACTAGTAAATGTCTTCCATTCGTAATATTCCCTGTACATGTACTTAAAACTACAATCCTTGCATCATCATTCGCGGGGAGTTCTCTTATGTATTTAGCGGTCTCCTTGATTTCATCCAGATAAAGCTTCTGCAAACGCGCGCCATCCACTGCAGGTGTAAATAAGCCACAGGAATATGCATCTGTTTCTATAAATGCAAATATTCGAATTCCATGGTCCTTGCCATCATAGTATAGATTTCCATACAAGTGCGTATCAAAGAATTTTTTCTTCTGAAATAATTCAATATCACCAAACATGACATGGTGTTCCATGTGATGACCGTGAATAATAGTATTAAAGTCCGAAAAATCCTTCTGATTTCGATAATCAAGAAAGATTGATCCTGATAAAGAATATTCTCCTAGCACATCATATGAGAGATATTTATTATTATCTGTCGTTTGTACCAATGGATAGTCAATATTGGTACCGTATATAGTCAGCCATCCGACTACATCTGAATTTATCTTGCACAATTCCTCGTATGACAGACCATCGTCTTCTCCCGGTTTATATTTTTCATATTGCTCTGGTGAAGCAGACTGGATAATTGTATACGTATCCCACAATGCATATATGCCATATGAAACAAATATAACAACTACAGTAAGAAACAAAAAAGAAACTATTTTACCGATGACCCGGATCACCTGGACTTGCCATATATCCTGATTCATTCTCATAGTTTCTCCTCCGATAATATTTGATTTTCTTCTTCGTTTGATATCTGATCTTTTTCTTCATTTGATGGTTGATCTATTCCTTCATCCGATATTTGATCTTCTTCATTCGAAGTGTTCAAAATTCTTCCAACAAGTATATTTCTTCCATTTGTTTCATCTGGAGAACAAGTACTCAGTAAAACAATTCTGTCATCTACTGTAAGTGGATCTCCTTGTGAAAATACCACCAAAGTATTTAAATACTCCAAATACTTCTTCTTCGAATCATTATCCTGCGCACAGACTGAATACAGTTCAAAATCATAACCATCTCCATTGATCAACATTACAATTTCGAGCTCGTGTTCCTCTCCATCAAAAAATATCTCCCCTTTACAGTGCTTAAGGAAAAAATCCTCATCGTAATATTCTTTAATAACTCCAAACATTACATTTGGATCCATGTTGTGGCCATAAATAATCGTATTAAAGTCTTTAAATGATGCATCATTACGATAATCCATAAAAATACTTCCGGTAAGAGAAAACTTTCCTTCCGGACTGGTATTAATATATTTTTTGTTATCACTTCCACGCACAAGAGGATAATCAACCGGTGTGTCATCTAGTGTAATCCAGCCAATCACATCCGGATTTAGCTTTTGTAATTCTTCAAACGATAACCCACCACCGTCTTCTGTTGGTTTATACTTTTTATATGCCGAAGATGCATTTTCTGAAATAACTGCATATGAGTCCCAAACAGCATATATTCCATAACCTAATACCATTAAAACACAAATCAAACAAAAGAAATTAATACAGCAACTTATAAATCGAATGATCTTGACAATTATAGATTTTGTCTTCAATTATTCTCCTTTTTTAGTGGACCAGGCATATGCCTGATCCACTAAGTGCCTCAACAAATCTTTAAATTTTATCTTCCTGTTACTTTCTTACGAGCCTGGAATACAAAGCCTGCTGCTATAGCAACTGCTCCGATCAGGATCATCATGAAGAATGGAAGATTATTCATGATAACACCGGTTGGTGTAATGCTCTGGTATGTATTTGTGTAAGTAACATAGTCAGTCTTAGCCTTAGTAATACCTTCTACATCAAGGGAACCACCAATATTTACTATCTTTTCAGAACTATTTCCATATGTGCTGGCATAGGAAGGTAAATAACTTGGTGTACCTGCCTCGGTTACTACTACCTTAGTAGAGTTGTACATCTGATCAAATACTGCTGTTTCTCCACCCTTCAGCTTAATGGTATTATCTTTTCCATATCCGAATGTGGTAGCTTTATCTTTAACTTCGTTGCCGTTCTTATCATATACTTTTACATTGATCGTCTGTGTTGTGTCTACCTTTGCCAGATTTGGTGCTGTAAGCTTTACAGTAAACTGGAATTCCTGATTCTCATCACCGTCTTTGTTTATCTTAGAAAGTTTAAATGCATTGTCATCTACAGTAGGTGCATCAGGATTTTCTGGCTCGTCACTCTTTGTAATATCATTGTTAAAGAGCATTCCGGAAAGATCGTAACCTACGTCGTCAGCTTCTGTATCCGGTACAATCTTGTCACTATCATCATACGTAGTCTTGCTTACATCTGTACTTCCCGGTGTAGGATCAACCTTTTCATTAGTGTTGCTGCCATTATCTGTCTTTGTTTTGGTATCAGTAACAGATGTTACTTTGTAGGAACCTGTTCCATTATCATTTGCCTTATAATCGATCCAGAATACAAGATCATAAGAAGCCTCAGAAGAAACACTAACTGTATTACTATAATCAGTGTATGTGAAACTAGACTCTGTAACGGTAAATTTCAAAGAACCTGTAGACTGCTTCTCTGTTGCAATTGCCTCGATAGCCTCTATACCTGTCTTATCACCGTATTTAATGCTATCAACCAGATTTCCTGTCTCAGCTCCCCAGTACTTAACCTGCTCTTCTGTAGTATCTGTACTCGTGAAATCATCCTTACTCAAAGTTACCGTACCATTTTCAAAGCTAAGTCCATCTACTGCAGTGTAGGTTGTTTCTTTGCCAGCAGCAAATCCAACCGGAGTTACCTTAAAAGTAACACTCAATGCCGTTGGCTCCCAGTTTTTCGGCATCTTAATAGATTTACCAATAACGATCTGTTCATCCGACGCTCCTGTAGTCGGATTTCCTTCTCCATCAGTTCCCCAGGCAAATGCTGCTGTCGCTGTTGCAGCACTCATTGCCATTGCAGCTACAACTGCCATAGCTTTAGCACCAAAGCCTCTCATTTTTTTCATCTTCATAACAAAGACTCCTTCCATTTTTTAATTTTATATATTAAACTGCTTTGCAGCTTAATTACTATACACTTCTACGTCTTATCAACGTAATAACTTTACCAATAGTATCTTTCACTTCAACGCATCCATACATTCGGCTGTCTACTGCCTGTTCTCTTGAATCTCCCAGTACAAACACACACCCTTCAGGAACTGTAAGTGGAAATTCAACATCCGTATCATATCGGACTGTTTCTTCATAAATGCTACTTTCATTTTGCAAAGCACCATTTATGCTCAGCCCATTCTCATTAACATCTACAGTGTCGCCGGCAACGGCTATCACACGCCTTACCTGATATGTACCTTCATGCTTCAATACAATGGTATCGGACGCCACATAATCTTTATCCAGCCGATAGTAAACAACCAGATCTCCAGCCTTAACCATCGGATACATGCTACTGTCCTCATACCGAATAACTCCAAATACAAATGAAAACACAATCAAAAATACGATTAATATAACTGCTATTTTCCCCAGCAATAACATAAATTCCTGAAAAATAATTGCAGATATTTTCTTTTCATCGCTCATATTGCTTTCCTCTTTCTTTTAATTCGAAGAAAGGCGGAGCCGGACAATCCAAATATCACAAGAGCATACAGTATCCACTTCATATGACCACTGTTTGAAACTCCGGTTAAAACTACAGCTACCACAAACGTATTGACAAATTCAGCTTTAACAGTATCTCCTGCTTTAATGCTAATCTGTACTGCGTTTCCATTACTATCAACAAGTTTTCCTTCATCATTCAGACTATAGCTATCAGCACTATAGGTTGTAGATGTCACATTTCCATCCTTATCTGTAATATCAACCTTCAAGGCTTTAAATTCAAACTTTAACGCCCTGTCATCCTGTGTCAATTCAGATAATTCAAGCTTTGCCTCATCTTTGAATTCTACAGTTCCCTCAGCAATATTCTCATCTGTTTTGTGTTGCTCATAGGAAAGCAGATCCTTGCTTACCACCGACGTACCATCTGCTGTACAAACTGATACTGTAAATTTAGTACTGCCAAAACCGTCAGACATTTCATTATAGTTATCAATATTTTTAATTACCTGTACAGTTGCTGTGCCTACATTGTCTTTTGCATCCAATGTAACGTATCCATAGCTTACCAGAGCCTGTACCTGATCATCATTTGTCTCAGACCAGTCATTTGTCTTATCATCTGGTGTAAATGTAGTCTTCAAGCGAAACTTATATGTACCGGCGCTCTGTGGAATATATTTCGTATTCAAATCTGGATACTCACCATCTGCCTGTCCATTTGTTACATGTACAGATGCAGAACCACCGATAGCCTCATAAATCGCATTGCCGTCATCATCTAACACTGGATTGCCATTGTCATCAAGCTTTTGTATCTCCCACTGATATGTAACAGTACCGTTTATCTGGTCATAATCCTGTCCAGATCCGGATGCCCAATCCTCGATACCATCCTTTTCACCAGTCTTGCCAATAATCTTTTCAGCATCTAATTCATCCCACAGATTTACTTCAGTATTTACTACAACTTCTTTTGTTCCACCATCCTCAATATTATAACGGACAGGAACATTAACCTTAGGTTCATCAGTGAATTTCATCTGAGCTGTCACTGATCCGTAAAGATCATTTTTGTACTCTAATGTCGGAACATCCACATTTGTCTTTACATTATTACTTCCAATGTAATCTTCCTTGGCCTGAACCTTGAATCTCAAATGTACTGTTCCTCCATAATCCACAGTACCGGCTAAATACTGAATGGTAGTAGTTCCATCAGCATTTTCAGTGATTACCAGACTCTCATCATCAGCTGAAAGATCTGTTACTGTCGGATTTCCATCAAAGTCATAGGTTACAAGCTGAATCGAATCTTCGAGCAACGAAAATTCATTTTCAATTGTATCCTCCAGAACTACGTTCGTTGCAGCCTTAACTTTTCCAAGTTTTCCAACATTCTGTAAGATTGACTTAAACACAGATACCAGCTGTTCTCTGGATGTTACATCCTTAAATGCTATACCATTGTATTTTTCCACAAGATTTGTCATTCCCGCATTATCCAGCCATGACAAATATGGAGAAGCTGTACCACTGTTGCAGCGAATCGTGTAAAGATAATCCAGATATTTTCCACCAACATCCGGTGTAACACATCCATATCCATCTTTACCATTCGAATTTTCAGTCGAACCACCAATGACAACGGAAACTTTTTTTGCATTTTCGAAAATAGAATTTCCGTTTCCATCTTTCCAACTAGCAAAATTATCCGATGTAATAGCTTGAACAGCATTCGTATACGCTGCCGATGTGTAATGAACATGTTCACAGTTTCCAAAAATATCCCACTGCTCTAATCCTGAAATCAAATTGTCCATATCATTTGTAAAATATGGTGATCCAATCAAAGAGAATGTTCCAGCATGTTCAACATCAGTAATGGCAAAACATACACTTCCGTCTCCGTTCTCTTTCATATACTCTGCAAAATCGATCATGGCATGCTTTATATCATATAATGTAGCCATATCGGTAACTGTACACGGAGAGCCTTTAGGTCCGTTTACCTGATTCGCATGATCCAAATCAAACATCTGCCAGCTTGTCTGTACCTGAAATACTACAACAGTCGGCACAGAATACGTACCGTTTGCGTTCGCTTTGATATCAATAGTATAGTTACGTTCTTTATTTTCATCTCCTGCTTCGTCTGCCACTGCAGTCTTGGAAAGATCACTAAAATAGGAACCACTGAAAAGTCCGCCGTCCTGCATAAACTGATCCATACCCTTAATCACAGAATTAATCACATTATGGAATGGATTTGAGGCCGTCTTATCCTCATCCTTATCATATTGCATATTTTCATCTTCCCAATCATACTGCTGTGGCTTTGTGGTCGGAAAATCAGTTTCTGACTGACTGAGGCCATGATTTGTACTTCGTAAAGACATATTCGGATCCATCATGTCGGTGTAATACTTTTTCCACACCTTCACAGCCGCATTTATATCATTTCCTGCCTCCCTGTATACCTGAAGCATATATTGCATGAGACTATTCTTATCGCTAAACGGAACCTTTGAATCTTTAGCTACCTCATCATAGTACAGATAACCCAGAATCGTCATAAATTCATCATAACTGTATCCTATCTTACCCGATAATTCGACCATGAGTTTGGCAGAATCTTTCAGATCCTGAAGATTGTCAAAATAAACTGGTGAACTGTAGTAAGCAGTTCCCGACACTGTATCATTTAATCTGTATAGAATCACACTGGAATCTGCCTTTGATTCAAGTGCATTCAGATTCTCATCTGTCAGAACAAACTCTGCCTTGTCCACATATACAAGATTCTTTCCACTTCCTGTCGGAGTAATGGTCTGAGTACCTATTGTTTCCCAGTTTCCATCATTTTCTGTATCTTTACTGTCCCATGACAGGTTGTGCAGATCAATGTTGGCTCCATACAAATCCTTACATATCAGCTTCACGGTATACTCACCTGTAGACGAATCATACGTCACAGAAGGCTCAATTACAATTTCCGCATTTGCAAATTCAATATTGGCATTCTTTGTATCTGCATTTCCTTCTGTGTCAGCAGCACAAAACTGTACAATCTGATTCCCAGTAGCTTCACTTCCCACAGGAGATGTCACCTTTACTCTGACTGATACGCTTTCATTTCCCGGCAATACAACATTTCCTTCAATCAGATTCCCATTTGAATCTTTGTATTCAGAAATACTCAGCTCTGTAGCGCTAGCTTTAAGAAGAGCCTTAATATTTTCTGTTGGAATCGATACCGCATCTTCTTCAAAGTTCTTAAAGGTTATCGTATAATAAACATCATCACCCGGATAAACCGCTTCTTCTGGTTCTGTGATGCTCACAATATGCCATCCACTAGGACTCACCACTTTCAGATCACCTGTATCTGTATCTTCCAGTTTTATGACATTGTCTTCTTTATAGATTGCATGTGCTGAAATTGTATGTTCACCAATCGCATCTGCAAACTCAAGTGCTGATGTTACAGTCAGATGAAGTGCTGAACCGATCGGCAGCATTTTTGCCATTTTGATGACAATCTCATCACCTTCCGTGGTGAGGCTTTGCACATAATCTGTAGAATCCTCTTCAACCTTCAGATTATCAACAAATGCAATCAGCTCGTCAGAAGTCATATTTTCTGAGATATCGCTTAATTTCACTCGAATCTCACTATTTGACTTCAATGCACTGTCTGCGCTTAATGTAAGATTGAATGCAGCATCAAATCCTGCTTCGTATCCATCTTTTGAAGTAACAACATCTACATTTAATCCGATTCTTGAATAAGACTTATAGGCTTCTGCCAGATCATCCAGTGACATACTCGCTGTGTCATACCCATTTGCCGAATCAAGCACCCAATCTCTAAATCCGCTTTTTTCCAGTTTATCAACAAGATAAAACGGCTGACTTGCATTAATATCTTCTGCATTATCATCATCAGAGTAGTTGATTGCTTCTTTTCCTGATTTCTGATTTGCACCATTTGCTATAAAACGATATTTCGTATTAAGAAGGTTATCAACAGTAAGATATGTGGCATCAAAAACAGCAGTAAAACCACTTCCTACATTCACCTTGCTAAATGTTCCCGATGTCGGAGACGATAACTTACCAGTTACAGTCACCCATTTACCTGCATCTTCATCAAAATATTGAATCTTACCATTAATATTGATATCTGCACCAGTTCTCTCATCAAGATTATCCACTACTGATGCTGAAATTGTTCCAAACGATGCCTTATCAGAATCATCGATTTCTACAGTTACTGTAGAATCACCAGTCACAAGCCAGTATGTTCCATCTTGCTTTAACTTTAAGCCTGTTGTCACATTTTTGCTGTCACGAATACTATCGATAACCGTAAAAGTGATATTTTCCACACTTTCGTATGACAATGGTGCCTCGAAGCTACATGTCACTTCAAGAAGTCCCGGAGTCCTTGTTCCATCTTCTGCAACCGTTGCGGCTGGTAATACAAGGTCATTCAGCAATTTTTCACTTAAGCTTCCACCATCCCACTGAGCCACAAGCTTCTTGATAGTACGGCTTGAATCTCCATAGTTCGCCAGAGTCAGTTTATAGGTCACTTCTGTGCCCACGCTGTCTTCACGTTTTGGAAGAATGTCACCACTCGTTTGAAGTTCAACTTCCCTGAGCAGCCATCCCGTAGTCGGCTGTACAATCTCATATTTTGCCATATCCTCGCCAGTCTTTTTTGAATCGTAAGTGATTTGTCCATACAAAGTATGAGCTCCAAGACTGCTGTCTTCACTGACTTTGTAATTATATATAAGAGTAACTTCCGTATTTTTGCTTATATCACCCAGCAACGTCATTGAAATCATTCCATTAGAAACCGAATTTATAGAAATTGAATTGCTAAGGCCTGACGTAGCCAGTACTGCTTCAGCTGATTTTGTAATATCAACTCCATTATCACCGATTAAACTAATCAGTATTGTTTTACCCTTTTTCATATCTTCAAAAGCAGAAAATGTAATATCAAATGCAGCAATATTACCTAATAAATTTTCTTTTTCCTCAGGTTTAATTTCCAACTTAAGCGTATTGTTACCACTATAGATAGCATACGCGGTCTGTAGATCGGCAAGTGACTCAATCGGCTCATCATTGTTATACATTTGCGGATATACGTCGAGAGCCCATTTTCTAAATCCATCTTTCAGGCAGTCTGCAGCAAAAAACTCTTCACTAAATACATTCGGCTCATATGTTTTATTCTGTGTCGTGTTACCTGTAAATCTGTAGCGATATGCTACATTCAATATCTCACTCGCAGATGATATGGTAGAAGATTCATATTTACATTCATTCATTTTCTTACCATTAAATTCTGTTACAGTAACCCATTCTCCATCTACACATTTTTCCAGAACGCCAGTCATCTTGTCATCTTTATCTGCATTGCCATTCCAGTCACTAATATTAGCCGTTAATTTATAACCATCACCAGCTCTCTGACATTGCCCTGTAATGGTGATTAATGGTCGTTCTTCTGCATCCTCATCTGATTCTGCTAATCCCTCACTTTCCAAAGATGCTGCAAGAATCATCTCATTGCTGTTTTCTTCCTCTCCTGCAAGCTCTGTTTTGTCTTCAACAGATTGAATCTTGACATATCCCACTATTGTTTCATCATTTATAGAATAGTCCTGCTCTGATACACTATCATCCACATCACCCTCGATTGTATAGATTTTTCCTTTTTCCACATCTACACGCTCGACGATTCCCATTTTCGTAGGACAATTTGCATCTAAAGTCTCATCGCTGTCGCTTTCATGAAAGAAAATCAAATCACCTGCCTTTGGTGTATAGTTCTCTTCATCGTCTATGTACAAATCAGTTTTTTCTTCTTTCCACGCAGTACTGTCCGAACCTGAGATGAAATATTCTTCAGGAAGTTCTGCATAGTAAATACAGAAGTTTACAAACAATACATTCCAGTCTTCATATGGTGTTCCATACCAGTCTCCATATCTTGTGTAACCTTTCTGATTTTCTTCATCATCAATTATGAAATTTCTATCACTCTCTTTATATTCCAACTGTGACTTCGCAACACGTACAAGATTACTTGCGTAATCCTCTGTCAACACAACATCCTGCATGGACGCTGTCCATTCGCTCGAAGTCTCCTTCTCATCAATCGCTACCGGTATGGTATACTCTGTT
This sequence comes from Anaerovoracaceae bacterium, assembly GCA_963604075.1. Taxonomy (GTDB): domain Bacteria; phylum Bacillota; class Clostridia; order Lachnospirales; family Lachnospiraceae; genus Anthropogastromicrobium. The sequence goes on along the minus strand of CAVCPW010000168.1, from coordinate 7,096 downwards.
CCTACTGTAGAACCAAGTGCATCAGTAACAGAAACCCTAAGTGTATAAGTTCCACAATCCTTAGGCATGTAGGTAATTGTATCGCCTTCCAAAGACTTGCCTTCGACCAGTTTTTCATCACAATAGATTTCATAATATCTGCTAAGAGGAGCTTTTCCTCCTGTTGCCTCAACATGAAATACAAGTTCATCTTTATTTGCAAATGCATATTTCATATCTGTAGATATCACAACGTCAATATCTTCAACCGATTCACTGGTTTCTTCATCTATGGCAGTGGTTTTGACATCTGTGGTAGTCGCTTCAACACCAGCTGTGGTTGCTTCGCCTTCTGCTGCGGTTATCACGGTATCGGCAGATTCAGTATTTTCTGAATCAATTTTGCTCGTCTCAGAATTGCTGAAACCTTCCGTCTCATTCGCATTTCCAACTTCCTGTATCTCTTCATCAGATTTTACTTCACCAGAGTCCGCATACACATCATAACTAATATTCGCCTGAGTTGTTTCCTGTGCAGAAGAAGACGGTTCTTCTGAAACTTCTGCCGATAAAGTAGATACATATATTCCCTGTAGGATCATACAACACATCAGTATCATGCTAAGCATACGCTTCATTTTATTTCTTCTTGAAGGATGTTCATTCATTATATTTCTATCCTTTCCATGTATTTTCTGCGTGACTGTATACTTCTTTACATTTTTACAAAAGCGTAAATACATACTCACATTTATTTCTATGTATTATACTTATCCATTACCAACAGACTACCAACGTTTTTTCCTGTATTCTCTCTGAAATTAAAAAATTTTGAAACATAAGCCGCGATTTTATTCTCCTCACATCATATTCAGCACAAACTCCTGTATTTCCGCACAAAAAAAGTCCGGAATCCAAACGGATTCCGAACCTTCCTTCACAATGACATGCATAAAAGTCAATTCATGTTTTGTTCCAAAATATCTGCTAAAATCACCTCGCCCCAAGAATACTCGGAAAGAAATTCGCCCTCGAATTGCCCCCCCCGAACGTATGTTTCTTATTTTTCCAATCAAAATAATCACAATCACATATAGTCGTATTTAACATCTGACCGCGTTTTGTCGATATTAACAGCTCGCTCACTTCTGCTTCCTCAAGAATTCGTTTCAAGCGACTAAGTGCATTGTAATATACTTTCATTCTTTCATTACTGTATTCACGATTCTCCCAGATTGTACTGTAAATTTCCTCGTTGCTCACTTCCCTGCCACACTTAGAAGCAATCAATGCAAGTATTTCTTTTGTCTTACCAGCCAATTTGAGTGGCTGCCCATTTTTCAACACATTAAATCTGCCAAACATCTGAATGTAAATTTCTTTTTTCTGCCGACCGGAAAGCAAAAGCATCTTCTCCATCATATTTTCAATTGTCGATTTTTTGTACGGTTTTACGATGTAATAATCCCCGCCTACTTCATTAAAGTCTCGAATGTATTCATCATATGCCGAAATAAAAACGATCAGCAAATTTGGATAGATTTCCCTCAACTTACCAGCAAGCTCAATGCCATTCATTTCCGGCAGACATATATCTAACAATGCAAGCTCAAACGCATTATCCTTGGCATATGCTAATGCATCTTCTGAACTTTGAAATTGTGCTACTACATTTAATTCCGGTATTCCATCGCAATTTCGCATAAAGCTTCTCAGCATAATGGCTTCATCATCTACTAAGATGGCTCTCATATCTACTTTCTCCTTCTATTTGAAATCATTCTTCCCACATTCTGAATCGTTGAAAATCCATACTATTTTCTTCTATTATTACTACTTCACAAATTCTGACTATAATGTACCCGTAACAGTGGACTCACGAATTAATGTAGCACCTACTTTTTATCCGGAATCGTCACCGTGACCTTTGTGCCACTTCCAATTTTGCTTTCCACCGTAACACATGCATTCATCATCGTTTCAAAGCGATATGTCAGATTTGCAAGACCACTTGAATCTCTGGTTCCATCCTTAACTTCCTTCAAAACTGCATCATAATCGAATCCAGTTCCATTATCTTCAACGCATACAATAATATTTCCATCACGTTGAAAACTCCTTACAAGAACCTTTCCACCAGACATGCCTCGTTGAAAAATGCCATGACGAATTGCATTTTCCACCAATGGCTGAATGCTAAGCTGTATAATATCAAACGCTGTAATCTGGCAATCATATTCTACTTGAAGTTTATCTCCAAAGCGCATTTTTTCAATATTAACATATGCATTAACATTCTCAAGTTCTTGTGAAAAAGGTACCAGTGCGCCATTCGACATAGCACGAATACAGGCTCTTAAGTGTGTTGTAAAATCATATACTAAATCTGATGCATATTCCGGATCATCCAGTATAATTTCTCTTATAGAAGCTAATGCATTATATAAGAAATGCGGCTGCATCTGGCTTCCTGCATTCTGCATTCTGCTTTGCACCAGATTTTCCCTAGTTGTCTCCAACTCCCGCTGCAGCTCTTTCTGTTCTTCTCTGTACTTACATAAATCAGTCACCACTGCATATCCATATACAATTCCAGAAGCAGCCGTTTTTGCCTCCATGGTTTCGGATACTTCAATCGTAGTTCCATCTTTACATACCATTCTATATTCGCAGGTTTGTGAGCCACCTTTTTTTGCTAATTCTTCTGTAAATGCAATGAATTTTTCTCGGTCATCCTGTAAAATCAGATTGCTGTACTGATAATCATCTCCAATTATTTCATCAATTTCGATTCGCGTATAACCCAGCATTTTACAAAGTCCGTCACTATAATAATTCAAATGTATCGGATCACTTAAACAGTGACGATGAATTGCTCCAGGAATTTTTGCATACGTATCCAGCACCGTTTCATGAGAAGAATGCAAATCCGATATATCAAACATAACACAATAAATACAGTTCACTCTTCCTTTTTCATTCATGATGGGAATCAATTTTGCCTTAATCCAATAAAAAGTATCCTCCATTGATGACAACATCGTTTCAAATGTACAACTCTTTTTCTGCTGTTTTACTATTTCAATTCCTGTCTCCAATTCATCAAAATCGAATTCCGGATGCCTCTTTTTTAACTTAAAATACTCATCCATCGGTCCATGTAGTGATTCCACTTTCACATCACCAAAATTCTCCTGAATCGTAGTGACATGTTTTGTATCCAGATCAACCTCTACCACAGCACAATGCGTCTCGCAAAGAATATAACGATAATTTTCATTATACTGTTGAATCAGTCTAGCCTCCCTTCCTTTTCGACGCCTGTATAGTGTTACCAGAACAAGCACATATACAATGCAGGCTCCAAAGACGCTTGCAATGCACATGATTATATTTTGAACTCGTTTAATATTTTCGCTGTATGCCTTGCGGATATCCGTCTCACTCACAAGACAATATATGCCCCAACCACATTCATCTACTGCAGTATACTTTGCAAAGTAAGTCTCACCATTTATTTCTATGCACCGTGCGTTGCGTGCTTCGTATATCCGCTGCATACTTTCACCCAGATCATTTATATTCATAACACCGTCCCCGGCATTATTATATTTTTTTAAAAAATTATAGCCTTTTTCGTTTGCTGTAATTACCTGACCTGACTCGTCACATAAATAGATAGAGAAATTGCCAGAATCAAAACTTGTACCCCCAAAAATAGCCTCCTCCAACGCAGTACTTTCCTTGCCACAAAATAGTACATTCGCCATTTTGCCATTTTCATCATAAACAGGAACCGCCAGCACAATCTCTGACTCACTTGATTTTCGTATCTCAGTAATATATTCACAGACCTGTGTATCACTTCCATCTGCGATCTCTTGAAAATATTCTCTATCAGAACAATTTCCAACATCATTTCCTTGAAAATCAATAGCATTGCCATCCATATCCGCCATACAAAATGTAACGAGATGAAATGTTCTCATAATGGACCTTAGTGTTGGCTGTATTCCTTCACTTGCAAAATGCCTGCCATTTTCCAACATATCTGCAGTAAGCCGCAATGCCTGAAATTGTTCATCCATATAGCTTTTATATGCTAATTCCTGCATTTCGGTGGTAGATTCCACTTCCATAAGAGCACGATTTTCCACATTCTGCATCAAGTTTAATTTCACGATTATTATAGTAAAACAAATCACCAATACAGCAATTGTAATACTTATAGACAATATATTGTGCATTGAACTCCACTTAGAAGCCTTAGTACAATCACTTGCAGAATGCACATCATCACTACCTCTCATACTTAGTATCCCCCCTCCCACTAGCGCGATCAGCTTGCATATTTTTCTGAAATGTATCCTCCACTTCATTTTTTCAATGCTATTATAGCCAACGTTCCGAACAAAATCAACGCGTATTATTCCGAATAATCACTTTTTCCGACTTTTGAAATTACGCTAGCTCTCTAGCAAGATATTGATTCTAACTCTTTTTTGTTAGGATTATAATGAACTGTTTTCACACTGTTCATTATAGAAAAACCATTGCATTTTGTACTTTATGGTGCTATACTCCTTAAGATTAGTCCGTGCCCCTGCTTTTAACAGGTTCCACCTCACCAAAGCAAGGGCTTTTTGATTCACGAAAGGATTTTATCTTATGAAATCAAACAAATATAATCGAAGTGAGCTTGTGGAACGCCTGATTCATTCTTATTCAAGCCACTACAACATCGAAGCCCCTGCGCAAAATGCACCGAAAGAGCTGGCGGCACTTTGTATTCTTGACATGACGCAGTCTTCTTATGTTCTTTTAAAGAAGAACGTACTCTGGAGTGCCCAAAGTCACGAGTACTGCTACATGTTTTCCGTTGAACACTTGACAAAAAACGATTATGATCGATTTCTTTCCTTTGTGAAAACGGACGGTCTTTCCCGCATCAATCCAAAGCCTGGCCACATGTGTACGGTGCTCAGCATGATCATCTTGTGTGAAAGTGCTGAAGATGCAACAATAAAGGCTTTAAAACGTTGTCGGCTCCACAAAAATTTCCGTTTTTCTTTTTACGGGTGGATGGACGGCCGCACAGCACTTGCGGAGCTTTCTACTGGCCGCATCGTCACGAACCTGTCCGGTCATGACAATGCAAAGGTCCTAAAATACCTGCTTAATGGCTAACGAAATCTTGTTGGCCTTCATATATACATATCATTATTATTCATAATGTGAGGAGGATTTTTTATGAATTCGGCATTGTTACTGTTAATCGGAATTATAGTACTCATCTGTGGCTATATCTTCTACGGTGGCTGGCTTGCAAAAACCTGGGGAATTGACCCGAAACGAAAAACACCTGCTGTGGAATTAAAAGACGGTGTAGATTATATGCCTGCCAAAGTTCCTGTCCTGATGGGACATCACTTTTCTTCAATCGCTGGAGCCGGCCCGATCACTGGACCAGTTCAGGCTGCTGTCTTCGGATGGGTTCCTGTTATGCTTTGGATTCTCATCGGTGGTATCTTTTTCGGAGGCGTCCATGACTTTGGTGCTCTGTTCGCTTCACTCCGCCACAAAGGTCAGTCCATCGGCGAGATTATCGGCGACACAATGGGCGGCCTGATGAAAAAGCTTTTCTCAATTTTCACCTATCTGACACTTCTTCTTGTCATTGGTGCCTTTACTTCCATGGTTGCCGGAACTTTCTGTGCTACTTACACTGAGAGCGGAGCAGTTGACTATGCAGCCTCTGCAACAAATGCAGCCACAGCTATGATCTCCATCTTTTTCATTCTCATGGCGATCATCTTCGGATTCATGATTTATCGCCGCAATGCGCCGCTGCTTGTTTCCACTTTAGTTGCTGTTGTTGCCATCGCCGCTGTCATTGTTTTCGGATTAAACTTTCACCCGATCTACCTGAATGAAAAAACCTGGATGATTCTCATCGGTGTCTATATCAGCGTCGCTTCTGTTGTTCCAGTATGGATCCTGCTGCAGCCGCGTGATTATCTTAGTTCCTTCTTGCTCTACTTCATGCTGCTTGTCGCAGTTATCGGAATCTTTGTTTCACATCCGAACATAAGCGCTATGCCAGCTTTCACAAGCTTTTATAACAAAACTCAGGGATACCTTTTCCCATCTCTTTTCGTTACGATTGCCTGCGGTGCGATTTCCGGATTCCATTCTCTGGTTTCTTCCGGTACTACATCTAAGCAGCTTGACAACGAAAAGCATGCCAAACCTATTGCCTATGGTTCCATGCTGATTGAGTGTGTACTCGGCCTGTGTACCATCTGTGCAGTCGGATTCATGTGGGCAAGATTCTCAAGTGGCGAAGTCACAAATCCTATGCAGGTCTTCTCCATCGGAATTTCACAAATGGTTGCTGAAGTTCCTGGTTTAGCCAAAACGCAGACGGTTCTGCAAAGTATTCTAATTCTTGCGATCTCCGTCTTTTGTCTGACCTCGCTTGATACCTCCACAAGACTTGCCCGCTATACCTTCCAGGAGCTGTGGTTAAAGCCAGGTGAAACCGTACAGGATGCCAAAGGTTTCCAGAAGGTTCTGACCAATCCATACCTGGCTACCATCATCACCGTAGTTTTAGGCGTTGGTCTCGGCATGACAGGCTATATCAACATCTGGCCGCTCTTCGGTGCAGCAAACCAGCTGCTTGCAGCCGTTGGTCTTCTCGCTGTCGCTGTATGGCTCGGTAAAGTCGGAAAGAACAACAAGATGTTCTATATTCCTATGATGTTTATGATGGTCGTTACAATAACCTCACTCATCCATACCATCATGACCAACATATCTGCTCTTTCCACTTCCTTTGATGGTTGGAGCCTTGCACGTACGATCATTGCCATTCTTCTGGTCGTTCTGGCACTTATTCTCTGTGTACACAGCCTGCGCACAATGCACAAACAGAGAAAAGAGAAGGCAAAACTGGCTTAAGATGTTTTTCTAATTGAATAGAAGGCGGTGACAAAACGCCACAAAAAAGGTCTTGCCAAGCTATTTTTATTAGCTCGGCAAGACCTTTTTAAATCTAACCAGAAAACCTATCTGAATTCTAATATTTCTTCTATTATTTTCCTTGGTCTTTTAA
>CAVCPW010000167.1:0-2868 GCA_963604075.1 Anaerovoracaceae bacterium | reverse complement strand
TAATGCAAATATGTACGGATACGTTAGTTCGGAATTTACGCCTATGGAGAGTACATTGTAGTTCCAACATTGGAACTTGTGAGTAGATAGGTATTTATACCATCAAAAGCATACCAGTTGAAGTAGGAATGGAACATAAAAGTTTATAATTTTTTATAAGTTTTCAGTAACAGTCAAATAATGATAAAACAAAAAATGATGTTGGTAATAATTAGTATATGCCTTGTAAACATAAATATAGGTGCAGAAGAATTATTACTAGAAGAAAGCACTTCGTCGGTTGAAATTAATTTGGAGGAGGAGACAGAAGAAACTGAAAGCAAATTTGAATTACAGGATAGTGTTAAAACAGAAGCAATTTTAGATCAAGAAGAAAGTGCAGTTAAAACTGAAAACTATGAAGAATTAGTAAATCAAGAAATAATTGATAGTGTGCCATCAGAAACTGAAAGTGTGGTAAATAATTTAAAATCAGTAGAAGAAACTGTAGGTAAAACAAATCAAATAAAACAGATATCAAAAGAGGCTGAACAATTGATGAATTTGCAGGAGGGTGAATTGATACTTCTGAGCCAGTTAAACCAATTAACGGATGAATCATCAGCAGCATTAGAGCAGTATCCGGTTGCATACGCAATCAATCAGGAAACTGGAACTCCCATTGATGCAATGATATATCATTATAACGGAATAAATCATTCCTATATATTGAATGAAAATACTGAAGTGACAGATAAATTACAGCTGGACTTTAAAAATTTTATTAAAGAATGTTATAAAGATGGAAGTATTTCAGTAGTGCGTTCGGAATCTGTGGTTGCGACAGTAACAGCAGATGCATTTTATACAGATACATATGTAGAGGGAGGAGGTTTTGAGCATACAGGAACATGGGGAGTAAGAACATTATTGGAAATCGAACCAAAGTATGCATCAACAGGAGAGTACGATATATACACAATTCATGCAGTTCATCGTGTTTATCCGTATGCATGGACGAAGTACATAACAACTTATTACTCCCATGGGATAAACATTTATCATGAAAAAGATACTGTTACGTCAGGAAGTCCGGCTGATGCAGAAATAAATTTAAGGAACAATGAAACATACTCATTTTCAGTTAGTTATCCGCCGGGAGTGAGTGTGGATATTGAATGGAATGGCAGTGAAGGAACTAAAATGAAGGCGAGAAGGAGAGATCATCAGCATGATATTGTGTTTACAAACAACAAAGGAGTGTTTGGAACAGCTGATGACGGAAATTTTCAATATGAAAGTTACACAACTATATGGGGAAACAAAGAAACCCCATTCATATTTACTTACAATGAAGTTATTGGAAATGCAGTATATGGAAATGGTGGAGATTTCCATATGTATGGAGATAAATGGTGTATTGTAACACCAGATTTTAATCATGCACCGAGTACAGATAAAGGCTATTTGTGGGAAGGACATGATTATTCATGTGTATTTAACCCGGCATTTTATTTAAATAACTATCAGGATCTTAGAAATGCGTTTGGAGACGATTATGCGGCAGCATTTCAGCATTTTATTAGCAATGGAATGGCAGAAGGACGTCAGGCAAAAACTTCTTTTAATGTATATGCGTATATGGAGAGATATGACGACTTAAGGCAAGCATTTGGAACGGATCTGGTTAAATATTACATTCATTATATTGATTATGGCTATAGTGAAGGAAGACTTGCAATACAATGAAAGTTGTATAGAAAAGGTAACATCCACGGTGCCGTAAATATTCCCTACGATTTTTTTGAAGATTATAAGAAAAAACTTTCCCGAAACCGCCTTCTAGTGTTATACTGTGAGAGAGGTACGACCAGTATTCTCGCAGGCAGAAAGTTAAGCCAGTACAGATATGATGTGTGCTCTGTGAAAAAGGGCTGCAGGCATACCGCTGCGTCAGTAATATGGAATAACATCGCGTTTTTTTCTGGCTTATCAATATAAGCAATAATTGCAAGTAATAATTGCCAATAAAAATTGCAAAAAATAATTCACAACGGAGGTATGTAACAGTTGAATATAATTTATAAAATGTTATAAAATAATGTTACAATTTACAAGTTATTAATGTAGAATAATACTGAAATGAAGTGACATTTTGAGTAAATATTATTCTATACATGAATTTTCAAAAATTATAGGAGTGTCTTCGCAGACATTACGAAATTGGGATGCCAATGGTAAACTTCATCCGCATCATACTACAGCAAGTGGCTATAGGTATTATTCTGATGAGCAACTCAACCAAGTAATTAATGTAAAGCCTAAAAATCGCATTACAATCGGATATTGCCGCGTTTTAAGTTACAAACAAAAAGATGATTTAGAGCGACAGATTGATAATGTAAGGACATATCTCATGGCAAAAGGACAGCCTTTTGAGATAACAAGTGATATTGGTTCAGGTATTAACTACAAGAAAAAAGGACTTCAGGAACTAATTAAACGCATTTCTCAAAATCAGGTTGAAAAAGTTGTTGTATTGTATAAGGATAGGCTTTTAAGATTCGGTTTCGAGTTAGTAGAATATATAGCATCACTATATAACTGCGAGATTGAGATTATTGATAATACTGAAAAATCCGAACAGCAAGAACTTGTAGAGGATTTAGTACAGATAATCAAAGTATTCAGTTGTAAGTTGCAGGGCAAGAGGGCTAGTAAAGCTAAGAAGCTTGTTCAAGAATTAATACGTGAGGAAGAAACTGATGGTAAAAGCCATAAAAGTAATGTTAGTACCTAACAATGTACAACGAACCAAAATGTTTCAGTACGCAGGTGCTTCAAGATTTGCTTATAATTGGGCTTTGGCTAAGGAAAAAGAGAACTATG
>CAVCPW010000166.1:0-9000 GCA_963604075.1 Anaerovoracaceae bacterium | reverse complement strand
GACAGCCTTTGTGATTGCACCTGCACCAAGTGCCACGATGGTCTGCATCTCCTCCATAATTAAGATGTTGTAAATACCTTCTTTTCCCGGCTTTGCGTAACCAACGTTTTCCATATTTCCGGTCATATTTTTCTGACGATATAAATAATATGGTTTCATGCCCATCTGCTCTGCAGCATCCTGTGTCAGCTCCATTGTGCTCTCAGAGTTTAAACTCTTCATACCCGCATAGGCTTCCTTCTGGGTGTTGAGCCTTGCAGCACGCTTGATTGCAAGTGAATGAACTGTCAAATTGTCCGGTCCGAGCTTTTTGATCTCCTCCAAGGTGTTCTCTACATCCTCTTGCGTCTCCTGCGGAAGACCAACAATCATATCCATATTGATATTATCAAAGCCTTCCTCTCTGGCAAGCAAAAAGGCATCTCGCACCTGCTGTACGGTATGTCTGCGTCCGATCAGCTCTAATGTCTCATCCTTCATCGTCTGTGGATTGATGCTGATGCGCGTTACCGGATGGTTCTTAATTGCCTGCAGTTTTTCGCGGGTGATACTATCCGGGCGTCCGGCTTCTACTGTCCACTCCTGAAGATATTCCAGATTAAAGGAATTTTCGAGTTTGGAAAGAAGACGTTCTAGCTGCTTAGGTTCAAGTGTGGTCGGTGTACCGCCTCCGATGTAGATTGTATTTAATTTCTTATCCTTAAATGCCTCTGCCACATAGTCAATCTCTTTTTCAAGAGAATCTAAATACGCATCCACACGATCGCCAAAGCGATTTACCGGGTAGGATGTAAAAGAGCAATAAGCACAGGTGGTCGGACAAAATGCGATTCCAACATACAGACTGTATCCATCTTCATAATCCAGACAGTTAAGCAGCTTAATCTCTCGCTTTGCAATGTCAAGGCTAAGCATTGTCTTTTCCTCACCGCAAAGCATCTCGTTTTCCATATAGTCAATGCATTCCTCATCGGAAGCACCATTCATCAGCATCGTTCTGGCAATCTTTGTCGGACGGATTCCAGTGAGTGTCCCCCACGGCAACTCTTTTCTGGTAATCTTAGCGAGCAGGCGATACAGCATACACTTTGCTTTTGTCTTTGTGTCTTTTCGGTCAGATAAATCGCAGATGCAGCTGTCAGTAAGTTCAGTGCCATCCTGCACTAACTGCATTGTCATTTTTGTTTCTGCGCTGTCGCTCTCACTCATGTATACATGAAGAAGTAACTCGCCCTCTGCACACGCATATTCTGGTGCCTCCAGTCTCTTAATCGCCCGTCCCGGGTAAAATGCCATAAACAGGCTGCGGATATCATTATCCAATGTATCACATTCCAGATAAAAATAAATCATATGTATTTTCCTTGTTTTTCCTTTCATTCTTTTACGTTTTTCTTACATTCCTGCTGCCGGATTGTGTATTTTCTCGTAACCGATCGATGTCGCCTGTCCGTGACCAGGATATACATCCGTTTCCTCTGGCAATACAAACAGCTTTCCGCGAAGTGAACGAAGAAGCACAGACATGCTTCCGCCAGGAAAATCTGTTCTTCCATAGCTTTCACTAAACAGCGTGTCTCCTGCAAACAGCACATTTTCTTTTTTACTATAGTAACAGACACCGCCCGGTGTGTGACCAGGCGTTTCTATCACGGTAAACTCCATTCCGGCAATAGAAATCACATCGTTATCATTTACAAGCTTATCTGCCTTCATCGTATATGGCACTGCCCACATACCGGACAGATTCATCTCAGAGTCTGCAAGCAATTCTTCCTCATGAACACCTGCATAGACTGGAATCTGGTACTGCTGTCTGATCTTCTTTGCCACCATGATATGATCAAAATGACCATGTGTCAACAACACTGCCTCTGGCGTTACCTGATAACAGCTGCATACTCGAATAATTTTTTCTGCCTGCTCGCCCGGATCAACCAAAAATCCGCGTCCTGTGGTCTCATCCCACGCCAGATAGCAATTTGTTCTCATCTCGCCTACATTAATTGTCTCGATTCTCATCCTAATACTGATCCTTTCTTTTTATTTTCTGTCTTTTTTGTCTTTTTTGTTTTCTGTCATTTCTTTTTTATTTTCTGTCATCCCTTTTTACGTTCTATCTTTTTATTGCTTTTTTTATTTTTCATTCCACTCAATATTTATTTTGCGTAATATGCTGCATTTATCCTACATTCGTTTTCTATGTGAACTACCCATCGCCTAAAGGTAATGGTTTTTACCCTCTAACTTATAAAACAGGCAGGGTCAAATCACCCTGCCTGCCATCTTCGTTCTCTGCCTTTTATTGATCAGCCATTCGAACGCTCAATATCAATCACACCACTGACCGACATCAGGCGGTTAATCAACTGCTGAAGTGCTTCAACACCGCCAACCTCAAACGACATGTTGATGGTTGCCGTTCCCTGCTTACTCTTTTTCGAGTTCATGGATGCAATGTCAATCTCTCGCTCAGTAAAGATTTTTGAAATATCCGCAAACATACCGATGCGATTGTTGCAATAAATCTTGATCTCCGCCATAAATTTTTCTGTTGAACGAAAGCTCTCCTGCTGCCATTCGACATCAACAAGTCTAGACTTCTCCGACTCTGGAAGCACCATCACATTCACACAATCTGTACGATGAATGGAAATGCCTCGTCCTCTGGTGATAAATCCAACAATCTCATCGCCTGGAACTGGAGAACAGCATCTTGAGAAGCGGACATTGACATCGACGACACCATTTACCAGAACACCGCTTGTGCTTCGAATCTTAACCGGCTTGTTCTTGTTATTCTCGATTACTGCCTCTAATACTTCCTTGTCTGTCGGTATTTTTTTCTTGGACTCTTGATATAAATCAATCAGCTTATTTACAATCTGACCTTCCTTTAGTCCGCCGTGTCCGACTGCTGCCAGAACAGAGTCCCAATCGCGGAAACCATATTTTGCGACAACCTTCTTCACAAACTCCGGTTTTGTCAGCTCGCCGATCTCAAAACCCTTGCCCTTGGCACAGTTCAAAACCAGTTCCTTTCCTCTGGTAATGTTTCCGATTCTGCCCTCTTGTTTGAACCACTGGTTGATCTTATTTCGTGCCTGAGTGCTCTTTACAATATTCAGCCAGTCGCGGCTTGGTCCCTTAACGTTCTGCGAAGTAAAGATTTCAATACGATCGCCATTTTGAATTTTATAATCCAGCGGAACCATCTTGCCATTAACTGCAGCCTGCTTCATGCGATTTCCGACTGCGGAATGGATACTATACGCAAAGTCAATCGGTGTAGAACCTGCCGGAAGATTCTTTACATCACCCTGCGGAGTAAAACAATATACACTATCCGAGAACAAGTCAAGATCATTTTTTACCATGCTCATGAATTCCTTGTTATCGGAAACGTCCTTCTGCCACTCAAGGATTTGACGCAGCCATGAAAGCTTTGCCTCCTCGTCGCGTACCGTTGTATCACCCGATCCACGCTCCTTATACTTCCAGTGCGCTGCAATACCATATTCAGCGGTACGGTGCATCTCAAAAGTACGAATCTGAATTTCAAACGGCTGTCCGTTCTTGGCAATCAACGTCGTATGAAGAGACTGATACATGTTCGGCTTTGGCATCGCAATGTAATCCTTGAAACGAACGGTAATCGGATGGTACATCTCGTGGATAACGCCAAGCGCTGCATAACAGTCCTTTACCGTATCTACAATGATGCGCACAGCAAAAATATCATAAATCTGATCCAGTGTCTTGTCCTGATTAACCATCTTCTTGTAGATGCTGAACAGATGCTTTACACGACCTGAAATCTCTGCCTTAATATCAGCTTCCTCAAGCTTTACGGCCACCTCAGACTTAATCTCGTCGATAAAACGCTCTCTTGCATCCTGAGTGCTGTAAATCTTCTCGGTCAACTCCTTATACACATCTGGATGCAGATACATCAGTGCCAAATCGTCGAGCTCCGTCTTAATCTTAGAAATACCAAGACGCGACGCGAGCGGTGAGTAAATTTCAAGCGTTTCTTTTGCCTTTTGCTTTTGTGTCTCAGGCTTCCAGAACTGTCCGGTACGCATATTATGCAGACGGTCGGCAAGTTTTACCATGATAACTCTAATATCCTTTGCCATCGCAAGGAACATCTTACGCAGGTTTTCCGCCTGAATTTCAATCTTGTCCATATCCCAGTTGATCTGCGTCAGCTTCGTGACACCATCAACCAAAAATGCAATCTCCTCACCAAACAGATCAATCAGCTGCTTAAGTGTTACCGGGGTATCCTCTAACACATCGTGAAGAAGACCCGCTGCAATACTTTCCTTATCCAGCTCAAGCTCTGCCAAAATAATAGCAACGCAGAGCGGATGAATGATATACGGTTCACCGGAGCGCCTGCGCTGATCTCCATGAGACTTGAGTGCTACCTCATATGCCTTACGGATCAGCGACAGGTCATCAGACGGATGATATTTTTTTACACTATCCTCTAATTCCTTATACAATTCCTCCGGTGATGTAAAATTCGCCGGTGCCTTCACCGAAGGCTTTGGCGGGGTTAATCCTTCTTCTTCTGGATTCATAGCAGACACCTCTTTCCCTAGTTTAAATCCTTACATTTACATTGCTTAAAATTCGTAATCTTTCTGAACTGTTACTATCTGAATTACTATTATACTATTATTCTGAAGCGTTACAGAACTTATAAGCTCGCGTACTTGTCTTCCATAAACTGTCTTGCCTGCTGTGCATTAGATGGATTAGTATCCTCCAACAGCACATGAATATGTGGCTTATGCTCCTTAATATAGCGAAGTAAAAACTCGTAGTCCATCTGACCGGTTCCACATGCGCAACTTAAGAGCTTTCCGTTCTCAATCTTGAAGTCTTTTGCATGAATAGTGGCAATATCCGGTCCAAGAATCTCTACAAACTCCTTGAAAATTGCCGGATAATCCTGATAATTGGACTCATTGAGCAGATTTACCGGATCAAAGATAATCTGTAAATTTGGAGAGTCAATTGCATCAAGCACCTTTCTGGCACGTTTTGCATTATTTACAATATGGCGGCATACAGGCTCGATTGCAACAATCACGCCAAGCTTTTCTGCATACTCAACAACCGGGCGCAAATTTTTGATAAAGATCTGAAGTGCTTCCTCGGTAAAGGAAAACGGCTCTGTGCGATACTCAGTGTTGCATGCACCGGTCTCTGTACCAACAACACCTGCGCCAAGAAGACTAGCAAACATGATATGTCTCTTGTAAGTGTCGATAGTATTCTTTAATGCAGCCTCATCCGGTGTAGCCAGATTCTGGTAGCAGCCAAGAACAGCAACATCTACCTTATTCTCTGCGAACACTTCCTTCATGTACAGTGCCATACCTGGAGTTAAGACCTCCTTCTGGGTTGGAAACTCATGAACTGCCTTCGATACTGCTAACTGACAGCAGTGCATCCCCTCATTATGTATCTCTTTTACAAGCCCTTCAAAGGTATCTGCCTTTACATCATGGGCACGAATTCCGATTCTCATACCATTTCTCCCTTCAAAACTTTTTGTTTCGTTAATTTTACTATTCATTTTCTAACTTATTGTTGTGAATAATAATCCGATTTTTTAATTATACTCAATTTGATGAAACTCTGCAATAGTTTTGTATCACGATTTGCAAGCTTCTTTTGCCTTGAAATTCGTTAATTTGTGGATAATATGTCACTGCGAGGTCAATTGTATTGCGCATTCCCCGAAGCGCGGCAGCCACATTGTCCCGCCCATACTCCTCTTCGAGGAAGTTAAGAAACACATCTGTGTCGCCAAAATAGAGCGCATCCATAATAACACCTTCCGGTCCCATAACTGACATTTTGACCACATTTCGGTTCTTTCCGATACGCGACAATCGAAGTACCGATAAATGCTGCTGGGCAAACAAAGGCTTCTCGTTTGCACGGCCAAATGGCTCAAGCTTTTCCAGATCAGCAATCACATCCTCGCTGATGTAGCCAAGCGGCATTGCAGCATCGATCATAACAAGCGGCATCAGCTGCGTTGGTGTGAGGGTACAGCGTGTATTTAGTCCTTCTCGCAAGGTCTCCAGATTTTTCTTTTCCATCGTCAGACCTGCCGCCATCTTATGACCACCAAAGCGAAGAAACAGATTGCGAAATGCACTGAGTTCTGTAAACATATCATAATCGTCAATGCTTCTGCCGGATGCCTTGATCTGACCTTCCTCTGACGCATCGGTAAAAACAAGCACCGGACGATAATAGCGTTCGCGAAGACGACCTGCAATGATGCCCGCCACGCTCTCGTGGCAATCGGGTATGTAAACGAGATAGACGCGTTCATCCTTCCATGGTGCGTGTTCGATGATATCTGCTGCACGCTCGGTTCCCACTCGCGTCAATTCCTTTCGCTCTTCGTTCATTGCCCACAGCTCACCAGCTAAGGCTAATGCCTGCTCATATTCCTTTGATTCCAAAAGTGCCAATGCATGAACAATCGTGTCGAGTCGTCCTGCCGCATTGAAACATGGTCCCAATATAAAGCCGATGTGATATGCACGAATCTGTTCTGGCGCGATACCGCATACCTCCATCAGTGCACGAAGACCAACATGAGTCGTGTGATTCAGATAGGACAGACCTATACGTACGAGAATTCGATTTTCTCCGACTAGCTCCATGACATCTGCTACTGTTGCAATCGCTGTGTACTGCAAAAAAATTTCCTGGCGGCTCATCGTGCGTTTCATACGGTGAAATAATAACGTCATCAACTGATACGCAACGCCTGTTCCGCACAGGCTCTTGAATGGATATGCACAATCTTCCTGCTTCGGGTCGACGATGGCATCTGCAATTGGCAGCATGTAATTCTTCTTTCCATTTTTCTCCTCAAACGGAACCTCGTGATGATCCGTTATAATAACTGTCATGCCAAACTTTTTTGCCTCCTCGACCGCCTCAAAGGCAGCAATTCCGTTATCACAGGTGAGGAGCACACTTGCACCCTGCGCATTTGCTTCCTGCACAATACGGCTGTTTACACCGTAGCCTTCCGTTACACGATTAGGAGTAAAGATCAATGCTCGCCCGCCTAACTCGGTTATTGCCTCTTTTAAAAGAAGACCGGAAAAGATTCCATCGTTGTCGAAATCACTCGAGATTGCAATCAGCTCGTTGTGCGCAATTGCATCTTCAAGCAGAGCTGCTGCCTTATCGGCATCCTTCATCAGTGATGGATTACTCAACATATCCAGTGTACCTTTTAAGTAGCTTTCAATCTCCTCCTTTGTCTCAACATCGCGGTTTCTCATTATTCTTGCCGTCACCTGATTGATGCCATATGTTCTGCTGATAGCCGCAAAATCTGCCTTTTTCGCGTACAGACGCCAGCGCTCTCTTTTCATTGTTAGTTGTTCCTTTCTATTATCCTTCCCCCATTCTGCTTCAGCCACATCACCTGCTCCTTATAATTTGGAAGCGTTTTCTCTACCTCTGCCCAAAATTTCTTAGAATGATTCATTTCTTTTCGATGACACAGCTCATGTACGACAACATAATCAATCACATCTGGCGGTGTCAGCATCAACAAGCAATTGAAGTTCAAATTTCCCTTGCTGCTACAGCTTCCCCACCTTGTCCTTTGGTTTCGAATGGTTATCTTTCCATACGTGACGCTGATTTGCTTTGCAAAATAATGTACTCGCCCCGGAATATATTCTAAAGCATTCTCTGCAAGCTTATGAATTTCTTCATTTGTCAAATAATCCCTATTCGCAGACTTGCCCTGACTTTCTTGCATTTCTTTGCTATATGCTTCCCTCTCTCTGATTTGCTCGATATGTTTTCGTATCCAACCCTCTTTTTCTTTTAAAATCCGCTCAATCTCTCTTTGAGAAGCATACATTGGTGCTCGTACCGTCAGTGATAAATCTGGATTGATTTGAATTGCTACTGTCTTTCGATTTGAGCGTATTATTGTAACATTCATCGCAAGTCTCCTCGCATTACCTTCATATTCTTTCTTACTCCTTTGTCAAACCAAAATCATATTGTAAATATTCTGGCAACGCATTTTCCATATGAATATCAAAAAGATATGTTCCATTATTTCCAATTGTTTTTCGAGGATTTGTAAGTTTTCCCTTTCCCACATATGTAAATGGTAATACAATACCATTTTCACTCTTGACCTTTCGTATAAATACATAGGCAAACCTACTATGAACCAACCGTTCAAAATGAGATTGTGGAAGGTTAGTCATAGTTTCCCATTGGAATATGTTTGGTTGAAGAAATTTATCCTTGTAATTTAGCTTATCTGCTTCATCAAGATCCTTTTTCAAAGACGCAAATATTACAATATAATCTTCATAGTAATAAGTTCCAACCTGATTATTCGCTGGATTTTTAAGAAGCTTTAACTGTACCTGATCCATACGATACGTCTGCCAAAGCTTAAATCCTGTCTCATTTCCAATATCAATTACATACCTTGTTAAACCATATTCAATCAAATCCTCTATGTATTCCAAAAATTGAGCGTCAAACGGAATATCAAGAATAATGTTATTATCAATTTCATCACACTTTGTAAATTGCAAATATTTCAATGCATGCTTTAATTGCTCTTGTGTAAATTCTGGTACTACCTCTTCCAGATGCATTTTTAGCTCCTGATAAGTTTTCTTACCAGTAAGCAGATATTTTACAATTTGATATTCATGAACCCGCACGAGTGGCAACAACCCAGACAGATAATTGGCAAAAGCCACTTGTTCTTCTGTGAAGATTGGCAGATTTTTTTCTCCGATACCTTTAAGGAAATTATAATAGCTGCAATTTTTTCTACTCTGTGTCTTTACACTCATAAAACGAATTAAGTCCGGCGCGCAATCGTTATTGATATAATCAATATGCTTTGGATAAAATTCTGTACCAATATATTTTTTGAAATTCCAATAATCCTGCTTCAAATAC
>CAVCPW010000165.1:0-9448 GCA_963604075.1 Anaerovoracaceae bacterium | reverse complement strand
AACCTAGCAGATCAAGCTTCTCCTATTGAATTGGAGTTCATCAAAGCATACTTTTAACTTGATCCTAATATTAGGAAGACTGTTGTTGACCACTTCGCAAGTCGTCTTTCCTCTGCCTTTGATCCAGACTCTCAGGAGTCAGCCAAGGCGAAAATTGACAGAGAAGTAGAAGCTTACCGCGCTGATCTGGAGTTGGAGGCAAGACAGGCGTCATTAGTATCCGACACGCCAGACGAAAAAGAGGCTTAAAGCCGTAACTGCACGGTTTTATCCTATACATAAAAAAAGCCCTGACACATTTTGTGCCGGGGCTTTATAAAACAGAAGGGAAAATTTTATGAAAAGAGTTGGTCTATATGTGCGCGTATCCACTCAGGAACAGAAGATGCACGGTATCTCTATTGAGAATCAATTAGATGCATTGAGGAAATATTGTGAAGAGAATAACTATTTTGTTATGGCAGTTTACAATGATGCAGGTGTTTCCGCACACATGAGTTACAAAAAGCGTCCTGCACTGCTTCAAATGATTCAGGACTGTCAGGCAGAAAAAATCGATCTTTTACTCTTCACTCGTCTTGATCGTTTCTTCCGATCAGTGAAGGACTACTATCTTGTTACATCGCAAATGGGTGAAATTCCATGGAAAGCGATCTGGGAAGATTATGAAACTGAAACATCCAGTGGGCAATTCAAAGTAAACATTATGCTGTCGATCGCAGAAGCAGAGGCAGCTCGAACATCTGAAAAAATCAAATCTATCATGGATTACAAAAGGCAGCGTGGTGAACATCTGGGTAGTGTTCCATTAGGCTACAAACTTGTAGATAAAAAACTTGCTATTAATCCAGAAACCGAACCAATTGTAAAAAAGATTTTTGAATTATATGAATCTGGCAAAAGATCCAGTTCAATCCGCAAGTATCTTGCAAGCGTCGGGTATAACACGACCGGCACGAACATTTATAAAATCATTTACAATTCGGTCTATGCTGGCGATGATGGTGGTAATCCATGCCCTGCATATATTTCAAAAGAGTTGCATCAAAGAATACTTGCTTCCAGAGGTGTCCGGAATGTTAGGAACGATCATAGAACAGTTTATGTCTTTTCCGGATTGCTAAAATGTGGAATCTGTGGTGCAAGGATGCATCCTCATAAAGGGCACGGATACAAGTATTACTCTTGTGTTACTGGTAGCCAGCGATTCATTCACACCGGGTTATCTGTTTCTGAGAAAAAAATGGAATCAGCCTTGCTCACTCATCTTCCCGATCTTGCCAATGCTTATAATTTGAATGCCGCAGTCAATGCACTGCAAGAAGATGAACGGAGAAAAGAAATCGCTGCTTTAAATGCACGATTGAAGCGCATTGGTGACCGCTACGAAGACGGTGATATTTCAAAAGAGGAGTATCGTTCTAAGCGTGATGCGATAAAAACAAAAATAGCCACCCTGGAAGTAGTTCCTTCTGCCAAAAAGGTTACACTTCCGGATGGCTTTGCTGAGACATATGACCAGCTTGATGATGATGGAAAACAGCAGTTTTGGCGTTCTCTCATCGGTTACATTACTGTTGACCCCAATCGGAAATATGATCTTCAAATCGGGGATATTTTTGGGTGCTAATTGCTTTACATAAAAATATTTAAGTGAAGTCAACTTTAGTCAAGTATTTTTTACAAATTTTGTAGCTATTCAAAATTCAGATTACTGTCTACAAATGAATTTATAAGCGCAGCTCTTAACTCCTCTGGTGACGCAATCTCATAAGGATGGCGATTTAATCGAATGGTTTGATGAGCACACGAATCAGTCTCTTTTTCTGTAAGCGTCCGTCCACAAAATGCCGCCCAAGCATCTTTTGGAGGCACACCATAGCGCTGTAATGCAAAAACTTCCTCATATTCGTGCGCTAACAGCTTTGGATCGGAATAAAAATCAGTTCCACATGTCATACGCACGCCTTCTCTTACACAATATTCCACTGCCTTTTGATGTGCCGCAACAGCCAAACGTGCATGCTCTACAAAAAACGGTGCGACCTGCATTGGATTGCCTTCGGCGGCAAGCAGCTGATATACGGATGCCGTTGGCACATAAAGAATGTTGCCTGCTGCGAGACCATAAGCCTGTCGCTTGTTCATATAAATGCCATGCTCAACTGAGTCCACACCCGCTTCAATACACCAGTCCAGACTATCACCACCCCAGGTATGAACCATGATGAGCTTTCCTGCCGCATGGTAGTCCTGTACCAGCTTGAAGAAGGTTTCTTTTTTCATAGTTGGAATTAGTGCGTTCTCTGGTTCAGCACCGACACCACCTGTTGCAAAAATTTTTACCCAACGACTGGTGTGACTCTTTACCTGAGCTTGAAATGCATTGTTCATAGCATTTTCACCATTTACCATTCCGCAGCATTCAACGACAGAAAGTGCATGCTCTGCAGCATATTGCTTCCACGCTTTTGCCCGAATACCTTCCAGTCCGCCTGCATCACGAACCATACGAAAGCCCATCGCGGCCAGTTCGCTCAAGCAATATTGAATGCGACTTTCAATATTTTGCATACTTCTTTTTTCCTGATCATCATAATCAAAATCGGTCCAACCTGCATGAAGATGAAAATCAACAAAGCCTGGAATCTCATATTGTACTTGACTAATATCGTTTGAACGATTTTGATCATTTGAATTATTTGCATGATTCACATAAATTTTCTTTATCCAGTCCGCCTTCTTTTCCATAGTTTCACCCGTTTCCTCTCATTGACTTTCTCTCACACAATCTAGCTTCTGTAAAACACGTCTGAGGTGAATCGAACCTCCGCATTCATACGATTCTTTTCTCATTTATATTTCTCATCTTTTACAGCATAATTCTTTACTCCAAATACGGCAGTTTTGGCACACTGTCAAGCAACAGTCTCCCATACTCTGTCTTCGGATTTGCAAAAAATTCATCTTTTTCTCCAATCTCCTCAATTTTGCCATCCTTCATAACCGCAACTTCATCGCAGATATCATAGATAACGCCCATATCATGAGAAATAAACAAAATTGTCAATCCCATCTCCTGCTTTAATTTCTTAATCAACTGCAAAATTCGTTGCTGCACGGATACGTCAAGTGCGCTGGTTGGCTCATCTGCAATTAAAAGTTTTGGTGAAACACAGAGTGCTCTCGCCAGTGCAATTCGCTGTTTTTGTCCGCCGGAAAAAGATGACGGAAAACGCGAAAGTGTGTCCTCTGGAAGCTCCATACGCCGCACCCATTCCTGACAGGCCTCTTTTACATGTGCGCGATCTGTAATTTTGTGAAACAGCATAGCATCCGACAAAATCGTTCCGATGGTGTGCTTTGGATTAAGTGACCCTTCTGGATTTTGAAATACCATTTGAATTTTCTGATGCTGTATGCGTGTCTGTTGAGAACGATTTTGCCGCACACCCGTTCCAAAAACGCCTTTTTTATCATGACCAATCGTATGGTACCCTGTCATAAGTGGCTCGCCTTCAAAGAAAATCTCACCTTCATCTTCTTTGAGTAATCCGGTAATGACCTTTGCGAGTGTGGACTTTCCAGAGCCAGACTCCCCGACCAGCCCAAGTATAGTATGCTCTTTTACTCTCAGGCTGACATCTTTTAACGCTAGAAAATCCTTATATGATGCCCTGATATTTCGAACTTCCAGCAAAGTATTAATTTTATTGTCCATATTGTCCATCTACTCACACTCCTCTCGATGTGGAATGCGCAAAATTGCAGCTAGAAGTTGTTTTGTATACGCATTTTGTGGCGTTAAAAGTAGTTTCTTTGTCTCAGCGCTCTCCACGATTTTTCCATTCTGCATGACAGCAAGATGACTGCAAATACTTGACGCCACTGCCAAATTATGCGTGACAAATAAAATAGCAAAATTCATTTCTTTTTGCAAAGCCTGAATCAAATCCAGTGTCTGTTTTTGAACCGTCACATCGAGTGCCGTCGTTGGTTCATCACACAAAAGCACGTCTGGATTGCAGGCAAGTGCCATGGCAATTAGAATGCGCTGGCACTGTCCGCCGGAAAGCTCAGACGGCAAACGGTCTTTCTCAGATAATTCTGTTGGAAGCCCAAGACGCATAAGCAACTTCTCTGCTCGAAGGCGTGCCTTATTTTTAGAGACATTCTGTCGAATCATAATAATCTCTGTCAACTGCTTTACTACTGGGCAGAGCGGATCAAGTGCGCCCATAGGATTCTGGAAAATCATCGCCACATTGCCATTTATCTGCTTTTCTTCATACCGTTCTGTAAGAGTATCAGGAAGCAGTCCAATCAGACTCTTTAATGTCAATGTTTTTCCTGAACCAGATTCTCCAACGAGCCCAAGTGTCTCTCCACGCCGTAATTGCAAAGAAAGATGATCGACTAAAAGTCGGCCATCTTTTCCTGTCACCGTCAAATTTTTTACAGATACAGTCAGTTCTGAATCAATTTGTTTGGGCTCAATCTGTCCTAAATTAATTTGTTTTGATTCAGTCTGTCCTATATTGATTTGTTTCGGATTAATTCGTTTTAATTCAATTGCTTTTGATTCTGCCACTTCACCTGAACCAGCTTGCATTCCCATAAATTAAATCCTTTCTTTTTTCCAGACATAAACCCACTACCTTTAGGTAATGGGGAGTTGACAAAATATGTATCTTTTCTTTTAGCGTAATCGATCTGCCAAACCATCTCCAATAAATGATAATGCCACTCCAGTGTACACAACAAACATGCCAGGCAGCACAGAAAGCCACCATGCCGTTGTCATAAAGGACTGCCCCTCTGAAATCATAGTCCCCCAGTCTGGTGTGGGCGGTGCAATACCAATGCCTAAATAGCCGAGCGTTACGATGATAACAAGAAGGCCTACCATATCCGTCATCAAAAGAACAATCGCTTGCGGAATAATATTCGGAAGCAGTTCGCAAAATAGAATCCGAATATCGGAATAGCCAAGAATTTTTGCTGCAGCAATCCACTCGGAATCTTTCAATGCCGCACTCTGTCCTCGCGCCACCTTGCAATAAATGAGCCATCCAACTAACAGATAAGTAATAAAAATACCATGAGAGCCGGCGCCAGATGCGAATGCAATGACAATGACGAGCAGGTAAAACGGAAATGCAATGAAAGTATCTGTGGCCAACCCAACCAGCCATTCAATCACACCTCCAAAATATCCGGCCGCCATTCCCAGAAAAATACCAATAAAAAATGGTGCAATCTCAGCCGTGACCATGATCCACAGATCGGTTCGTGCCGCATACAGCGTTCTTGTAAATAAATCCCGCCCTAACTGATCGGTTCCAAACCAGTGCTTTATTCCCGGTGCCTGAAGGAACTCAATCAGATTTTGTTCCAACGGATCATATGGGCAAATCACAGGTGCAAGCACCGCCAGCCCTACCAATATACCCATCATCACAAGGCCGATAACTAACGTCGGCGCATGTGTATTTTTTTGTTTTTTTCTTTTTAATTTCTTCATAACAATATGCGCCTTCGCCCTTTCTGTTTTCATTGCACTTTTATTTTTCTTCTATATTATTTTGTATATTTTTTCTTTTTCTCTTTTATTTCATTTCTGCTTTCCTTTTTGCTGGCACTACTATCGCTACCTTCATTGCTTTGCCATACGCGGATCTAGCTTCTTTGCAATTAAATCAACAACAAGACTGATTACTACAACAAAAAATGCACAATAAAGAGTAATTCCTTCTACAAGTGGAAAATCACGATTAGAGATTGCCTCAAATAACAGCTTTCCGATTCCCTTTACCGCAAAAACCTGTTCGACTACAAGTGTTCCTCCAATCAGATAGGACAGATTGACAGAAAGTAGCATCAGTGTTGGCACAACAGCATTGTGAAGCACATGCTTCCATAAAATCACACGCCTTGGCAGCCTCGCTGCGCGAAGCGTAAGCACAAAATCAGCATCTAGCGTCTCAATCAACTGTTCACGCAACGAACGCACGAGTGGCGGAATCTGACTAAAGGATACTGTGATTGACGGAAGAATGAGGCTGTAGATCATGCCTCCTATTCCCTTTTTTAGTCCTCCAACCGGAAACCATTTGAGATTAACAGAAAAAATGAGAATTAAGATCAATCCGACCCAGAAAACAGGCATTCCATGTGTCACAATCGGCACAACACGGATCACATGATCCACGATACCATCCTTATGCGTTGCCGCTGCAAAAGAAAGAAGCAATGCTGCAATAATGGAGATTGCCATCGACATAACAACCAGTAGAAGCGTCACCGGTGCATACTGTAAAATCAGACTGCGACATGACACCCCATATTTAATTGAATTTCCAGTATCGGCATGTAAAAATACATTCTGTAAAAAAAGCAAAAACTGTTTTCCCAATGGATCATTTAAATGAAGCTGCTCTCTTAACTGGTTGACAGCCTCATCAGTTGCATGTTCTCCAAGTACCATGACAACCGGATCACCTGGCACGAGACGAATCAAAAGAAAAACAGCCACTGTAACAAGACCAATGACAAGAGCAGCCCTGATTAGTGCTCTTGCCATTGTTTGATACGTGGTGTTCGTATTTGTATTATTCTTCAAAATAAACATCCTCAAAATGTACACTTCCATTCGGCAGAACCGTGAAACCTTCTACATTATCACGCAATCCAACTACATTCTCAGAGTTATACAGCGGAATATATGGAACCTCGTCTGCTAAAATCTGCTGCAGCTCTTCATAGATAGCCGCACGATCATCTCCGTCTGGTGTCACCTGTCCTTCTTCCATCAATTCTGCTGCCGTCTCATTATTATATGATGTCCAGTAACACTTGCTCCATCCATCCGGATCAACCTGGAATGAAAAAATAGAGTTTGCATCCGGGTAATCGGCTGTTGCACTGTTGAGCATCATCGAAAAGTTCAATTCACGGAAATCAGAACGGAATGTGGAGGTTTCCTGCGCGTTAATCTCAATATTGATTCCGATCTGTGCACCTGCCGCCTGAATGATCTGTGCCTCCTGAAGGCGTGTGTTGTCTCCGGATGCAATGCTAATCGTGGTGTCAAAACCATCCGGATACGCAGACTGCGCTAATTCTTCCTTTGCCGCATCAATATCATAATCAAGTGCATTTACGGTATCGTTTGTCTGGTACAAAATAGCGCGTGGTAAAACAGTATTCGCCACCTCTGCATAGCCAAAAGTCAACGCCTGCGTCAGTGATTCCCTGTCGATTGCCATCGCCAGTGCACGGCGAACATGTTCATCACTGAAATGCTCATCCAATGTATTAAAAAATAATTCTTCTACATTATAGCTGGTGCTGGTAGCTGTTTTGGTTTCTGCATTGCCATCAACGGTCGATGCATTGCTTAAAGAAAGACTCTCAATTCCATCAACCTCACCTGCCAATAGCTGGTTTAATGCCTGATTGTCATCGTCCACTACCTTGTAGACAAGTTCATCCAAATATGGCTTGCCTTCCTGCCAATAATACTCATTTTTTACGAAAGTCAGATCTCCCGACGGATCCCACTCAGATACGACAAAAGGACCAGTTCCGACCGGATTCTTAAAAAATTCTTCCTCAGTCTTTCCACCAAAATCCTTCGGTATAATTCCATTTGAGAAGTTCGCAAGCTCTGAAAGGAACGGTGTGTATGCTGTTCCAAGTGTAATCTGTACGGTCTTATCATCTATGGCCTCTACAGAAGTCACATCTGCCTCGATTGGAAGAGAACCACCCACTTCAATATGACGCTCAATTGAAAACTTAACATCCTCTGCAGTCACATCTGTTCCGTTGCTAAACTTCAGACCATCGCGCAGTGTAAATGTATAGACAAGACCATCATCACTGATTTCATGACTTTCTGCTAGCCAATCTGTAATATTTCCGTCATTATCAAAGACTACCAACGTCTCAAACACTTTGTCGATTGCAAATGCATTGTTGGAAGTAATCTCCTGATGAAGATCGAAAGAGGTCGTCGAATCTGTTCTGGCATAGGTAAATGTTCCACCTGATGTAGGCTCCTCATCTGCAAAAGCAAATGTGCTGACTCCAAGGCAAAAAACAGCTGCTGTCGCCATTGCTGCAAAAATGTGATGTTTTCTCATAATCATACCATACCCTTTCTTTCCCTGAAAAAAGGCTATCGTTCTCGCCCATCAACAGGAACACATTATTTTGCAGTTACCAGCCTCGCGACATATGATTTTGTGAACGCTCCATACCACATGCATACGTGCAAGCCCTCATAGTAGTTTAACTGCTTGAACTATATCATACCATGTTATTTTTTTCTGTCAACAACATAGCAGAATTGATTTTCCTATATTTTGTTATAGGATATTCTTATATCAAATACGTCCATCTCTCTTTGCCTGCGCTTTAGAGTAGCCACAGCCGCAGTAGCTCTGGCGATACAGATTATGCTCTTTTGACAATTCAACTGAGCGCTTGTAGCCGTTTTTTTTCTTAAAATCAGAAAACAGCCATGCAATATTATATTTTTCTCCTACTTCTTTGCCAATCTCATTTAACTTTTCAGCATTTTTCATCGGACTGATGGAAAGTGTCGTTGTGACATAATCAAAGCCTTTCTCTGCTGCGAGCTTAGCAGCTTCTTCCAGGCGCAGCCTATAACAGGCAAAGCAGCGCTCTCCGCCCTCCTCCATCTGCTCCATTCCCTTTGTGATCTCGTAAAAGCGCTGTGGCTCATACGTTCCTTCAACCAGTTGAATCGGATAAAACGTATCTAATTCCGAAATAAGACGCGCTTGCTCAGCGACACGCTTACGATACTCGCTCTCCTCTGTGATATTGGGATTGTAGTAAAATATGGTAATCTTAAAATAATTGGACAGATACTCTAACACGTAGCTGCTGCACGGCGCACAACAACTATGTAAAAAGAGGGTCGGAACATGTCCGGCTTTTATCTCTTTTTCAATCGTCTCCTCAAGACGTTTTTGGTAGTTAATTTTATTCATAATATTTTCTTGCGTTTCCTTTCTGTACTTTGTCTTTTATTGTTTCTTGCTTTTTACCGTTTCTTACATTTTATTATTTCTTGTCTTTTATTATTTCTTGTCTTTCATTATTTCCTGTCTTTCATTATTTCTTATCTTTCATTATTTCTTGTCTTTTATCTTCAAGTCTATTATAATAACTTTCATGAAAAAGGAAAGGAGTTCTTTTATTATATGAAAACAAAACTTGTTCTTCTCGGAACAGGAACACCGAATGCCTGCCCTAACGCAAGCGGCCCATCCTGTGCAGTTGTTATCGGGAAGCGCGCTTATCTGGTTGATTTTGGACCAGGTGTTGTCCGTCAAGCTTCCAAAGCTTACTTTAATGGAATTGATGCGCTTCGTCCAGATCTTTTATGTACAGCATTTTGTACACATTTACACAC